>NZ_JBEPOZ010000019.1:0-92939 GCF_040547005.1 Arthrobacter sp. UYCu712
TAAAGACCGAGATGTACCACCATCACACCTTCGGCAACCGGCTCGCCGCTAGAACCGCTGTCATGGAATATATCGAGGGCTGGTACAACCGCCGCCGGCCAAACCGGCGGGCCGGCGGCATCCCTCCGGCAGAAGCCCTCGCCACCCATCAGACCCGTGCCCAGGAACCCCTGGCCGCGTAACTCGAATCAACCACGAACTGTCTCAAGAACTTGACGACCGCAGTACGCCCTCCTAAGGATCAGACCATCCAGGTCGGGGCACTCTAAACTGTGGATGAGCAAGGAGACTGATGGCGCCCAGGAAGGTCCGTTACATCCACTTCCGAGAGGAAGTGCGGAAGTACAATCCGAATGATCTGATCCCGTTCCTTGCTGCGGAGGCGACAAGACACCAGGATCTTACGACGGCATGGGATGACCGTTGGGTCAAGGGGTTCCCACCGTGGTTTTTAGCAGCCGCTGCCCGGGATTCGCTCGTGTACGGGAACGTGAACGGACACCGCAACAGGGAAATGAGCCCGGGCCGTTTCATCACCATGCGAAACCTGTTCACGGAAGCCCACGACAATCCAATAGTTGGCGCCTCAATGACCATGGCCGACTTGGCGCTGATGCTTGGGCGCTACGCATACGAGCAGTTTCCCTACCAAAGCTCCGTGATGGAGGAATTGGCCAGGCCCTACATCCTGTTTTCCGACACAGATGTGCCGGAGCAGTACCGTCGGCCGGAACCGGACGAGTGGAAGGACGTCCTCGGCGGAACTATCGAGCAGGCACTGAGTGCTTCGTTCATCATTTTTGTTGGCGTGATGCATAACAACGGCGTCTTTGACCCGGCTGTTTTCACGGCTGACTGGTACTCGCAGGTAGACCGTGTCGTCCCGTCCGAGGTTGGTTTGCGGGTGCTCGATATTCTTACTGCCACCGTTGAAGAAGCGAGGGAGGACGGACGTTCGGCGCCGGAGCTTCCCGACTACCTTCAGCGCTACAGCTACAACCCCCTCGTGAAGACGCCGCTGATTGATATAGGGGATGGGCTCCGATATGCCCCTCAGCCTCAGTTTGTTTTGCGGGCAATGACCACGGAGAACCTGTATTACCGGGGAATGCGTCAATGGGCCGGAGATAATTTCGGCGCCGCGCTCGGAATGCGGGTTCAGGCGTACACCGGCCGGCAGCTGCGGCACAGCGGCGAGCACACGGTCATTGAAGAATTCCGTTGGGAGCAAAAGAAGCGGGGTGGGGTTGATTCGTCGGACTGGTTCCTCGTAACACCCCAGGTCACGGTGCTTATCGAGTGCAAGTCCGCTCGGATGGGATACGCAGCCAAGGCTGGAACCCCTGACGGCGTAAAGCAGGCAAATACTGTCCTCGGAAAGGCATTCGGGCAGATCAGAAACAATGCAGACGAAATACGCGCCGGAAACCCCGCCTACGCCCACATTCCAGCCGACCGACCGCTGGTTGGGCTTGTTGTCACAGCTGAGCCCTTCTACACGGCGAACACTCCGCCGGTGCGCGAAGTGCTCCCGGACCCAGGAATACCCACCATGACAATCTCACTGCGCGAGTTGGAACTGCTGGCGGCACTTTCCCCGTCAGAAGTGGGAGCGGGCCTCGAAGACATCGTCGCCAATGACGAGTTGTACACTTGGCCGCTGGCGCTGGCGCTCCCGAAAGTTCTGCCGAATCTTCATGAGGATCGTGACAACTCGCTCCTCAGTGATGCATACGAAACGGCATTCCTGCCCCTGACGGAACGATGGCCGACTGGAGGGCCGGACCAGTAGCGTGGCGGATATGACAGAAGACGTGCCTGCCGCACTGCATTATGAGCGCTGGCTGTCAGTTTCGTCGCCGCCTTCTTCGCCGTGCACTGCCTCAGGTACCGGGAAATCCAGAACTTCAGTAACATCCGACTGGGAAACCATGATCGGAGGGTTCCGTGAGACAAGCTTTCCGTTGACCATCCGGACAATGCTGATACTCCATGGACTGTTTGCGCCTTGTGGTTCTTTTGGTTCAAAAATGGCAGTGACCAACCAAGGCGCGGTTCCATCATGCTCCCGGTAACCAACTTCTGAGATGAGTACTTCACCGTTGTGGCGGTAGACGAGCCGCTGAACCTTCCGGTCCGTTGCCCCTCCGACTGCCTCGGTGGCAAAGGCTCGCCATGCATCCAAGGAGTCCGCAGTTGATCCCTCGGCGCCTGGCACAAAGAAGTCTCTTTGCGTCGGCGTTTTTGGCGGGTTAGTAAATTCCGTCATGGTCCCCAGCTCCTATCACATCTCCGGCCTCGCTTAGTGTCTGCCGGACTACAAGCGTGACAGGACTCCTCCAACTTTTGCTGGAAGCCGCCACAGAATTTGGGGGAGACGGAGCTCATGGACCTACCGCCTCAGGCTTTGTTACCGAACCCGAATCATCCACCACCGGGGCGAATTGGACCCCTCTTTTTTCGGCCTCTTGGAATCGGGTCCGCATAAGTGGGATCAAGCGCGCTTCAGCGTCGTCCCACTCGCCGGAGATAAGTCGCTCCCGGCTGGTCTTGCCGCTATCGCCCGTTTCGATTGAAGGGGGTAATCCCTTTGGCATCTCCAGTCCTGTGAGCAACATGGGAACGACGACTTGGCTGATGTGCCGGCGCATTGCGTTGAGCTCTTTGACGGGATTTACCCAAGTCGAGAAGGGTCCCGGTCGTTGGACCATCACCGCCGTGTTGGTCTCCACAATGGACAGCTGGCCCCAAGGTGATGGGCGCCCGAGGGGATCCCCCACTTTCAGTTCCCGGGGGGCAAGATCCTGGCCAGCCAGAGGGATGGCATCCCATGAGCTGAAGGTTCTTCCCGCGGCGACACGAATCGAGCGGTGTTTGTCGGCGTTTGAGTAGGCCTGCAAGAGGCGGAGGGGATGAGCTGATTCGACGTCCAGACTCATTATGGCAGCTAGGACCTCGCCCATTGATGGCACCGAGCTCTGCACATCGACAAAGGGCTGGAGCGCGCGCAGGCGTCGGCCCAATCGGGTCTCAGGGCCAAAGGCGGGAATCTTGTTTCGTCTCCCGAGCCACTTGTCCAGGGCTTCCTGCGACTCAACAATCGGCATGTTGACCATGGCTGCCATCGGGCCGGCTATGGAGCCATGTTCTTGTTCGACGATGTACCAGATGACGTTATCAACAGCGGCGCGAAGATGGTTTACGGCCTCACTGAACAACAAGGATGCCTCCGGAGGAACCGGCCGCAGCGACTTTACGACCATCTGCGCGAGGCCGTCCCTTCGAACCTGTTCAAAGTCCAATGGTCCGTCCAAGGACCATTTGGTGGCCAGGTCACCGATCTCGAAGGCAAATGCGTCCGCTCTGGCCAAGCGTAGCGCGACAGGGTCTAACGCCTCAGGTAGCCAGCTGAAGGTTTCGGTCGAAATGCTCACTCGGCTGGCTCGATGAGCTCAGGTCCGTTGTTCCGGACGCTGTTCACCCTCGTGCTGACAATTCTTGGTGTCAGGGTCGGCTCCGGCAGGGAGTCAAGCAGGTGCTGGACGTCGTTCTTGTCGGTCAGGTCCGGATCCAGCCACTCAGCGAACCGGTCCCGCGGAATGATGACCGGGGACCTGTCATGGACGTGTCCCAAGGCATCCTGGGTGGTTGTGGTCAGGACAGTGCAGCTGAGGAGCCAGCGGCCGGGGTCGCCTTCGGGCAGGGAAGGATCAGCCCAGAACTCGTACAGGCCGGCGAAGCCCAACAGGGGCTCGTTCTCCGAGTACAGGTAGTTCGGGATCTTCTTGCCGTCTTCGGTCTTCTGCCACTCAAAGTAACCGTCCGCAGGCACGATTGCCCGGCGTTTGATGGCGGCTTTCCGGAAAGACGGCTTCTCCAGGATGGTCTCGCTGCGGGCGTTGATCAGCTTGTTGCCGATCTTGATGTCTTTGGCCCACGACGGCACCAGGCCCCAGCGGGCCACCAGCAGATGCCGCTCGATGCTGCCTTCGTCGAGACGCTCGGCAATGATGGGGACATCCTGGGTTGGCGCCACGTTCCAGCTGGGCGGGGGAGGGGTACCCTCCACCTCCTTGGCATCGAAGTAGCTCAGAAGGTCACCGGTGGCCTTGGACATCACGTATCTGCCGCACATGAGGCCATTCTGCCTGACGGGGCCGTGGTCATCACCGCGAGCAGGACAGCATTGCAGGGGAGCGGAGGGACGAGGCGGGGTTCCAGTGATGTTGCTGGAAACGTAGCACTGCAGGAATTCTGTTACTGCTGCGTTACCGCTGGCCTGTCCTAGACAAAACAAAAGGTCCTGCTTCCCTTTGTTTACAAGGGGAGCAGGACCTTTCTCATCGGCGGTGACGGTGGGATTTGAACCCACGTTGGCTTTCACCAAACAACATTTCGAGTGTTGCACCTTCGGCCGCTCGGACACGTCACCAACCTGTATAGGCTACCGGAGCAATGCGCCCATCCACAAAACGGCAGCCCCCCACGGAAGCCGGAGTGCCGGGAAGCGACCCGCCGGGAGGGGACAGGCTTCCCTGCACCCGGGGGCGGGCACTAGATTCATAAGCCAGATGAGTATTTCTGAACAGCAGCCCACAGCAACCGCGTACTGGACCGTCGGACCCGGAAGAGGCGAGCTCCGGCGCGAAGACCTGCCCGCACCCGGTCCGGGTGAAGCGCTGGTGCGCACCCTCTTTTCGGGCATCAGCAAGGGCACCGAACTCGTGGTCCACAACGCCCACGTGCCGGAGTGCGTCGCGGCCGAAATGGCCGCCCCCAACCAGGAAGGCTCGTTTCCGGGCCCGGTGAAATTCGGCTACCTCTCCGTCGGCGTCGTCGAGGCCGGCCCGGCGGACTGGCAGGGCAAGACGGTCTTCTGCCTCTACCCGCACCAGGACCGCTATCTGGTCCCGGTCGAATCGCTCACCGTCGTCCCCGACGGCGTCCCTGCCCGCCGCGCCGTCCTCACCGGAACCGTCGAGACCGCGATCAACGGACTCTGGGAGGCCGGACCCCGGCTGGGCGACAGGGTCGCCGTGATCGGCGCCGGACTCGTCGGCGGCATGGTGGCCAAGCTCCTGGCCGGTTTCCCGCTCGGACGGCTGCAGATGATCGACGTCGACCCCGCCAAGCGCGCGTTCGCGGAAGCCCTCGGCGTCGAGTTCAGCCACCCCGACGACGCCCTGCCGGACTGCGACATCGTGATCCACTGCTCCGCCTCGCAGGAGGGCCTGGAACGCAGCCTGCAACTCGCCGGCGACGACGGGGACGTCATCGAAATGTCCTGGTACGCGGACCGCAAAGTCACAGTCCCGCTGGGCGAAGACTTCCACGCCCGCCGGCTCTCCATCCGCGCGAGCCAGGTCGGGGTGGTGGCCCGCGCCCGCCGCCACCGCCGCAGCAATGCGGACCGGCTCGGGCTCGCCGTCTCCCTCCTGAAGGACCCCGCCTTCGACGTGTTCCTCACCGGGTCCTCCTCCTTCGAAGAGCTCCCCGACGCCGTCCAGCACCTTTCCGAGGGCAGCCTCGACGCGCTGTGCCACGTCATCGAATACCCCGCCAGCGATTCCCCGACCCCAGAAGCCACGAGGTAATCCGTGTTCAGCCTGACCGTCCGCCGCCACTTCATGATCGCCCACAGCCTCCCGCGCCCGTCCTTCGGCCCCGCCCAGGGCATGCACGGCGCCACCTTCGTCACGGAGGTGACGTTCCGGCGTCGTGCCCTGAACGACGACTCGATCGTCCTGGACATCGGCGAGGCGGGTGAGGTGCTCGACTCCGTCCTCGAAGGCCTGAACTTCAAGAACCTCGACGAGCACCCGGACTTCGCCGGAAAGCTCAGCACCACCGAGGCCGTGGCACAGTACGTCGCTGACGCCGTGGCAGCCAGAATCCGTGGGGGCCAGGACGGGCAGGAACTGGCCGGGCTGGACGTCACGCTCCGCGAGACCCCCGACGCGTGGGCCAGCTACTCACTCGACTTCGGCGCCCGATAGGAACCCGCCGTGGACCGGGCAGGCCTCCGCCTCAGGCTGGTGGTGCCCGGAAACGTCTGGCACAACTCCGGCGGCAACGTCTACAACGCCGCCCTCGCCCGGGAGCTGTCCGGGCTGGGGACCGAGGTGGAGACGTGCCCGCTCGACGGCGGGTGGCCCGGCGGCAGCCCGGCGGACCGGCGGCGGCTGGGCGCGCTGCTGCTGGACGACTCCGGGACAACAGGGCGCGTGACTCTCGTCGACGGGCTGCTGGCCTGCGGGGCGCCGGCGGAACTCGCGGCCGCGGCGGCCGCCGGCCGGCCGGCCTGGATCCTGCTGCACATGCCGCTGGAAGACGCGCAGCTGGAACGCCGGGCGCTGCAGGAAGCTGCCGGCGTGATCTGCACCAGCAGCTTCGCGGCGGCCGAACTCCGGGCCAGGCACGGTCGGGACGGCATCACCGTGGCCGTCCCGGGCGCTCGGGGCGCCCCGCTGGCCGCCGGCTCGGCGCCACCGCACCTCCTGGCGGTCGCCGCCCTGCTGCCGAACAAGGACCAGCCGCTTCTGCTCGCCGCACTGTCCGGGCTCACCGACCTGCCGTGGACGGCGTCCCTGGTCGGCTCCGACTCCGCCGACCCTGCCTATGCCGCGCAACTCCGGGACACCGTCCGGCAGCTTGGGCTGCAGGACCGCATCCGGACCCCGGGGGAACTGCGCGGCGGGGCACTGGAGGCCGAATGGGCCGCCGCGGACCTCAGCCTGCTCATCTCGCGGACCGAGACCTACGGGCTCGTCGTCACGGAGGCGATCGCCCGCGGCGTCCCGGTGATCGTCCGCGCCGGCACGGGAGCCGTCGAGGCGCTTGCTGCCGGGACCCCGCCGGGCGTGGCGTCCGGCGTCCGGCGGGCAGCTCCGACAGCGCCGGCGCGGGAGCGGCCGGGGCTGCCGGGCACCGCCGTCGCACTCGGCACGGACCCGTCTCCGCTGGCCGGAGTCCTGCGGACCTGGCTCACGGACCCGTCGCTCCGCACCCGGTGGCGCGCGAGTGCGGTCGCTGCGCGGGACCGTCTGCCCGGCTGGGATTCCACGGCCCGGACGGTGTTGGCGGCCCTGGACGCAGGCCTGCGGGCCAAGAGTCCGGGGGACATGTCCACCGGACTCCCTGCCCCAGATGATTCCCCTGCCGCGCCGGCTGTTGGACAATGAGCCCATGACGCCCGAGCTCAGCACCGTATCCCCGGCCGTGAACATCCCGCCGGCGGGAACCCTGACGCCCGGGCGGCTCCGCGCCTGGGCCTGGCACAAGCAGGGCCTGGACGGCTCCCTCGCCGGGTGCACGGCGGAGCAGGTCTTCGCCAGGGCCGGCTGGGCCCGGTCCGTGGGCGGCGCCAACCCGTACCTTACGCTCTTTGCCCGCGCAGGCATCCGCCGGGAACAGGTGGACGCCGATGTTCTCTCCCACCGGATCCTTGAACTTCCGACAGCCCGCGGCTGCACGTATGTGCTGGGCCGCGACGACTTCGCCTGGGCCCTGAAACTCGGCAAGGACGCAGCCGAGGCGATCCGGGTGCTCGGCCGGCTCGGCGTGGACCGCGGCGAAATCACGCTCCTGGAGGAACAGATCCTGCACACGCTCGCCGAAGCAGCAGCGCCGATGGACCCGCGGCAACTCAAAGACGAGCTCGGCGACTCGATCCGCAACCTCGGGGAGGAAGGCAAGAAGAAGGGTGCCACCACCACGTTGCCGACAGCCCTCGGGATCCTGCAGGCGCAGGGGCGGATCCGCCGCGTCCCGGCCAACGGCCGGCTGGACCAGCAGCGCTACGCCTACGAGCTCTGGAACCTGCCCGCCAGCCCGCTTGATGACGAGGCGGCGCGCACCGAACTGATCAGCCGCTACCTCGGCTGGACCGGCGGGGCCACCCTCAAGCAGTCGCAATGGTTCACGGGGTTCACCGTGGCGCAGAGCAAGGCGGCGCTGGCCGCCGCCGGCGCCGTTGAAGTGCCGACCGCGCTGACCGCCGCGGGGGGCGACGCGCTGTGGATGCTGCCCGACGACGTCGAACGCCTCGCCGGGTTCGAAGAACCGGAGGAGGAACAGATCCAGCTTCTCGCCGGAACGGACTCCCTCGTGCTGCTGCGGCGCAACGCGGCCGACCTGCTGGCATCGGACAGCCCCGGAGGTGACAGTGCGGGAGGGGACACCGCCGGCAGGGCGGTCATGGGCTCGCTCGCGCTGCAGGCGGATCTTCCGGACCACCCGATCCTGGACCGCGGGAGAATCATCGGGCTCTGGCAGTACGAACCGGGCAAGGAACGGATCGTGCCCTGGCTGTTCCACGCTGCGACGCCCGCGGTGACGCGCAGGATCGCCGAGGTGGAGGCCTGGATCCGGGAAGACCTTGGTGACTTCCGCGCCTTCAGCCTGGACTCACCGGCCACCCGGCAGAAACGGGTCGACCGCCTGGTAGCAGCCGCAACGGGCTCCGCGGCCGGCAGCTAGTCAGGCTCCGCGGTGTCCGGCGAAGAAGTCCCGCAACAGCGTCCCGCATTCCTGCTCCCTGACTCCGGCATACACTTCCACCCAGTGGTTGAGCCGGCGCTCGCGGAGGATATCGAACACGGAGCCTGCAGCCCCGGCCTTCTCGTCCCAGGCCCCGAACACCACCCGCGGAATCCGGGCCAGCACCACCGCTCCGGCGCACATCGCGCAAGGCTCCAGCGTCACCACCAGGGTGCAGTCCGCCAGGCGCCAGCCGTCGTCCCGTTGCCCGCGCTGCGCGCGTCGGACCCGCAGCCGCGCCGCGGCCTCACGGATGGCGACCATTTCTGCGTGCGCCGTCGGGTCCCCGAGCGCCTCCCGTTCGTTGCGTCCGGAACCAAGCAGTGCGCCGTCGGGTCCAATCACGACGGCGCCGATTGGCACGTCGTCGGTGGCAAGTGCCCGCCGGGCCTCGTCGAGGGCAAGGCCCATCCATGCGGCATGGCGCGGCTCCGGGGAAGTCATGGCTCAATGATAGTTTCGACCCTAAGCAAGCTGTGCAAGAGAGAATAGTCAGGAGACGGCCGTGAGCACCCGAACTGAGACCTGGTTGACGCAGCGCTGGGGCAAATGGGTGGTGCCCTACGCGGCCCTGTGGATCACGATGCTGATCGGCGGGGTGGTGGTGGTGATTCTGGCGCGGGTGAGTGCAGGGGTCTACGACAACGTCGTGGACGACGCCGGCCTCGCGAACCTGGACAAGCCGGCGCTGGCGTTCATGGAGCAGTTGCGCAGCCCCGGACTGGACGCCTTTATCACCGGGTTCACCAACATCGGCGGAGGCATCGGGATGCCCATCCTGGCCAGCATCCTGACGGCCTGGCTGACCTGGACCTCCCGGACCTGGCGGCCGCTGATCCTGATCGGCGGCGCCGCCGCCGTTTCTGTGACCGCCACAACCCTGGGCAAGAAAATGATCGGCCGCGTCCGCCCGGACCACGCTGACGCGGTGCCGCCCTACGAGAACTCGCCGTCGTTCCCCAGCGGCCACACGCTCAACACCACGGTGGTGATCGGACTCGTGGTCTACCTCGCCTGCCTGCAGGTGAAGCGCACCATTGCCCGCGTCGGCCTGATCGCCGCAGGTGTGATCTTCATCTTCGCGATGGGGATGAGCAGGGTCTATCTGGGCCATCATTGGATGACGGACGTCATCATCGGGTGGGTGCTGGGGCTGGCCTGGGTGGGGATCGTGATCTTGGCCCACAGGCTCTTCCACGTGCTGCGGCACCGGGAACAAACAGGTCCCGCGCCCACCTTTGACCACCCCGCCCACCTCGGTGAGGGCGCCGCGGCGGCCGGCAGCGACCGCTCCGTGGGCGGCCGCACCGCCGAGAAGGACGACGCCGATACGCCCGGGCCCTCGGGAAAGTCATCCTCCGCCGGGTGATAGTTTTGACCCATGCGCACTCTCGTTGTGGACCACCCGCTGGTCGCCCATAAGCTCACCGTTCTGCGGGACAAGAACACCCCGTCCCCGGTCTTCCGCCAGCTCACCGAGGAGCTCGTGACGCTCCTGGCGTATGAGGCCACCCGTGAGGTCCGCACCGAGCCCGTGACCATCGAAACGCCGGTCAGCACCACCATCGGCACCGCCTTCACCAAGCCCACCCCGCTGGTGGTCCCGATCCTCCGCGCCGGCCTCGGCATGCTCGAAGGCATGACCAAGCTGGTCCCCACCGCCGAGGTCGGTTTCCTGGGTATGGCCCGGGACGAGGAAACCCTGGACATCATCACCTACGCCGAGCGTCTCCCCGAGGACCTCACGGACCGCCAGATCTTCGTTCTGGACCCCATGCTGGCCACCGGCGGCACGTTGCGCGAGGCCATCAAGTTCCTCTTCAAGCGCGGCGCCTCCGATGTCACCTGCATCTGCCTGCTCGCCGCCCCCGAAGGCCTCGCCAAGCTGGAGGAGGAGCTCGCGGACGCCAACGTGACTATCGTGCTCGCCTCGATCGACGAGAAGCTCAACGAGAAGTCCTACATCGTGCCCGGCCTGGGCGACGCCGGCGACCGCCTCTACGGAATCGCCGGCTAGGCAGCAGCCGCAGGGGTCCCGCGGGCGCCCCGCCTGCAAGCTGCGCCTGCAGTCCCCTTCCGGAATGCGATGGCCCGCGCTAGCCTGTGGGCCATGGACTGGAAGCTTGAACTTGTGTTTGTCCCCGTGTCCGATGTGGACCGCGCCAAGGACTTCTACGTCAACAAGGTCGGCTTCAACGCCGACTACGACGAACGTCCCATGGACGGCATCCGCTTCGTCCAGCTGACGCCGCCGGGCTCCGGCTGCTCGATCGCCATCGGCGAGGGGCTCAACGACGCTCCGCCGGGCACCGCTCCCAGCCTGCAGCTCGTGGTCAGCGACATCCGGTCCGCGCACAAGAAGCTCAAGGACAACGGCGTGGACGTCAGCGACGTCGATGTCCAGGACTGGGGTCACTTCGTCTATTTTGCGGATCCCGACGGCAACAAATGGGCGGTGCAGTACATTCCGAACCGGCCCACCAGCTAGCCGCACACACGAAAGCCCCGAACCGCAGGGTTCGGGGCTTTCGTACTGATGCGGGTACGTCCGGGACGGGCCGCCGGCTTAGTACCAGTTGTGGGCCAAGTGGAAGTTCAGGGCGCCACAGGGCGAGCCGTAGCGCTGCTTGACGTAGTTCAGTCCCCAGTTGATCTGGGTCTCATAGTTCGTCCGGTAGTCAGCGCCCGCGCTGGCCATCTTTTCGGCCGGCAGGGACTGGACCACACCGTAGGCACCGCTGCTCTTGTTCGTGGCGGTGGTCTTCCAGTCCGATTCTTTGGTCCAGAGCTTCTGCAGGCACTGCATCTGGCCGGACGCCCAGCCGTAGGATCCCAGCTGGGAGGCGGCGTAGGCCTGCGCCCCGGCGGGATCATCGACGGGCTTCGCCGGTTCCGGTGCGGGTGCGGGTGCGGCGGCCGGAGCAGGAACAGGTTCCGGAGCGGGTGCCGGAGCGGGTGCCGGCGCGGGGGCCGGTGCTGGGGCGGGTGCAGGGGCCTCGGCCGGCTCCACTTCGGCGGACTGCGCCTGGACGCTGGCGCCGGGAGGCGCAGTGGTCTGGGAGTCGACGCGGACCTGTTCGAAGTTCAGCTGGGTCAGCGGATCGGCCGTGGTGGCGGAAGTGCTGGAACTGATGGCAGCAGAGGGCCGGTTGGCCGGCTCGGCGGCGTACCCGGCAGCGCCGACTCCGACGAGGACCGCGCAGGCCGTGGCGACCACGGCGGCGCGGCGGCCGGTTGAACCGAGGCCCGCGGCAAACCGGGACAGGGCCGACGTCGGCGTGGCTGACTCGGCACGGTGGCGTGAACGAGTTGAGCGGGATGTGCCTGAAGCGCCTTCTGGGCGCGTTTGTACCTTGAAGTCAGTCATGATGCCTCTCAAACGCCTGCGGAGTTAGCTGTCGGGTTCGGATGAGAAATCCGGCCGCACGGATGATCGCGTGTCGGCTTAACCCCAAGGGCGCATGGATGCAGAATGCCCGGGAACTCTGGGTCCCCCGCCTCTGCCTGGTCCAGCGATCCGGGAAGCGGCAGAGTTTGGCGTCCATCCGGATATGCGGCGCCAGTGGTGGCCGCACCCTAAAGACGGTACAGGAGTTTCATGATGGAGTCACATTTTGGTAACGGAGATCACTGCAGACGGAGTGTCGCCTTGCGCCGCCAGGCCGCAACCACCGACTCGCGAACGGCGGCCAGGGCCCCGTGGGCTACAGGGCCACGCGGGCTACGTGGCCGGCAGGCCGGCGGGAAGACGGAGGGCGAACTCCGTACGGCCGGGCCGCGACGTGACATCAACGGTGCCGCCGTGGGCTTCCATGATCGACTGGACGATCGACAAGCCGAGCCCGCTGGTCCCTTCGGCGGTGGGCGCCGGGGCCAGCGCCGGCGCGCCGTAGCTGCCGGGCGGCGCGGAACGGGTGGCTGCCGCCGTCGTGGCCGCCGGGTTCTTCCGCGCGGCGTCCGCACGGGCGAAGCGGGAAAAGGCGTGGTTCATGAAGTCGGGGGCAATTCCGTCGCCGTTGTCCGTCACCGTGACCACCGCGCTGCCATCGGCCGAACGCGTCACTCCGGTGACCACCGTGGTCCCGGGAGCGGTGTGCTTGCGAGCGTTGGACAGCAGGTTGGCCAGCACCTGGTGCAGCTGGGTCGGGTCGCCGCGGACCACCACCGGTTCCTCCGGGAGTTTCAGCCGCCAGATGTGGTCGGGGGCCATGACCTTCTCATCGCTGACCGTCTCGATCGCCAGCTGGGTGAGGTCCACCTCGCCGAGCTTGAGCGGCTGCCGTTCGTCGAGCCGGGCCAGCAGGAGCAGATCCTCCACCAGGGTGGTCATCCGCTGGGACTGGCTTTGCACCCGTGCCAGGGACTTCTCGCCATCCGGGGTGAAGTGCTCGGTCATCTTCATCAGCTCGGTGTAGCCGCGGATGGCGGTCAGCGGGGTCCGCAGCTCGTGCGAGGCGTCGGCAACAAACTGGCGCACCTTCATTTCGCTGAGCTGCCGCGCCTCGAGCGCGTTGGAGACGTTGTCCAGCATCTGGTTCAGCGCGTAGCCCACGCTGCCGACCTCCGTGCCGGGATGGGCGGCCGACGCCGGAACCCGCACCGCGAGTGCCACCTCGCCGGCGTCGAGGGGGAGGCGGGAGACCTTCGTGGCCACCTCCGACAACTGTTCGAGCGGCTTCATGGTGCGGCGGATGAGTACCGTGCCGGCGAGGCCGATAAGGACGAGTCCGCCGGCGGACACCACCACCATGGTCCAGACCAGCGAAGACTGCGTGTTCTGCTTTTCCGCTAGGGGAAGCCCGGTAACGATCACATCACCCTGGGGGGATTGCGCGGCGTTGAGCCGGTAGTCCCCGGAGGAGAGCGTGCGGTCAACGGGGATGCCGTCGGGCGTGACGGCGACGAGGACCTGTGCGTCCTCGGGCGAGAGGCTCTTCCGGGTGGCGTCCGCGGCAAGGACGCCGGCGCTGCTGACGGCACCGTCCACGATCCGTGCGTTGAGGGTGCCGATGCTCTGGCCCCGGGCCTCCAGCGGGTCCTGGCGCCCGCCGGCATTGCCGGGCGTGGGCCGGCCGCCGAAATCGCGGGCCCGGTCCGAAGCCTGCTTCAGCTGGGTGTCGAGCTGCCGGGTGAGGAACACGTCCATGGAGGCGTAGCTGAACAGCCCGATGGCGCCGCAGATGGCCACCAGGAGCGCCATGGCAACGAGGACCAGCCGGGTCCGCAGGTGCCAGGTGGACGGGTCGCGCCAGTTGCGCCGGGGCAGGTGGGTCTTGCCGGAGAAGGCGGGCACGGGGTTACTCCGCGGGCTTCAGGACGTACCCGGCGCCGCGCACGGTATGGATCATCGGCGGGTGGTTGGCCTCGATCTTCTTGCGGAGATAGGAAATGTACAGTTCGACGATGTTCGCCTGACCGCCGAAGTCGTAGTCCCAGACCCGGTCCAGGATCTGGGCCTTGCTGATGACGCGTTTCGGGTTCTCCATGAGGTAGCGCAGCAGTTCGAACTGTGTGGCCGTGAGGTGCAGTTCCTCGCCGGCCCGGGTGACTTCGCGGGTGTCGACGTTGAGTACTAGGTCACCGACCACGAGTTCCGCGGTATCCATGGCGGCGACGCCGGAACGCTGCACCAGCCGGTGCAGGCGCAGGAGGACCTCCTCCATGCTGAACGGCTTGGTGACGTAGTCGTCCCCGCCGGCCGCGAGGCCGATGATCCGGTCGTGGACGTCGTCCTTCGCCGTCAGGAACAGGGCGGGGATCTCCGGTGCGAAGGCGCGGATCCTGCCCAGCAGTTCGACGCCGTCGAAGCCGGGAAGCATGACGTCCAGCACCAGCACGTCGGGGCGGAAGTCCTTGGCGAGCTTGACCGCTTCGGGGCCGTCGGCCGCGACGGCAACAGACCAGCCGGCAATCCGCAGCCCCATGCTCATGAGCTCGGACAAGCTGGGTTCGTCATCCACCACCAAGGCCCGGATGGGCGATCCGTCCGGGTGGGTGAGGTGGGGAAGGTTGTTTGTCATGGAGTGCGAGGTGGCCATGGGACAACTCTCCGTTCTACCGGTTAGGCGGGGCTTTGGGGATCCTATGCGGCACCTGTGAATCCCAGCCTAGCGAGCTAGATGAATCCGCGGGGCGGCGTCCGGGCCGTTCCGCCGGGAAATTCGGCTCCCGGGGATATGACCACTCTGTGGACGGTGGACTTGGCGAGATAGCTAGGCGAGGGTTTCGCCATTCTGCCCTGCGGTGAATGATTTTTGCCGACAGGGCCATCGGATCGAAGAATATTCGGCAAAACTCCAAGACTGACCTGTCGGTCGGAAAAACATCTGTTATTTCAACGGCCCGGCAGAATTGTGATTTAGGCAACAAACTCGCATCTTGTCTCACCATGCGGACGTGGCGACCCTTTGTTACTTGCAAGTTTTCATTGTTACGTTGCACACTTCAATTGTGAACAAGAACTCAACAGCACCTGCAGCCGCAGCTTCCTGGATCAGCCCACCCGCTGATACCAAGATGCGCTGTTGCCGAATGCACGCCTAACTTATACACCCCAAAAGTTTTTAGGCATTCGCCCCAGCCCAGTGTCGGGCGCCCCTCCCCAGAACTCATTGCGGGGAAAGTAGCATTCGAGCCGCGATGACGGCCATTCACATTGAGGTAAGCATTCATGTCAGTTGCATCCGGATACGTCCACATCTCCGTCCGTAACGCCAGCAAGGCCGGCCAGGCCTCCGGCATCCGCCAGGGATTCGGCGGCCGCCCGTCGTTCGCCCCCGCCGCGCCCAGCAACAGCTTCCCGGCCCCGGGTTATGCAGCGCAGGGCTACAACCCCAATTCCTATGGCCAGCTCCGCGCGGTTCCGCCGGCCCCGGCCACGGCGCCCACCCCCGTGATTGCACCGGGCAACGGCAGCCCGGTCCGTCCCGTCCCGAGCGACAACGTCGCCCGCGGCTTCGTGCTCTACATGGGCATCGATGAGGAAACCGCAGCAGCTGCCGGGACCTCCATCGCGAAGCTGGCACAGGAGATCCGGGCCTATGCCCAGTCGCTCGTCTCCGGCGCGGAGAGCTACGCCGCCGTCGCCGTCGCGCCGGCCAGCGCCCCCGGTTCCGCACTCGACGTCGTCCGTTCCACCTTCGGTGACCCCACCGTGGGCGCCCGGCAGCGTGCCGAGACGGCCCGCCAGCAGCCGCAGGACCCGCGCCCCTCCGGCGTTCTCATCGACCTTGCCCGCCGTGAAGTCGCCCTCGACGGCGAATCCTTGAACCTGACCTTCAAGGAATTCGAGCTCCTCAACTACCTTGTGGAGAACGGCACCCGCACCGTCGGCCGCGACGAACTCCTCGAAGGACTGTGGCGCAACGCCGAAGAAGTGCCGAACGAGCGCACCATCGACGTCCACATCCGCCGGCTGCGCTCCAAGCTGGGCCGGCTCGCCAACACCGTGCGTACCGTCCGCGGCCAGGGTTACCGGTTCTACGAGCACCCCGAAGTCGTAGTCTGGGCCGCTCCGGAATACTCGATCTAGCCTTCGCTCCACGCAAAGCGCCCGTTCCCAGTTTGGGGGCGGGCGCTTTTTGCGTTTCCGGAAGCTTCAGCGGATTTCCGCGCACAAGACGGCATTTTGCCGTGCCTTAGACACCTCCCTCGTTCCTCGGTCGGCGACGCGGCACTACGCAAAATGTCGCCTCGCGCGCTTGCTCTGCCGCTTCGCTTCCGCTGGGCAGTTCCGATCCCTTCCCGGACGGCCGCTTTGGGTGGGCGGGCTGACGGGCTTTGGCCTCCGCGGCGGTGGGGTGGGTGGGGTGGTCGTTGGACCCTGTTGGCGCGGAGGGGTGCGGCGTAGGCTCTGAGCGTTTGAACCGACCATTGGGAGGAAGCATGTCTGTTGCACGTATTACTACCCTGAGCTCGAACTCCAAGACCTCGTTTGATGCTGCCATCAAGGAGGGGATCGAGCGGGCCAACAAGACACTGCGCAATGTCACGGGGGCGTGGGTCAAGGAACAGAAGGTGGAGATCAGCGACGGCGCTGTTGTTGCCTGGCATGTGGTGCTGGAAGTGACGTTCGTTCTGGAGGACTGACCCGGGGCCGGGGTGATGCGCGCCCGTGGAATCCTGTCCGCACTAGGATTGGGGCATGAGCGCGCATCACATCAAACGGCTGGTGATCATGCGGCATGCCAAGGCCGACTGGCCCGGAGGCGTTGCGGATCATGACCGGCCGCTGGAAGAGCGCGGTCACCGGGACGCTCCGATGGCCGGGAAATGGCTGCTCAAGCACGGTGTGGTGCCCGACTTCATCCTCTGCTCCAGCGCGCTGCGGACCCGCCAAACGTGCACGTGGGTATGCAGTGAACTCGGCGACAAGGCCCCGACGCCAAAACTTGAGAACGGGCTCTACGCCGCCCCGGCGCTGCGGATGCTCAGCGTCATCAACCACGTCCCGGACACCGTCACCACGCTTATGGTGATCTCCCACATGCCAGGGGTGCAGGATCTTGCCATGCACCTGGCGTCCCGGGATTCCAGCCACGATGCCTACATGGATGCCGCGACCCGGTACCCCACCAGCGGGCTGACGGTGATGGAGACGGAGAAGTCCTGGGCCGAGCTGGACGGCCAGGACGCGAGGCTCACCCACTTCAAGGTTCCCCGGGCTAAATAGCCCCACGCCGGCTGCGGGCTTCCCGGGCCCGAATCCATAGTCACGGAATCAATTGTGCGGTTTACTGATGCTGTTTACTCGTCGACTTTTGTGTTCGAGAGAAAAGGTGGATCATCGTGGATTCAGGACAGCTCATCGGGATCATCATCGCCGTGATTGTGGTGATCGCCATCGTTGTGGTGGGAGTCATGCTCAGCCGCAAACGCAAAGTGGAAGCAGACCGCAACCGGGCAGTGGAGATGCGCGAGCAGGCAAAAACCGACGAAATCGGCGCCAGGGAGCGTGAGGCGAAGGCGGCCCGCGCCGAAGCCGATGCGAAGCAGGCGCAAGTCCAGGCCGAGCGCCTGCGCGAAGAAGCCCAGAGCCGGCAGACGGAGGCCGAGACAGTCCGTGCCGGCGCCCAGGAGCAACTGCGGAAGGCCGATGAACTTGACCCTGACGTCGTGACCACCGAAGGCAGCGACGCCCGGTCCCGGGACGATGTGCCCCGGGACGATGTAGCCCGGGACGAGGCACCCCGCGAAGGCCTGACCGGCGAGGAGCCGCGGAGGGACCGCGACGCACGGAACCACGTCGAGGGAGAACCCGGCACGCACAAGCCGGACGAGAACCACCCGGGCGGCGAACGGCCGCGGAATCTCTGACAATAGCCCTCCCGGCATACCGCGGGAACGGCACCTCCTCCGGACCGGGAACCCCCTTGGAGGAGCGGGGCGCTGCTGAAACCGGCATAGTGGCACTGTGAACCCTCGCCATTCAGCCCTTGCCCTGCTCGTTGCCGTGCTGTGGGGCGTCAACTTCGTCGCGATCGATCTTGGCCTGCACCCGGACGGGGCGGAGATGCCGCCGCTGTTGTTTGTCGCCATGCGCTTCACACTCGTGGTGATCCCCTGCATCTTCTTCATCCGGAAGCCGGACGTGAGCTGGAAGGCGATCATCGGCGTCGGGCTCCTCATGAGCGCCGGCCAGTTCGGTCTCCTGTACCTTGGCATGGCGCTGGGCATGCCGGCCGGACTCGCCTCCCTGGTCATACAGGCCCAGGTCCTCCTGACGGTGCTCCTTGCCGCCGGCATCCTCGGTGAACGGCCCAGCAGGCGGCAGTTCGCCGGCGTCGTCCTGGGTGTTGCGGGCCTTACGGTTGTGGCCGTAGGGCGCAGCCTGGTGGCTCCCATGCTGCCACTCATGATCGTCCTGGCGGCCGCCCTGTCCTGGGCAGCCGGAAACGTCCTCGTCCGCAAGACCAAGGCGGCGTCCGGCCTCGGGCTTGTGGTCTGGTCCGCGGCCGTGGTGCCGCTGCCGCTGCTGGGGCTTTCACTGCTGCTCGACGGACCGGCGGCGGTGTCTGCCGCCCTCATCGGCGTGCAGCCGGTCAGCCTGGCCAGCGCGCTGTATACCGCAGTCTTCGGCTCGCTGGTGGGCTACGGAATCTGGAACCGGCTGCTCGGGCTCTATCCGTCCTCGGCCGTCGTGCCGTTCACGCTGCTGGTCCCCGTGGTCGGTATGACGGCGGCCTGGCTGGTGCTGGGTGAGGTACCGTCCCCTGCCGAGGTGGCCGGCGGACTGCTGCTTCTGGGCGGAGTGGCGACGGCGGTGCTCCGCCCGCGGCGCCCCAGCGGCAGTGCGGTGGCGCAGCACGCTCAGCTGCGGGGGGACGTCCTGGCCGCCGGCCGGGCCGGAGACTTACCCGAAGATGCTTTGGCAGGTGCCTTGGCCGCCGGCCGCGGCGTGGGCCGGGGGGCTGCCGAACGGGAACCCGCGGCCCGCGGCGCGGGACGTGCCGCCGAGGTGCCGGGAGCTGCGCCCCGTGCCGAGGAGGGCCTGGCGGATGCGCCCCCCGAAGCTGTGCCCCTGGCGGGCCCCCGGGAGGCCGATACAGGCCGGCGCCTCGAGGGGTAACGGGCAGCCCGGGGACGGCCCCTGCCGGGCAGGACAGTCCCGGCGAAGAGCAGGACCAAGGTGGCGGCACCGGATGCGGCAGCGAGATAGAAGTAGAGATCAGGATGTTCGGAATCCACCTGGGTGGAGATGGCGTCCGGGTCTGAGGTGAACGCCAGGCCCCACTGCCGCAGGAACGCAATGGCGAACGCGATGAAAAGGACGCTGCCGATTCCGCAGGCCAGCAGGGTCTTGTGCCGCCGGCGGATGACCACCTCGGCCACGCACGCGACATAGGCGGCGACGCAGGCGGCGAGGAACCACACGAAGACGGCCTCATGCAGGGTGACGCCGGTCAGCGTCAGCAACCCGAGGGCAGCCAGAACCGCTCCGATGGCAATCCTGCCGCTGTTACCCATGTGGCGCATGTGGCCTATCATCCCTGAGCAAGGGCTTACTTCACCACGTAGCCGCGCATGGACGCCATGATTGCTGCAACACTTTGCTCGCGTGTCCGTTCCGGGTTGTAGGTCTGCCGGTCCAGGCCAACCACAAAGCAGGCGCCGAAGATCGCGGTCTCCAGGCTGCCGCGGGAAACCGCAGGATCGACCCGGTACACCGCCGCCACACCGTCGATGGCGGCCCCGATCACGGCGAGCAGGCGTCCGCGCAGTTCGGTGAACGTGTCCTGCCACTCGCTGGGCGTCCGCCAGTTCTCGCTGACCCACAGCCGCGCGAACGAGGGGTACTCCGCCATGAAGTCCATGGCCTGGCCGATCATCTCGCCCATGGCGGCAAGGGGGTCGTCGGAAGTGTCCTTCACGCTCAACAGCCGCGCCAGCAGGATGTCCACGCCATGGCGCAGCAACTGGGCGATCAGGTCCGATTTGCTGCCGAAGTTGTAATACACCGTGCCCTTGGACACCCCGGCGGCCGCCGCGATCTCATCGACGGTGACCCCGGCCGCGCCGCGTTCGCCGATCAGCTCCATGGACGCCTCGAACAGCTTCTGCTTGGTGGCGTTGGTGCGCGCCGGGCGGAGCCTCTTGCCGGCATCGCCGGCGGAGTCCGCGTCGCCGGAGGACCCCGGGCCCCGATCCAAAGGGCTGTTGCTCATACGGCGATCTCCGGCTTCAGGGTCTTGAGGGTCCAGTACTTGTGCTTGCGCACGGCCACGGTTGACATCGCCATACCCAGCAAAGTGTAGCCAAGGAGCCCCAGCATGGTGGGCAGGATGATGGCGAGGTCGGCTCCGTAGATCAGGTGCCGCATGCCGCTGACCACGTAGCCCATGGGCAGGATCTGGTGCACCACATGCAGCGGCTCGGGCGTGGTCTGCCAGGGGAAGGTGCCGCCGGAGGAGACCAGCTGGAGGACCAGCAGGATGAGGACCACCAGCTTGCCCGGCGATCCGAGCAGCGCCACCACACCCTGGATGATCGCGCTGAAGGCCATCGCCGCGGCCAACATGAGGAACCACATCAGCACCGGATGGGCCGGATTGAGTCCGAGTCCCACGTCCACCACCAGCGTCAGCAGGCTTGCCTGGATGGCGGCGACGGCCAGGAAGGGAAGCCAGCCCCCGACGGCGATCTTCCACGCCGGGGCGTTTGAGGCCAGGGCCCGCTGGGTGACCGGACGCATCGCCTGGATCAGCATGAAAACACCGATCCACAGGGCGAGGGTGAGGAAGAAGGGCGCGAGTCCGGCCCCGTAGGAACCGGCCTTCGCCTGCGAGACGTTGCTGACGGCGACCGGATCGGCCATCACCCGGGCGAGGCTGTCCTTCTGGGCGTCGTCGGGGTTGGGGACTTTCCCGGCGCCGCTGGCGAGCTCGCCCGCCAGGGTGCCGGCGCCGTCGGAGGCGGTGGCAGCCCCGGTCTCCAGCTGGGCGGCACCCTCATCAAGTGTCTGCGCGCCCTGGGAGAGTTTCCCGGCGCCGTCCAGCGCGCTCTGCTGTCCGGCTGCGAGGGTGGACGCGCCGCCCGCGAGCTGTCCGGCCCCGGAGGAGGCCTTGGCGACGGCGTCGGTGAGGGCCGGTGTTGCACCGGCGAGTTTCGCGGCCCCGGCGCTGACCGCCGCGGAACCGTCTGCCAGTTGCTGGACCTGGGCGGCGGCCAGCTTCAGCTTGTCGGCTGATGCCGATGCGGGCGGGGCCGGGGTGGCGTCGAAATCGGCCAGGATCCGGTCCGCCTGGTCCTGGCTGATGACACCGGCGGCCATGAGCCTGCTGTTCGATGCCAGCACCCGGCCGCGCAGCGCCTGCGCCGCGGCCTGTTCCCTGGAGCCGAGCTGCCCGGCGATGCCCTGCAGCTGCGCATTGAGCGTCGCGTTGCCGGCCGCCACCTGCGCGGCGCCGGCTGCGAGCTGCTGTGAGTCGGCCGGCAGGGTGGCGGTCTTGGCCTGCAGCTGGGCAAGGCCGCCGCTGAGCTGGGCCGCGCCGGAGCTGAGGGTGTTGGCGCCGTCCCGGAGTTTGACCTGGCCCGCGTAGAGGTCCGCGGCGCCGGTCTTGAGTTCGCCGGTGCCCTGGTGCAGCGTCACCGTGCCGTCGTGCAGTCTGGCGACGCCGCCGGCGAGCTGCCCGGCGCCGTCGGCGGCCTTGAGCATCTGGGAGTGGATGGTGCCGAAGCCGGTGAGGAGCTGGTTGGCGGTTTCCTCGCCCACCTCGGTGGCCACCGTGGTGTGCACGGCGGTGGTGAGCTTGTCCACGATGGTGCTGAGGAGGTAGTTGTTCGCGTCGTTTGTGGTGACGTTCAGCATGGCCTGGTTGGCGGCATCGAAACTGCCGGGGGAGACCAGGTTGGAAGAGAAGTCTTTCGGGATTTTCAGCGCGAAGGCGTATTTGCCCGTGCTCACGCCCTGGTCCGCTTCGTCCGTCGCGGAGACGGTCTGCCAGTTGAAGACGTGGCCGTCGATGAGGCTTTCGGCCACTTTGTTCCCGGCCTCGAGGCGGGTGCCGTCGGCGGACGTGGCACCGGTGTCCTCGACCACGAGTGCCGCGTCGATCTGGTTCAGTTTTCCGTAGGGATCCCAGTTGGCGTAGAGATATACGGCGCCGTAGAGCAGCGGGACCAGGGCCAGGGCCACGATGGTCAGCTTGGGGAGCAGGCCCCCGGTCATGCGCTTGAGTTCGGAGCGGGCCAGCCGAAGCACAGTCACTTTGCGTCCTCTTCCTGGAGTGTCCGGACCGGGAGGCTTTCCTCCGCGGATGGTTCGGGCCGGTGTTGTGGTTCGGGGCGGGCGTTGCCAATCGATGCGGCGGGCCCGGCCCAGCCGTCCGGGAGGGTGGTGACGGTGGCGACGACGGCGAGCGGCCGCCCGGCGTCGTACGCCAGTTCCTCAAGGCGAGGCAGCCAGTCCGCGGGATCGCCGCTGTGGCGGTCGGGGGAGTCGACCACCAGGAGGTCCGTGTGGGGGTTGGCGAGGGCCAGTGCCGTCAGCAGTTCGATGCGCCGGCCGGCGTCGAGCTGTTCGGCCCAGAGTCCGGCGATGTCCTCGAACCGGTTGACCTTAAGCCAGGGTTTGCTCAGCAGGGCGCCCCGGTACCGGCGGGGGATCAGGGCGAGGTCCTCCGTGACGAGGTCCCGGACGCTCAGGTGCTGTTCGGGCTCGTTGACGCCGGGGGAGTCCACGACGGCGCTCGCCGCGCGCAGCTGTTTGATCCTGGCGTTGCCGTCCCATTCGATGGCCCCGCCGGAGGGCTTCATGCGGCCGCTCAGGGCGAGGGCGAGGGCAGTGCGCTGGTCCTGGCGGGTGCCCGTAACCAGCAGGAGCCCGCCGCGCGCGGCCTGGAGTGAGGTGGCCGGAAGCAGGGGGTCCCGCCGGCCGTTCACGGTGAGCTGTTGCACGGAGAGCAAGGAGGGCCTTTCGCAGAGGAATGTCTGCTCCAAGGCTAACTGAACTGACCAGTCAGTTCAAATAGATGGTGGGTGGTGTGACGAAGCGGACGGACCGTGGCCCTGCGCGGCCCCGCCGACGTCCCCCGCCAGCCTTCAGAGGCCGTAGGCCTCCAGCAGCCGGAGCCAGACTTCGCTGATGGTCGGGTAGGACGGCACCGCGTGCCAGAGGCGGTCCAGCGGAACCTCGCCCACGACCGCTACTGTGGCGGCGTGCAGCAGCTCGGCCACGTCGGGGCCGGCGAATGTGGCGCCGAGCAACACCCTGCGGTCCTCGTCGATCACCAGCTGGGCCCAGCCCTCATAGTGCTCGGCGTGGAGCGAGGATCCTGCCACCTGGATGGGGAGCTCCACGGAGGAGACCCTGAAGCCGTCCTTTTCGGCCTGCTGCACGGACCGCCCCACATTGGCGAGTTCCGGGTCGGTGAATACCACGTTCGGGACGGCGTGGTCATCGGCCGTCTGGGCATACCGGCTCCACGGCTTCGGGTCGCCCGTGAGTTCACCCTTCGCCCGCGCCGCGACGGCGTCGCCCGTGGCCCGGGCCTCATACTTGCCCTGGTGGGTCAGCAGGACTTTACCGGCCGCGTCGCCGATGGCGTAGAGCCACGGTGCGCCGCCGCCGTCCGTTGCGCCGATGACGGCACCGGTGGTGTCGGTGCTGAGCCGCAGCGCTTTGCCCTCCGCGGCCGCGAGCCCCACGCTCTCCAGGCCCAGCCCCTCGAGTGCCGGGTGGCGGCCGGTGGCAACCAGCAGCTTGTCCGCCGTGACGGTGCCGCCGCCGTCGAGGTCTAGGCTGAGGGAGCCGTTACTGTTCTCGCGGACGCTTTGCGTGCCCATATTCAGGTGGAGTCTGACGCCGTCGGCGCGGAGTCCGGCCGCCACCAGCTTCGAGGCCTCCTTGGGGAAGGTGCCCAGCAGTCCGCCGCGGGCCACGAGGGTCACAACCGATCCCAGGCGCGCATAGGCCTGGGCCAGTTCGGTGCCGGCGACGCCGCCGCCGAGCACGGCCAGCCGTTCGGGGATCTCGTGGGCTGAGGTCGCCTCGCGCGTGGTCCAGTACTCGACGTCGGCCAGTCCGTCGACCGGCGGCACGTTCGGGGTGGATCCGGTCGCGACGACGACGGCGTGCCGCGCCGCGAGCTTGTAAGTGTTCCCGTCCAGCCCGGCAACCTCAACATTCCGCGGGCCGGTGAGCCAGGCGTGGCCGCGGATGAGTTCGATTCCGGTCTCCCGGACCCACTTGACCTGGCTGTCGTCCTGCCAGTTGGCGGTGAAGTAGTCGCGGCGTTTCAGCACGGCGGCGGCATCAAGGGTCCGGGTCACTGCCTCCGCGGCACCCGGGACGGTCTGGGCGCCGTGGAGCGCGGTGCCCGGCCTCAGCAGCGCCTTGGACGGCATGCAGGCCCAGTACGAGCACTCGCCGCCGACCAGTTCAGCCTCGATCAGCACCGCGGAGAGCCCGCCCTGGACCACGCGGTCCGCAACGTTCTCACCCGCGGCGCCCGCGCCGATCACAATGACATCGAATTCCTGTTCCAGCTGTGCTGTCATGGCAAAAGCCTACGCCCGGGCATTCCTTGCCGGGCGCTGGCGGCGGGCCGCTGAGCGGGAGCGCTTAAACAAAAGATCCGCACCGGCGGACCGGTGCGGATCTTTTTCTCTGTGCGCCCAAAGGGATTCGAACCCCTGACCTTCTGTTCCGTAGACAGACGCTCTATCCAGCTGAGCTATGGGCGCGTTCTTGGCTCTTGGGGAACTTCTCGCTCCCCGAACCTCGAATTACTTTACGCGAGGTGGGGCCGTACTGCCAAATCGAAACGGGTGTAATCTAGCCAACTAGACCGGTCTATGTGACCTTAGTCACAAAATGGGGGTAGTCCACAACCGGACTTCTTTGATTTTCCGGGGTTTTTGATTTCCGGCTTCCCGCACATCCCATGTCTGGGCCAATTCTGACGGGGTGATCTGGCCCTACATTTAGGACACACCACTGAACCCGAGGAAGGGAACCGTAATGGGCGATCTGGCGCGACTGCCGTTGCTTGAAAAAGCACCCACCACACATGCCGGGCTGCTGGCATGGGTCGAAGAGGTAGCTGAACTGACCCAGCCGGACCGGATCCACTGGGTGGACGGCTCCGAAGCGGAGAACACGAAGCTCACTGATGAGCTCGTGGCCGCAGGCACCCTGACCCGGCTGAACGAGGAGCTGTTCCCCAAATCCTTCGCGGCATTCTCCGATCCCGCGGACGTAGCCCGCGTCGAAGAGCAGACCTTCATCTGCTCCGAGAAGGAGCATGACGCCGGCTTCACCAATAACTGGATGGCCCCGGCCGAGATGAAGCAGAAGCTGCGCGGGCTGTTCGCAGGTTCCATGCGCGGCCGCACCATGTATGTGATCCCGTTCGTCATGGGTCACCTGGATGCCGAAGATCCTAAGTTTGGCGTCGAGATCACCGACAGCGCCTACGTTGTTGCCTCGATGCGCATCATGGCCCGCATCGGAACCGACGTGCTGAACCGCATCACCGAGACCAGCGCGTTCTTCGTGCCGGCCCTGCATTCCCTGGGTGCGCCGCTCGAAGCAGGCCAGGCGGACGTGCCGTGGCCCTGCAACCCGGACAAGTGGATCGTTCACTTCCCCGAGGAGCGCTCCATCTGGTCCTTCGGCTCCGGCTACGGCGGCAACGCGCTGCTCGGCAAGAAGTGCTACGCCCTCCGCATCGCCTCCGTGATGGCACGCGACGAAGGCTGGCTGGCCGAACACATGCTCATCCTGAAGCTGACGTCGCCGGAGCAGAAGACGTACTACGTCTCTGCGGCCTTCCCGTCTGCCTGCGGCAAGACCAACCTTGCGCTGCTCGATCCCACCATTGAGGGCTGGAAGGTTGAGACCCTGGGTGATGACATCACCTGGATGCGTTTCGGCAAGGAAGGCGAGCTCCGCGCCGTCAACCCCGAGGCCGGCCTGTTCGGCGTGGCTCCGGGCACCGGCTGGGGCACCAACCCCAACGCGATGCGCGCCATCGCCAAGGGCCACAGCATCTTCACCAACGTCGCGCTGACCGACGACGGCGGCGTGTGGTGGGAAGGCATGACCGAGGAAGTGCCCGCGCACCTCACCGACTGGCAGGGCAACTCCTGGACGCCCGATTCGGACAAGCCCGCTGCCCACCCGAACTCCCGCTTCTGCACGCCGATCGACCAGATCGACATGCTGGCCGAGGAGTACAACAACCCGGACGGTGTGGAGCTTTCCGCGATCCTGTTCGGCGGCCGCCGCAAGACCACCATCCCGCTGGTCACCGAGGCGCGCAGCTGGTCCAACGGCATCTTCATGGGCTCCACCCTGTCGTCCGAGACCACTGCCGCGGCAGCCGGCGCCGTGGGAGTTGTCCGCCGGGACCCGATGGCCATGCTGCCCTTCATCGGCTACGACGCCGGCGATTACCTGAACCACTGGGTCAACCTGTCCGCCAAGGCCAACCCGGAGCGGCTGCCCAAGATCTTCCTGGTCAACTGGTTCCGCCGCAATTCCGAGGGCGGATTCGCCTGGCCCGGATTCGGTGACAACGCCCGCGTCCTGAAGTGGGCCATCGAACGGCTCGAAGGCAAGGCTGACGCAGTGGAGACCCCCATCGGGTTCGTCCCCACCGGTGATGCCATCGACCTCAAGGGCCTGGACATGACCCCGGCGCAGGTTGAAGAGGCCGTCCGTGTCGACCCGGCGGAGTGGGCCACCGAGCTCGCTTCCATCGAGGAATGGTTCGCCAACTTCGGCAGCTCGCTGCCCGAGGCGCTGCAGTCCGAGCTGGACGGCCTGAAGGCCCGCCTCGGCTAGGTCCCCCGTTCAGTACGACGGCGGCCCCGCACCTTTCCCTGAAAGGTGCGGGGCCGCCGTCGTTCGCTAACAGGGTCTTCGCCCCGGGGGCAGATCAGGGCGAATGGCCGATGCGCATACGCCCTGACCTGCCCGGGGGCGGTGGGGATCTAGCTGGCCAGCCAGATGTCCGGGCCGAAGACCTCGTAGTGGATCTTCGTGGCGGGGATGCCCGCGTTGATGGCTTCGTTGCGGATGCTCTTCATAAACGGCAGCGGCCCGCAGAGGTACAGCGACGCGTTGGCCGGCAGGTCCACCTCACGCAGCGACATGAAACCGGTGTTCGAGCCGGCCTGCGGTTCTTCCAGCCAGAGCTGGAGGTCGGCACTTTCGAGGCGTTCGACGTCGTCCGTCATCTGGCTGCGCAGGGCCCAGCTGTCGAGGTCGCTTTCGGCGTGCAGCACCAGGACCTGGCGGTCCGAGCCGGTGCTCGCGAGGGAGCGGAGAATCGACGCCGTGGGCGTGCAGCCGATGCCGGCCGAGGCCAGGACCACCGGACCGTCGGCGTCCTTCAGGGTGATTTCGCCATAGGGGTTGGAGATCTCGAGGACGTCGCCGACCTCCACACTGTTGTGCAGGACGGGGGAGACCTCGCCGCCGTCATCCCGCTTGGTGGTGAAGCTGCGGCTGGTGCCGGCATCGCCGGACAGCGAGTACTGCCGGACCTGGCGGAGGCCGTCCGGGAGCCGGACCTTGACGCTGATGTACTGGCCCGGCAGGGCGGCGGTGATCGCAGTGTCATCGGCCGGTTCGAGCACGAAGGTGGTGGATCCGGTTCCCGCCGGGGTCTTGGCGGCGACCTTCCAGGGCGCCCACATTTTGCCGTTGGCCTGGGCCGCATAGAGGCCCTTCTCCAGCTTGATCAGCGCGTCCGCCATGAGCCAGTAGACCTCGGTCCAGGCTTCGGCGATTTCCGGGGTGATGACCTCGGCGAGGTCCTCGGCGATGGCGGCGAAGAGGTGCTCGTAGACCACCTGGTACTGCGGTTCGGTGATTCCGAGCGAAGCATGGCGGTGCGCGATCCGGGAAAGCACCGTCTCGGGGAGGGTGCCCGGGTGGCTGACCAGGTGGCTGGCGAAAGCGGCGATGCTTCCGGCCAGGGCCTGCTGCTGATTGCCCGAGCGCTGGTTGGAGCGGCTGAACAGGCCGTCCATCAGTTCGGGATGGGCGGCGAAGAGGCGGGCGTAGAACTTGGGGGTGATGTCCCCGATCCGGGATCCGACGAGCGGCAGGGTGGCCTCGATGACGGGGAAGGACTTGTCCGAGAGCATGTTGACTCCTGAGATAGTGGCCCGGTGTCTTCAGCCGGACCGCGGCGATACTTGTATATGAAATACGAGTATCTATACCTCAGTTCTACACGGTGTAGAAAATGATGCCAAATCGGCGGAATTCCCGGGCGTGGCGGCGGTGTCAGTGGCAGGTATCGCTGCCGGAGAAGGAACCCGTTGTGCCCATGTTCGTGAAGATCATGCCGGTAAGGGGGAGGAACTGCCAGGAGTAAGAGGTCTCGTTCAGGGTCAACTTGAGCGGCCCGAAGGCGTTGCTGGCCCGGGCCTCCATCGCCGTCAGGAGGGGGTTGCTGTTCGGCGTCAGCTGCTGCAGCTTCGCGCCGCCGCCGCCTGCGGTAAAGGACCGGATCCCGGTCGGGGACAGCGCTGGAGTCGCTCCGGAGCCGGAAACCCCGATCGGCTTGAAGACCTCGCTCACATGGTTGTGCGCAGAGATCATGACGTCGACGCCATGGGTTGCCATCAGGTCCCACATGGCTCCCAGCTCCGGGTACGAACCGTGGTTACTCCCGGTTGACCAGCGCGGATGGCGCGCCGCCACGAGGCTACACGCGGTCGGAGAGTTGGTAAGACGGTCCTGCAGCCATAGATATTCCGGGCTGCCGACACCGCACCCGCCCGTCACCCCGCCGGCCCCACACTCACTGTTCAAAGCGATGACGGTCCAGGCTCCGACCGTCGTGGCGTAGTAGCCGTCCGGACGCGGCCCGAATGCGCCAGTTGTGCCTCCGGGGCCGTAGAAGTAGTCGAAATAGCCGCGTGTGCCGTCGAGGTATTCATGATTGCCGAGCACCGGAAGGGTGATGGGCTTGAGGGCGCCGAATTTGTCGTTGTAGCTGCCTGACCCCATGAACTCTGCCAGCGTGGCGTTCTGGTACTGCATGTCACCGAGGGCGACGAACCGGTCGGGCGACTGGGCCGCGACCATCGCGGCGACGTCGCCATAGCGGCACGTTGATTGGGTCACCGCAGCGCCGGGGGCACAGGCAATGTCGCCGACAGCCAGCACCGTCGCGGTCCCGACGGCCGGGGGCTGGATGGTGGCGGTGGCTTCGTTGGAGCCGGGTCCGGTGTTGCCGGCGGCGTCGGTGGCGGTGACTCGGTAGTACCAGGTTCCGGCGGGTCGGTTCGGGTCGGTGTAGTTGAGTCCGGTGGCGTCGGCGACCCTGGTGGTGGCGGCGGGGGTGAAGCCGGTGGTGGTGGAGCGGTGTATCGGCCGCAGCTTCCATGCCCAGTGCCGTCGGCGCCCCAAGCGCCGCGGGGGCGGTGATGAACGTGAGGAGGAGCGCCGCGGCGCCGGCAGTGGCAAGCCCTCGGATACTTTTGATCAGCGGCCCTTCGGCTGGCCGGAAAGACAAAAAAATACCGGCGTGGTGACGTTCCCTAGGGGTGCTTTGTCATCACATGCCGCATTGAAGTCAATGGGCGGGCCCGCCAGGAGGCACGTCCAAGGGCCAAACCAAAGGTTTTCTTCAGATCGGGCCGCGTCCGGGCTGAGCCGGGAGCCTGCCCGGGAGGCCCCTCAGAGCCCCGGGCGCAGGCCGATTGCCTGGAATACCGGGTCCATTTGGCGCGACGTGGGCAGCGAGGCGACAACGACGTCGTCGAGCTCGCGGTAGAACGCCTCGCGCGCACGGGCCAGCGCACGGCGGAGGCGGCACTCATTGATGAGCGGGCAGGTGCCGGTCGCCGCCACGCAGTCGGCCGGATCCGTCCGGGTGTCGAGCTGGCGCAGGAGCTGGCCGACTGTGGCGACCCGGCCCGCGCTGCTCAGCCGGGCGCCGCCGTGCCGGCCGCGTTCAACGTCGATCAGGCCCAATGCGCGGAGCTTCGTCATGGCCTTGCTGACATGGTTGTACGGCGTGCGGACGGCGTCGGCGACGCTCTGGGTGGTCATCAAGCCGCCGCCAGGGGCGGCTGCCAGCACCATGAGGGCGCGCAGGCTCACGTCCGCGAAGGCATTGATCTTCATGACACCAGCTTACGGGCGGTCTAGTCCACCCAAACGGCAGGCTCATTCGTATCGGCGGCGAGCCGGCCGAAGGCCCATTCGTGGGTGGCGGGATCCGCGGAATAGGGCAGGACGGCAGCGAAAACTGAACCGTCCCGGTGCTCGGTGGCCACGTGGATGGCGTCCGAGTCCTCTTCCAGCAGGGTGATGTCGCAGACCACTGCGGCGGCGCGGAACTCATCCCGGTGCTGCCGGAGAAGCTCGGTGAGGTCGCTGATCATCGAATCCGCGTCGAAGTCCGCGTCGGTGCCTTCGGCAGCGTCGGCGGGAGTCACGGCAACCAGCCGCACCTCGCCGTCGTTCTCCACTACAAGGGCGAACGGCAGGAAGCCGCCGTTGCGTTCCAGCTGCTCCTGGGCGGCTCCGACGCCAGTGCCCAGCAGGTTTTCGAGGTCGGTGGCGCTGGCTTCCGGCACCGATCCGCGCCAGGAGTCCTCAGCGGGATCGGCCGGCAGCAGGGAGTCAGGCCCTGTCACAACGGTCTGCAGTCCGGTCTCGGGAGTTTTCATGCGGCGCCTAGCCCCGGACCAGCGCGAGGACGCGGTCGCGCACGCGTTCCATGGTGGCAGCGTCCGTGGCTTCGACGTTGAGGCGCAGGAACGGCTCCGTGTTGGAGGGGCGCAGGTTGAACCAGAAGCTGCCATCCGTGGCGGTGAAGGTGCTGCCGTCGAGGTGGTCCACGTTGACGTCGTCGGTCTGGAAGTCCAGCCGGACCCGTTCCACGGCGCCCGCCTTGTCTTCGATTTCGGAGTTGATCTCGCCGGAGGAAAAGTACGGCTCGTATTCGCGGCCCAGCTCGGACAGCGCGCCGTCCTGTTCGCCGAGGGCGGCGAGGACGTGCATGGCGGCCAGCATGCCGGTGTCCGCGTTCCAGAAGTCCCGGAAGTAGAAGTGGGCCGAGTGCTCGCCGCCGAAGACGGCGCCCTCCGCGGCCATGACGGCCTTGATGAAGGAATGGCCCACACGGGTGCGGACTGCGCGGCCGCCGTGGCGCTCGACCAATTCGGGGACAGCGCGGGAGGTCAGCAGATTGTGGATGACAGTGGGGTTCGCCTCGCCCAGGCCCTGGGCGCGGGCAATTTCGCGGCGGGCCACCATCGCGGTGACGGCGGACGGCGAGACCGGGTCGCCGTGTTCGTCAATGACGAAGCAGCGGTCGGCGTCACCGTCGAAGGCGAGGCCGATGTCCGCGCCGTGCTCGACGACGGCGGCCTGCAGGTCGCGCAGGTTGTCCGGCTCCAGGGGATTGGCGGGGTGGTTCGGGAAGGTGCCGTCGAGCTCGAAGTACAGTGGGACGATCTCCAGCGGGAGCTTGGGCAGCAGGGCATCGCCGAGCACCGCCGGCGTGGTCAGGCCGGCCATGCCGTTGCCGGCGTCCACCACGACCTTCAGGGGCCGTGATCCGCTGAGGTCCACGAGGCTGCGCAGGTACTCGGAGTAGCCCTTCAGGACGTCCTGGACGCCGATCAGGCCACGGCTGGCAGCCGCGGGGATGGTGCCGGTGTGGAGGTACTTTTCGGCCTGGGCCTGGATTTCGCTGAGCCCGGTTTCCGAGGAGATCGGAACGGCGCCAGCCTTGGCCATCTTGATGCCGTTGTATTCGGCCGGGTTGTGGCTCGCGGTGAACACGGCGCCGGCAGCGTTGAGGACGCCGCAGGCGTAGTACAGCTCGTCGGTGGAGATCAGGTCCAGCAGCTGCACATTGGCCCCGCGGGCGGCGGCGCCATTGGCGAAGGCCTTGCTGAACTCGGGGGAGGACGGCCGCATGTCGCCGCCGACCAGCACGGTCTGCCCTTCGAGTTCCAGCACGTCGACGAACGCGGCCCCTACGGCCTCGACGATTTCGGGGGTGATGGATTCGCCCACAATTCCGCGCACGTCGTAGGCCTTGAAGGAGGCCGAGAGGTCAAAAGTCTTGAGCTTGTCCATAGTCACGCGTCTTATCTTACGTGGAAGGCCCCAAGCCCTGTGGAGGAGCAGTGACGGTCCCGGCCGGCCGAGGGTGCCCGCCTGTTTATCCACCTGGCAGGCACCCGGACTTCGTGACTGTCGGAGGGGGCTGGGATACTGAAGCAATGGCCAATAACCAGAACGCTGCACTCCTTCCCGCTTCCGACACCGCACTTGCCGCCGATTCCGCCGGGGTTTCCGGGACCCGGGAGCAGGCCCAGGAAGTGCTGCGGGAGCTGGTCGGGCACCCGGCGGCAGAGTTCCACGACGGCCAGTTTGAGGCTATCGAGGCGCTGGTCGACGGCGGCCGGCGGGCCCTCGTGGTGCAGCGCACGGGTTGGGGAAAATCGGCGGTCTACTTTGTCTCCTCCCTGCTCCTGCGCCGCCGCGGCGCCGGACCCACCCTGATTGTTTCGCCGCTGCTGGCGCTGATGCGCGACCAGGTCGCGGCCGCCGCCCGGGCAGGGGTCCGCGCCGTGGCCATCAACTCCGCCAACCAGCTGGAGTGGGACACGGTCCGCGAGCAGCTGGCGGCCGACGAGGTCGACGTCCTGCTGGTCTCGCCGGAGCGGCTCACCAACCCCTCCTTCCGCGAGCACCAGCTGCCCGAGCTGATCCGCCGCACCGGACTCCTGGTCATTGATGAGGCGCACTGCATCTCGGACTGGGGTCACGATTTCCGTCCCGACTACCGGCGGATCGCGGACCTGATCACCCAGCTGCCGGATTCGGTGCCGGTCCTGGCGACCACCGCAACCGCCAATTCCCGGGTGGTCCACGACATCGAGGAGCAGCTGGGCGCCGGTGTGCTGACCATCCGCGGTGCCCTGGGCCGTGATTCGCTCCGGCTGGGCGTGCTGACCCTACCGGACTCCCGTGACCGGCTGGGCTGGCTGCTGACGCATCTGAAGGACCTGCCCGGCAGCGGCATCATCTACACGCTCACGGTGTCCGCTGCGGAGGACACAGCGCGCCTCCTGGCCGAAGCTGGACACGAGGTGCTCGCCTACACGGGCCGGACCGACCCCGCGGACCGGGAACGAGCGGAACAGCTGCTCAAGGACAACCAGGTCAAGGCCCTCGTGGCCACTTCGGCCCTCGGCATGGGCTTCGACAAACCGGACCTCGGATTTGTGGTCCACCTGGGCGCGCCGTCCTCCCCGGTGGCCTACTACCAGCAGGTGGGACGTGCCGGCCGTGGCGCCGCGAACGCCGACGTCCTGCTGTTGCCCGGCTCCGAGGACCGCGACATCTGGCAATACTTCGCCACAGCATCGATGCCCTCGGAGGAAAAGGCCGCCGCAGTCCTGACCGCCCTCGCCGAAGCGGGGACGGCAGTGTCCACCGTGGCGCTGGAGGCCCGGGTGGACCTGCGCCGGACGCCGCTGGAACTGCTGCTGAAAGTGCTCGCGGTCGACGGCGCCGTGGAGCGCGTCGGCGGCGGCTGGCGCTCGACCGGCCAGCCCTGGAGCTACGACGCCGAGCGGTACAGCCGGATCGCGGAGGCCCGGGTGGACGAACAGGACTCCATGGTCATCTACCAGGACACCGCCGGCTGCAGGATGGAATACATCACCTCGGTCCTCGACGACGAGACCGCACACTCCTGTGGACGCTGCGACAACTGCGCCGGTCAGTGGTTCCCGGCAGACATCGCAGCGTCCGCCACGGAGGCGGCGGGCCAGACGCTGAGCCGCGCCGGTGTGCCGTTGGAGCCGAGGCTGCAGTGGCCCAGCGGCATGGACCGCCTCGGCGTGACGGTGAAGGGCAAAATCAAGCCGGACGAAAGTGTCGCCAACGGACGCGCGCTGGCCCGGCTCACGGACCTCGGCTGGGGCGGCGCGCTGCGCGAAACCTTCGCCGCCGGTGCCCCGGACCGGACGGTCGACGCCGGCATGCTGCAGGCCTGTGTCCAGGTCCTGCGGGAGTGGGGAACCGGCGACGCCCGCACCGAGGGGTGGAGCGGCGCGGGCCGGCCGGCCGCGATCATCAGTGTCCCCTCCCGCACCAAACCGGCCCTCGTGGATTCGCTGGCGCGGGGCATCTCGGAGATCGGCCGCATCCCGTACCTCGGCCAGCTGCAGCTCGAACACGGCGGCCCCACGGGCGGGCGCGGCGGCAACAGCGCCTACCGGCTCGCCGGCGTCTGGGACCGCCTTGTAGTGGGACCGGAACTCGAAGGAGCCCTGGCCGGCATCCAGGGCCAGAGTGTGATGCTGATAGACGACCTCGTTGACAGCCGCTGGACCGTGACCGTCGCCGGCCGGGCCCTCAGGCTCGCGGGCGCCGGCGCGGTGCTGCCGCTGGTGCTTGGCCAGGCCGGCTGACCTCGGCTCCGGCGTGGCGGGGCAGCGTCAGGCTGTCCAGCGTGCTCAGGAGCATGATCGCCGCTATCGCCAGGAACGCCGCCCGGTACGGTGCCACCGGATCCCCGCCGGCGTCGACGGCCCCGCCCAGCAGCGGGCCGCCGGACTCGGAAACCCGGATCAGCAGGGCCCCGATCGCGATTCCGGCTGCCGCCGCGAGCTGCACCAGCGTCGCGGAAACGGCGTTGGCGGACGGCAGCTGGGCGGGGACGACGTCGGCGTATTGCACCGAGGCGTAGGCCGAGAAACCGATGGACCGGAAGGCGCCGCTGGCTACGAGCAGTGCGAAGATCAGCGGTTCCGGGGTGCCGGCGTCGAGCAGGGCACACAACGCAAAGGTTGCCGCCGACGCCACGGACGCGAAGACCAGCACCGGTTTGAAGCCGAAGCGCCGGATGAGCGGGGTGGTTGCCGGTTTGATCCCGATGTTGCCAACGAACACCGCCGCCACGAGGACTCCGGCACGCAGCGGATCCCAGCCGAAGCCGTTCTGGAACATGAGAGGCAGCAGGAAGGGCACGGCGCTGATGGTCAGGCGGTAGATGAAGCCGCCGGTCGCCGTGGCGCGGAACGTCCGCGTGGAAAAGACCCCCAGATCGAACAAGGGGGAGCGCGCCCGCCGGAGCCAGCAGACTGCCGCGCCAAGGAACAGCAACCCTGCGGCGATGCTGAGGGCGGCCGGGGCGCCGGAGTCGTGGCCGCCGGCCAGCTCAAGGCCCACCACGAGGCACCCTACGCCCAGGGTTGTGAGGGCAAGTCCCCGCCAGTCCAGGCGCCGGGTGCGGTCACCCGGGGCGGTCGGGACCAGCCGCAGCGCCGCGAGGAACGCCGCGAGGCCCAGCGGGAGATTGATCAGGAAGATCCAGTGCCAGGACAGGAACGTCGTGAGCGCGCCTCCCACCAGGGGGGCGAGGACCGGTGCCAGCAGCCCGGGCCACACCAGGTAGGCCGTCGCGCGGAGCAGGTCCTTTTTTGCCGTCCCGCGGAGCACTACGAGGGTGCCCACGGGGACCATCATGGCGCCGCCCGCGCCCTGCAGCACCCGGCTCAGGGTCAGCATGGCCAGGTCCTGGCTCAGTGCGCAAAGCAGCGAGGCCACCGTGAACGCCGCGACGGCGAGGCAGAACACCCGCCGCGCCCCGAGGCGCTCTGCCAGCCAACTGCTGAGTGGGATCCCCATCGCCACCGTCATCAGGTAAACGGTCATGGTGATGTTGACGTCGGCCGACGGGACCGAAAAGTCCGCCGCGATGCTGGGGATCGCGGTGGTCAGGACGGTACCGTCCAGGAACTCCATAAAAAACGTCGCCGCGACCAGAAGTGCCAGACGGGGACTCCAATTGTCCGCGGGCCTGTCCGCGGGACTCGCCGCGGGCGGGCTGGAGGGCGGCGAGGGCTCACTCATGCAGGATCGCTGCGGCGCCAGACTCCGCCCTGGGAGACACGGCCGGATTCCAACGGCTCGGACTCGGCCAAACCGGACTCGGCTGGCGCGGACTCGGCCGGCCCGGCTTCCAGCAATGCCATGGCCGCGTTGTGCCCGCCGATGGCGCTGACCGCCCCGCCGCGCCGCGCGCCGGACCCGCAGAGCAGGATCCGCGGGTCATCCGTCGCGACGCCCCAGCGCTGCGCCGGGGTGTCCAGGGGTGCGCCGTCTTCGACGAAGGGCCAGTCGAGGCCGCCGTGGAAGATGTTGCCCCGCGGCATCCCGACTGCACGTTCGATGTCCAGGGTCGTTTTGGTTTCGATGCAGGGACGTCCGTCCGGGCCCGTGAGCAGCAGCTCCTCCACAGGCTCGGCCAGTACCGAGTTCAGCGACTTCAGGACGGCGGCCTGCAGCTCTGCGCGCCTGGCCTCGTTGTTGTCCTCAGTGATCAGCCGGTCCGGGACGTGCAGCCCGAACACGGTGAGGGTCTGCGCGCCGGCGGCCTGCAGTTCCGGGGACAGGATGCTGGGATCCGTGAGGGAATGGCAGTAGATCTCACAGGGCAGCGGGTCGGGAATGGTTCCGGCCGCGGCGGCGAGGTAGGCCGCGTCGAGCTGCGACCATGTCTCGTTGATGTGGAACGTCCCGCCGAAGGCCGCTTCCGGGCTGACGCCCGGGTCAAGAAGCCGGGGGAGCCTCTTGAGCAGCAAATTGACCTTGACCTGGGCACCCTCGCGGAGATGGTTCGGGTTCCGGGTGGCGGGCGTGGCAACGTCGCCGGAAGGGCCGGAGCGCCTGAGCCGGTCCAGCACCACAGGGGCCACGTTGGCGAGGACCCACTGGGCCGTGGCGGTGTGCTCGGCGCCATCGTGGCGGTAGCTGACCGCACCCTCCGAGCGGACGGCGGTGACTTCGGCGGCGGTGAGGATCGTGGCTCCGGCGGCGCGGGCGGCGCGTTCCAGTTCTCCGGAGACGGCGCCCATTCCTCCCACGGGCACGTCCCAGTCGCCCGTTCCGCCGCCGATCAGGTGGTACAGGAAGCAGATGTTCTGCTGCAGATCCTCGTCGCCGGCCCGGGCAAAGGTTCCGATCAGGGCGTCGGTCAGGACCACGCCGCGGACCAGGTCGTGCTGGAGTTCCTTGGCGATCACGGTCCCGATCGGCTGCTCGATCATGGCGTCCCACGCTTCCTCCGCCCCGGCCTGGACTGCCAGCGCGCGGGCCTCGGACCTGGTCCGCAACGGCGAGGTCATGGTCGGCCAGAGCGCTTCGGTGAGTTTGCGGCACCGGGCGTAGAAGTCATTGAAGGCGGTGAACTCGTCGTCGGAAGCGCCGACGGCGGCGAAGGACGCCGCGGTGGAGCCGGTATCCCCGTTGTCGATCAGCAGGGCGCGGCCGCCGTCTTGCGGGTCCGGGGTGTAGGAGGAATAGCGCCGCCGGGCCAGTTCGATGCGCAGGCCGAGATCCTCGATGACCTGCCGCGGCAGGAGGCTGACCAGGTAGGAGTAGCGCGAGAGCCGGGCGTCGACGCCGTCGAACGCCTGGGCGGACACCGCGGCGCCGCCGGGATGCTCAAGCTTTTCCAGCAGCAGTACCTTCCGGCCGGCCTTGGCCAAGTACGCTGCCGCGGCCAGGCCGTTGTGGCCGCCGCCTACGATGATCGCGTCAAACGCGTTGTTGCTCGACATGGGCCTATCCTGCCACCCGGGCCGCGGGTTGGCCTCGGGTGTCCGGCACCCGGACGCACCCCGGCGGGCGTTCCCGGAGCCGGCGGGCAGATCAGGGCGAATGTGCGGCATCGATCCGCCCTGATCTGCCCGCGCACCCGAAAACAGGCGCACCCGGGAGCCGCCGACGGTCCCCGGGCACGCAAAAGGCCCCGGTCCAGGGACCGGGGCCAAACGCGGAGACGGGGGGATTTGAACCCCCGGTGGAGTTGTGCCCCACACTTCATTAGCAGTGAAGCCCATTCGGCCGCTCTGGCACGTCTCCAATTGCTATGAACTAGCCAACCAAGAATACGCAGAAGGTGCCATGCAGTGCAAAACGGCGCGCGCCCGGCTGTTTGCCCCGGCTCTCAGGCGGACCGGCCAGCCAGTGCACGCCACAGGAAATGCTGGCTGCGGCTCTGCAGCGCCGCAGCCTGGTGGTTGTCCGAGGCGCCGGCATGGCCGCCTTCGAGGGCCTCGTGGAACCAGACGTTGGGGATCCCCATCGCCTGCATGCGGGCCGCCATCTTCCGGGCCTGGACGGGGCCGACGCGGTCATCCGAGGTGGCGGTCCAGATGAACGTCTCCGGGTAGTCCACGCCGTCCCGGAGAAGATGGTAGGGGGAGAACGTCTTGATGAACTCCCATTGTTCGGGCACATCCGGGTCGCCGTATTCGGCTATCCAGGAGTAGCCGGCGGACAGCTTGGTGTACCGGCGCATGTCCAGGAGCGGGACCCCGCAGGACACGGCACCGAACAGTTCCGGGTAGTGGGTGAGCATATTGCCCACCAGCAGGCCGCCATTGGAGCCGCCCACACAGCCCAGGCGCTGGCGCGACGTGACGCCGCGGGAGATCAGGTCCTGCGCCACGGCTGCAAAGTCCTCGTACGCCCGGTGCCGGTTCTCCTGCAGCGCGGCGCGGTGCCAGGACGGTCCGTATTCGCCGCCGCCGCGGATGTTCGCCACGACGTAGACGCCACCGCGCGTGTGCGGTCCGTCCCCGTCATGGCCGGCGGATTCCTCCGTGCGCCGGTCCAGCCAGGCTCTGCCGACCGCGCCGCTGTAAGCCGGGGTCCGGGAGATCTCGAACCCGCCGTACCCGGAGAGCTGGGTGGGGTTCTGGCCGTCCAGCACCAGGTCCTTGGACGCCACCTGGAAGTACGGCACCCGGGTGCCGTCCTTGGACACGGCGAAGTGCTGCTGGACCTCGTAGGCTCCTTCATTGAAGAACGACGGCGAGGAGCGGATCACCGCGTGTGTGCTGGACACGTGAGTTTCAGCGCCGGAGCCCTCACGTTTGAGCGTCCCGCGGGTGAGGGTGCTCGGCGTCGTGAAGCCGGTGGCCACAAGCCAAAAGTCGTTCCCTGCGCCGGGGGCTTCGCCCTCCGACACCGCGGTGTCGCCGCCGGTGCCGTCGTCGTCGGTGCTGTCGGCGTCGTCCTCGTCGTCAACGGCGTAGGCGTTGACGTCGTGCAGCGGCGGGCAGGCGTCCAGGACGGTGGCAGCCCAGGCCGAGTCGGTGCCGGGGCGCTGCGGATCCAGGACCCGGATCTCCGAGGAGACGTCGCGGAGCAGGTTCAGCAGGAGGAAGTCCCTGGTCCAGCTCCAGGACTGGAGCGAGCTGTGCGCGTCGGGGGTGAAGAGCGCAGACAGGTCCCGGCTGCCGGCCAGGAAGTCCTCGTACCCGGCCGAGAGCAGGGACCCTGCCGGGTACACCGTCCCGTTGACGGTCCAGTCTTTCTGCGGACGGAACAGCAGCCATTCGCGGTGCGAGCTCAGGTTCACGTCCGCGGGGACGTCGAACTGCACCCACTGGCCGTCGCGCAGCACGGAGGTGTTCCTCTCGAAGAAGCTGATCCAGTCCACGGCAAAGGTCCGCTCGAAACCGGGGGTGGAGTCGTGGGCCACGAGCGCCATCATGTGGTCCTCGGGAATCTCGAACAGACGCTCAGCCGCGGCCAGGGAACCGCCCCGCGGCAGCTTCACGCCGGTCCGCGCGTAGGAGGAGGTGGTGCTGGGCAGGCCTTCGGCGGTCGTGGCCACCAGTAGGGTGTCGGCGTCGAGCCAGGAGGCGTTTCCCTTGGCCGTGGGCAGGTCGAAGCCCCCGGCGGCGGGGTCCACGAAGCTGCGGCTCTCGACGTCGAACTCACGGTAGCGGTTGGCGTCACCGCCATCGGGGGAGAGGGCCAGCAGGGCCCGCCGGTGCGGTTCGCCGTCGGCCGGGCGGAGGAAGTTGGCGCCATGGAAGACCCATTCCTGGCCCTCGGCCGCGACCAGCGCGTCCACGTCCAGGAGGACGTCCCACTCCGGTGACCCGCCGCGGTAGCTTTCCCAGCTGGTGCGGCGCCACAGTCCCTTGGGGTTGTCCCGGTCCTTCCAGAAGTTGTAGTACCACTCGCCGTGTTTGCCCACCATGGCAATCCGGTCGGTGGAGTCCAGCACCTCCAGGATGCTGCCTTCGAGTCCGGCGTACTCGGCGTCCTCCAGCAGGTCCTCGGTGCGGGCGTTCTGCTCGCGGACCCAGGCCAGTGGCTCTTCGCCGTAGATCTCCTCCAGCCAGATGTTCTCATCGACGGGTTCGGCGGCGGTTCCTGCTCCGGTGGCCGTTCCGGACGGATCGCCGGGCACGGGCGGGTGAGCAGCTTCGGTGGTGGTCATAATTCCATCCAAGCAACATCTGCGCGCCGGTAGCAAGTCACGCGGCGCCCGGCCGCCGGTCGGGCGGGCTGCCGGATGCCGATACGCTGGATCCTGTGGGCATAACGCAAAGCATCCGGACGGCACTGATAGGCGCCGGTCCCCGGGGCACGAGCGTACTGGAGCGGCTGCTCGCCAACTGGGTTCCCAGCGGCCCGGACGCCAGGCTCCACGTCGATATTGTCGATCCCTACCCCGCCGGCCCGGGCCATGTATGGCAGCCGGGCCAGTCGCGGCTGTACCTGATGAACACCCAGTCGTTCTACCCGACGATCGTTCCCGAGGACCCCGAGCTGGCGCCCCCGCTGGCCGGAGACACCTTTGACCGCTGGCGCGAACAGCAGCAGCGGCATCCCCACCCGGCGCTGACCGCCGAGGAACGGGCCGAACTCGCCCGGCTGGGCTCCGCGGACTTCCCCAGCCGTGCCCTGTACGGCCGCTACCTGCGATGGACGGTGGAACAGCTGCTTTCCCGCCTGCCCGCCGGCGTCTCGGTCGAATTCCACGAATCCACGGCGCTCTCCGTCCGGCACACTGCGGCAGCCGGGACGGCACCCGCCGCCGGGATCGGGCGCCGGACGTTCGACGTCGGGCTTGAGGGCGGCGCCGCGCTCACCGTCGACTCCGTGGTCCTCGCCATGGGCCACCTCGAATCGCGGCTGAACCCGGAACAGCGGGAGCTGAAGGCCGCCGCTGAAGAGCTCGGGCTGCTGTACCTCCCGCCGGCCGCGCCGGCCGACGTCGACTGGTCCCGGGTGCCGGCGGCCCAGCCCGCGCTGGTGCGCGGGATGGGCCTGAACTTTTTTGACGTCATGGGGCAGCTGACCGAGGGCCGCGGCGGTACTTTCCAGGCCGGGGAGAACGGCGCGCTGAGCTACCGGCCCTCGGGCCGTGAACCGCTCATCATCGCAGCCTCACGCCGCGGCACGCCGTACCGGGCCAAGGCCGCCCTCGCCGGGTACTACCCCTCCGCCGTGACGTTGCGGTACTGCACCGAAAGCGCGCTGACGAGGTTTGCCGAGGCCGGAATCAAGCCGGCCTTCGACCACGACCTCTGGCCGCTCCTGCACCGCGACGCGATCTGGGCCTATTACTCGACCCTCACGCGCTCGCAGCCCGGCGCCCTCCTCATCGATCCGGCCGAGTTCCTGCGCGCGCTGGAGGAGTCGCTGCGCCCGCACGCGCACAGCGCGGCCAAATGGGAGGACGCCGTGGATTCCGTGATCGCGGCGCATGTCCGCCCGGCCCACCGGCTGGAGCTGCTGGGACTGGCAGCACCGCTGGCCGGGCGGTCGTTCGGGTCCCGGGAGGAGCTGGACGCCGCCGTCGTCCAGTATCTCCTCGACGATGCCCGGCGTTCCGCACTGGGGGAGGACGATCCCGTGAAGATGACGATCGGGGCCCTGCACCACGGTCGGGCGGTACTCAAAACGGCGGTGGCCGACGGCGGCATCACCGACGAGTCATGGGTGGCCGGCCTGCGCGGCTGGTTCGAATCCTTCGTGGAGGGACTGGCGAGCGGGCCGCCCGCCCTGCGTGCCGAACAGCTGGCAGCGCTGGCACGGGCCGGCGTCGTCCGCTTTGTCGGCCCCGATCCCAAATTCGGGGTGGACCGCACGGCCGGAGCCTTCACCGCATCCTCACCGTGGGTGGGCAGCCGGGCCGGCGGCTCCGGCGGGACGGGTGCCGGCGGTGCACAGGGCGAGGCCGTGTCGGCCGGCGTGCTGATCGAGGCGCTCGCCCCGGCGAACCGAGTCGCCGTCAACGAGTCGGCGCTGCTGGAACAGCTGCTCGGCGAAGGGCTGGTGCGCCCGCGCCTCATGATGACGGTGGAGGGCGTTCCGGTGCAGACCTCGGGCCTGGACGTGGCCCCGCACCCATACCGGCCGCTGGCCTCCAACGGTTCCGTGACGGAGGGGCTTTACGTCCTCGGGCTGCAGCTGTCCGCAGCGCAGTGGGGGACAGCCATCGCGGCCGAGGCCCGGCAAAAGACCGGCCCGGCCTACCGCAGCGGCCAGCGCACCCTGCACGACGCTGACGAGATAGCCCGCGACATCCTGCGGGCCTAGGTTCCCCGCACAAAAATGAGCATGCCCCACCCCCGGGCTGAGCACTGGACATAATAACAATATGTCCAGTGGTGCGGCCCAGGGGAGGGCATGATCAGTGCCTGAAAGGCTACGGAACTAGCTCTTCAGGCACTTCTGGTACTGGATCCAGGCGATCGAGTACTTGATCCAGCCGAACACGTCGTACCACTTCTTCGGCGGCACCGGCGCCTTGCACATCGGCGGGACAGGTGTGCTGGCCGCGACCAGGATGCCCGCCTTCACCAGCGTTCCGGATTCGACGGCGGTGAGCACCAGGGTGCCCGTCCCGGCGGCTGCGCCGGCCGGAACCGTCAGGTCCACCTTGGCGGCGCCGGCGGATACCGGGACCGTGCCCAGCGTGGTCACGGTGCCCTTCGCATCCGTGAACTCGGCGCGCAGCGAGGTGTTGGCCGGGCTGCCCAGCGAGGTGAGGTCCAGTTTGGAAACCGCCAGCGCGATGGCGTCACCGCCCTTGACCTCGGCCGCGGTGGTGTTCACCACAGCCACCGAACGGCGTGCGAAGTCCGGCGAGACCGGGTTGTGGCCCTGCAGGTACTTGATCCACGCGTCCCGGTCCACCAGCCCGGAGTCCTTGGTGTTACTGCCGGACTTGAAGATCCGGAAGTTGTCACCGCCCGTTGCCAGGAAGCTGAACGTGCCGATCCGGTAGGACTTCGCCGGGTCAATCAGTGCACCGCTGACCCGGATGGAGGTGATGCGGTCACCCGCGGTGCGGGCGGCATCGTAGGTGTAGTTGACGTTCTTGGACAGGCCCAGCTGCTGGTAGGCGCGGCTGGGTACCGTGCCGTCAGGATTGGTCTGCCACTGCTGCTCCAGGAGCGTCTTGAACTGGGCGCCGGTCAGGGACGTGGTCCAAAGGTTGTTTACGAACGGCAGGACCGCGTTGGCCTCGGCGTAGGTGATGGTGCCGTCGGGTGCGTAGTACAGCTCGGTGCGCAGCCCGCCCGGGTTCACGACGCCGATTTCGGCGGCGCCGAGTTCCGGTGCCTTGAGCGAGTCCACGAGGGAATCCGCGACGAGGTTGCCGAGGGTGGATTCGCTCGCGCGGTCATCCCGCACTGCGGGGGAGCCGCCGAAGGCCGTGGTGATATCCGCCGTCACCTTACCTACCGGCTGGTTGCCGACCACGGCGGCGTCCGCGATTGCCTTGTCGACGATGGTTTTGACGGCCGCGACCCGCGGATATTTCGCCACGAGGTCCGCCGCCGGCTGTTCCGCCGTCGTGGTGCGCTGGACGTTGCCGGCCTTGTAGCCGGTCACTGACATCGTCTTGGTGTCGATGGTCAGCTGGATCTGGCCGATGTACTCGCCGTAGTTTCCGGTCTGGACGATGGGGCGGGTCTTGCCCTCAACGCCGGGTACCGGAGCATCCCAGGAGTACTGCTTGTGGGTGTGGCCGTTGAAGATGGCGGCAACATCCGGGGTGACCCCGGTGACCATCTTGGCGAAGGGGCCGCCAGCGGCGACCTCCTGCGCCAGGCTGGACCCCTCGGGCGCACCGGACCCGGCGCCGTCGTGGTTCTCCACGATGATCACGTCGGCCAGCTTCTCCGCCTTGATCTTCGCGGCCACCCCGTTGACGGCCTCGACGGCGTCGCCGAATTCAAGGTCGGCGATCCCGGCGGGGGTGACCAGGGAGGGGACCTCCTGGGTGACGGTGCCGATCACCGCGACTTTGATGCCGTTCAGGTCGAGCACGGTGTATTCCGGCAGGACCGGCTCCGTGGTGCCCTTTTTGTAGACGTTGGCGCCCAGATAGGGGAACTTGGCGTTGGCTCCGCCGGCGACGATCCTGTCGCGCAGATCGGTCCAGCCGCCGTCGAACTCGTGGTTGCCTACCGCGGACGTCCGCAGTTCCAGCGCGTTGAGCACGTCGATGGTCGGCTGGTCCTTGGCCACCGCGGAGGCGAAGAGCGAGGCTCCGAGGTTGTCGCCCGCGGAAATGAATGCCGTGGCGCCCGGGGCCGCCGCGGCCCGCAGTTTCTCAATGGTTCCGGCGAAGAACACGGTGTTCGAATCGATGCGGCCGTGGAAATCGTTGATGCCGAGGAAGTTCAGCTCCACGCTGGCCGGGGTGACGGGCAAGTTCAGGCCCACGACCACCGGATCGTGGTCGCTGGCGCGGAACGGGTCCGGAGCGTAGTAGTCGGTGACGTTGTTGTTGTAGCGGCTGTACTCGAGCGCGACGGACTCCACCGAGTTGATGTTCCAGATGTCCGCGCCCGTGACGACGGCGTTGGCGGCCGGCGAGGCGAGGATGTGGTCCAGCGAACCCACCATGCCTCCGAAGAGGTAGGAGTGCTTAGCGGAGCCGTCCGCGTTCTTTGCCTTCTCGTCCTGGTTGACGTACCCGGCGCCGGTGAGGACGTTGATGGGGTCCTCCTTGGCGTAGGAGTTGAAGTCGCCGATCAGGAAGACCCTGTCGGTGCCCTTGGACTTCTGCAGTTCGTCCGAGAACGCCAGGAGGGACTTGGCCTGGGCGGTCCGGGCGAGGTTGGAAGCGCCCTGGCCCTTGTCGGTGTCCTCCGGGGTGGCGGCGGAGCCCTTGGACTTGAAGTGGTTGGCGATCGCGATGAACTTCTTGTCATCGGCGGCGCCTGCCGGCTTGAAGACCTGGGCCATCGGCTTGCGGGCGCTGGTGAAGGCGACGGTGTCGTTGTGGATGATGGACTCGCCGACGGGTTCCGCCGCGGCCTTTTTGTAGATGAAGGCGGTGCGGATCATGTCCTCGTCGGCCAGCGGGGGTGCGTTGGCGGGTGTGCGGACGTAGTCCCAGATGCCGGGGGTGGCGATGTTCAGCACGTCGACCAGCTTTGACAGGGCGTCGTCCCGGTTCTTGCCGAACTGGGCGGAGTTTTCGACTTCCATGAGGGACACGACGTCGGCGCCGGACTTGGTGATGGCGGCCGCGATCTTGTCCTGCTGGCGCTTGAGGTTCTCCGCGTTCGCGGCTCCGCGGACATCGCAGCCGCCCCTGACGGTTATCGGGTTCCCGGCACGGTCCGTGTAGAAGGTGCAGCCGGCGATCTGGTCCCCGGTGGTGGGGAAGTAATTCAGCACATTGAAGGAGGCGATCTTCAGGTTGCCGCCCACGGCAGCCGGGGCGTCCGCGCGGGTGGCGCCGAAGGTGGCCGGCTGGACCGTGCCGGCGTTGGCGGCGGTCAGCTGGCCCAGCGGCTGGAGCTTCCAGGAGTTGTTGGCGTAGCTGAGCACCGCGTTGGTCTTGAAGGTCACCGGGGCGCCGACCCGGACGGGGTCCGCCGTCGTCAGGTACGGGAGCGGCTGTCCCTTGGTGGCGGCGTCCTTGAGGAAATTGGTGGTGGCACCGTCGTCGAGCTTGATGCCGCGGGCGGCATTCCCGGCGACGGTGGCGGTGTAGTCGGCGGAGCCGTAGGGTGCGACGGCGGTGGGCTGCTCGAGCGGGCTGCTGCCGCCGGCAAGGCCGAGCTCGCCGTACTGGTTCAGCGAGAAGTTGTCGGCGACGGTCACCGGTCCTTCCGGGGTCAGCAGCATGGCCTCGAGGGACTCACGGAACGCCTCGTCGGCGGGGAGCGTGAAGCCGGTGGCTTTGACCTCGGGCGCGGCTTCGGTGAGCTTCTTCAGGTCCGTCGCGGCGGCGACCGTCAGTTGGGTCATGCCGAAGAACTCGCTGACGGCGCCGGTGATCTCGACGTAGTCGCCGATCCGGACCGAGTCGACCGTCGAGGGGGAGAAGACAAAGATGGCGTCCGACGCCGTGTGGTTGGCCGGCGTCAGATCGCCGCCGGTGCCGGGGGTCTGGATGTAGTAGCCGGAAAAGCCGCCGGTGGGGAACGTCGCGGTGACCTTGCCGCGGGTGACGACTGCGGCGCCGGCCAGCGGGCTTGCTGCGCCGTTGCCCTGGATCTCGGCGATGGTCTTGGTGGCAGGGGGAGTGACGGGGCCCGGATCGACCGGTCCCGGGTCAACCGGGCCGGGGTCGGCGGCGCCGTTGGGGGCCTTCGGGGTGACGGCCGCGTTGAGGGCGAAGTCGGTGGAGTTGTTGTTGCTGTCCGCGCCGTCGGTGCGATTCAGGCTCTTGACGTCTGTGGTGCCGGACGGTGCCTTTGCCGCCTGGGTTTCAAAGGTCAGCGAGCTGCCGTAGCCGAGCAGGTCAGCCACTGTCCCTTGCTCAATGACGGATCCGGTGCCGAGGTCGGTGATGGCAGTGGCTTGCCTGGCGAGCACGATTGTTCCGCCTGTGCCGCCCGGGTTGAAACCGGTGGCGGTGGCTTCTGCTGCCGGCAGGTCCAGGCCGTTGGCTCCGTTGCTGCCACCCTTGAGCAGGTAGTAGCCCTTGGCCGGGATGGAGCCGGCGAGGACCGCTACGTTGCCGGGCGCGCCGGAATTTCCGGGGGCGCGGTACTGGAGGGACCAGCCCTCGAGCGACACCGGGGCATCGGAGGTGTTGTATAGCTCGACAAACTTGTTCTTGAAGGCGGCTCCGGCGCTGCCGCCGCTGAGGTACGCCTCATTGATGGTGACCGGCGACGTGCCGGCCGCTGCCGGGGAGACCTCCACGGCGAACGCCGGCACGGCCGTCAGCGGGGCCGCGATCAGCGCCGCCGACAGTGCTGTGCCCAGCGCTGTTTTCCAGGGTGTTTGTTTCATCCGCTCGAACTCTCATTAGGGTGCAACGGGTAAGGGGCAGGGTGCAGTGCGTCCGCCGGGTGCAGCGGATAGTAGCCGGCCTGAACTCCTGGTCAAGTCGTGCCGGGCCCATCAAAACAGGGGTGAATGAACAACGTGTGGATTAAACGTGCATTCGGCGGGACGTCCCCCAGCGAGACGCGCCGCAGCCTTCCCGGAGCGGCTCGAAAGCCCCGGGCAATGGTGACTGGTGATGCAGGTGAGCGGTATCCGGGTGCCTCCACCGGGCGCTCCACAGCAGAATACCGGCCAGTAGCCCTTGGGAAAGGGTCTGGCCGGTATTTCTTACAACAATTTTTGTAAGTGGAGCGGGAAGGGCTGTCCGGTCCCGCTTTCGGATTCCTCTTCGGCCCCGCCACGGCTGGGCGGTCGGCCCCGCTACGGCTAGGCGCCCGCGGCGGCTTGGGCCCCCTGTCCCGTGTCAGCCACGATCTTGAACATGGCGCCGGTGGGATCGGCAAGGGTGGCGAGCCGTCCGAACGGGGTGTCGTCCGGCCCGTCGACTACCCGGGCACCCATGGACAGGGCCTTCGTGATGGAGGCGTCGGCGTCGTCAACGGCGAAGTAGACCTGCCAGTTGGACGGGACCTCGGCGGGGAGGTAGGCCGAGGCGTCCATGATCCCTGCCTTGGCGGCGTCCCCGGCTCCCAGCGTGGTGTAGCGGAATTCAGGAGTGTTGCTCATGACGTCGGTGTCCCAGCCGAACACGTCCTGATAGAACTTGACGGCGGTGGCGTAGTCCTTGGCGTGGAGCTCGTGCCACGCCGGGGCGCCGGCCTCCGCCGCCAGCTCATAGCCTTTCATTTCAGCCGGCTCCCACACGCCGATGGAGGCCCCGGTGGCATCGGCGATCATGGCCATGCGGCCCTGGTCCGGCACGTCCATGGGCTGCATGTGGACCTGTCCGCCGTTTTGGGCCGCGGCCTCCACGGTCGCCGCCGCGTCCCCAGAGCGCAGGTAGGTGCTCCACATGTCCGGCATGCCCGCCATGGACTCGTCCTTCTGCATCATGCCGGCAACTGTTTTACCGCCCTTCGCCGCCGTGATGTACCCGCCGTATTTTTCCTCGTCGCCGGTTTGGAAGGTCCAGCCGAAGAGCTCCCCGTAGAACGCCTTGGCTTTGTCGGAGTCCGAGGTCATCAGATCGATCCAGCATGGTGCGCCGTTGGTGTGGTCAGGTGTTGGCATTGCAGGCTCCTGCTCTTTGTGGCGGCACATGCGCGCTGCGGCGGGCGCCGGATTCGTGTGGGTGGTGGAGACATCAGAGAGACTATGCCGGGGGACCGACGGTTTCAATGGTTCGCCGGTTCGCCGGCGCACATTCGCACGGAACTGCCCGCGTGCGGCGGGCCTGTGCATAACCCGGGCCGACTCTGCCCGGCCTATGGCCTAATGGGCGGATGGCGACAGCGAAACCCCTTCCGGCGGAACTGGCGGCCCGCTCCTTCACCATCGGCGAAGCGCGGCACCACGGCCTCTCCCCATGCCGGGCCAAGGCCAAGGATCTGCACGTCCCCAGCCTCGGCATCCGGGTCCCCACCGCACGGGAGCAGTCCCTCCCGGCACGGGCCCGGCCGTACACGCAGCTGGGTCCGCCGGACTGCGTGAGCCTTTTCTCGGCGGCGGCAATTCATCGCTTGAAACTGCCCGGCACTTTGACGGAAGTGTCCGGGCCGGTTTCCGGACAGCTCCTGCACGGCGGCCACCACCTGACGCCGGCACAGCAGCATTCCGATGCGCTGGGCAATGAGCGCACAGCCAGCGCCGGCTGGCGGCAGCTGGTCCTCACCAAGCTCGATGTCAGAAACGGCGAAGACTGGGTGCTGATGCGTGTCCGGCAGGCGTTGCGGGAACAGGGTTGGCCCGGGGCGCAAAAATGCCCCCGGCTCTGCGGCAATCGCAAGAACCAGGGGCATTATTCGCGGAAGGTAAGAGATTCGAACTCTTGGTACGGGGTCACCGCACACTGGTTTTCAAGACCAGCTCCATCGGCCGCTCGGACAACCTTCCCTAACGAGTAGTGTTCCATAGGCAGTCGGCTGCCACAAAAAATCGTGCGCGCGCTCGCCGACACGGACGCTTCCCCCACATACTCTGGAGGAAGTGCCGCCGGACGCGGCCTGCCGCAGGCGCATCCTGCACTAAGCAAGCAAGGAATCGGGAGTTCTCCATGAAGGCTGTCTACATCTCTGAGCCCGGCGGACCCGAGGCCCTCGAAGTCCGCGAAGTCCCGGCCCCGCAACCCGGCACCGGCGAGGTGCTGATCGACGTCGTCGCCGCAGGACTCAACCGCGCCGATGTCCAGCAGCGCAAGGGCCATTACCCGCCGCCGCCCGGCGCCTCGGACATCCCCGGACTGGAGGTGTCAGGCCGGATTGCCGGCTTCGGCCCCGGCGTGACGAAGCCATTCTCCATAGGAGACAAGGTTGTGGCGCTGCTCGCCGGCGGCGGTTACGCTCAGCAGGTCGCCGTACCCGCGGGGCAGGTCCTGAGGATCCCCGACGGCGTGGACCTGGTGACCGCCGCTTCCCTGCCGGAGGTCGCGGCCACGGTCTACTCCAACCTCATCATGACGGCCCAGCTGCAGCCGGGCGAGACGGTGCTCATCCACGGCGCCACCGGCGGCATCGGCACCATGGCCATCCAGCTCGCGAAGGCCCTGGGCGCCGTCGTGGCCACTACCGCCGGCACCGCCGAGAAGGTCGGCACTGCGAAGGCGTTCCTCGGCGCGGACATCGCGATAAACTACGCCGAGGAGGACTTCCCGGAGAGCCTGCGCGCCCAGAACGGCGGCAAGGGCGCGGATGTCATCCTCGACGTCGTCGGGGCCAAATACCTCAGCCAGAACGTTGACGCCCTGACAGATTACGGACGGCTGGTGGTGATCGGGCTGCAGGGCGGGGCCAAGGGCGAGCTGGACCTCGGCCAGCTCCTCAGGAAGCGCGCCGCGATCATTGCGACCGCACTGCGTCCACGGCCGGTGGAGGAAAAGACCGTCATCATGAACGCGGTCCGCGACGCCGTCTGGCCGTTGCTGGCCGACGGCCGGATCCGGCCGCTCGTCGCCAAGACGTTCCCGCTGGACCAGGTCCAGGCGGCACACCGCTACTTCGACTCGGGCGACCACGTAGGCAAGATCCTCCTGGTGATGTAGCGGCGACGTTGGGGCGGAGCCGGGCAGCCCAGGCGATCTATGCCGCTTCCGGCATACGCCTTTTGCTTCGGGACCCTCAAGGACGGTAGGGTGACTCTATACGCGGTATACACGCGTCTTGGGGCGCGTGTATGCTGTCGTCCTCGCTACCTCCGGGAGCATCATGTCTATCCGCCACAGCCTCCTCGCCCTCCTGCGGGACCGCCCGCGCTACGGATACCAGCTGCGGATCGAGTTCGAGGACCGGACCGGAGCCTCGTGGCCCGTCAACATCGGTCAGGTTTACACCACGCTGGACCGGCTGGAACGGGACGGCCTGGTCCGCAAAGAGGGCGCCGACGGCGAAGGCCACGTGGTCTACAGCATCACTCCCGACGGCCTGGCCGAAGTCCGTAACTGGTTTGGCTCGCCCGTTCCCCGCGCCACCCCGCCACGCAATGAGCTGGCCATCAAACTGGCACTCGGGTTGACCGTTCCCGGCGTCGACGTAGGGGCCATCATCCAGGCCCAGCGCGGAGTTTCGATCAGGGCGCTGCAGGACTACACGAAGTCCCGCCGCGAGACCGCGGCGCAGGGACGCCCCGCCGACACCGCACGGCTCCTGGTCCTGGATTCGCTCATTTTCCAGACCGAGGCCGAGGTCCGCTGGCTCGATCTTTGCGAGGCCCGCCTGATGCAGCTGGCCAACCCGCCGCGCTAATCCTTCGGCGCATTTCCGCCGTTTCCGCGACCGTTCATCGCCGCCTCCGGACCGTCCGGCGCACGACTACCGTGAAGCCATACCCCTGGAGTTGCCGGATTGGTAGGGTGCCTTGGGACGGATTCGTACAGTGGATTTGTCCGGCTGGGTTTCTCAAGGAGGAGACATGGGCACAATGCCAGATGGCACGCCAAAAAACGTACAGGTCGATGACGGCATTACGCCGGATCCGACTCTGCCGCCCACCTCGGTGGACGACTCCGTCCGCGAAGCCGATGAGCGCAAGTGGACGCCGACCAAGATTGCGATCTGGGTGGCAATCTCCCTGCTGGGCGCCGTTGCCTGGTTCATGCTCGCCATCGTCCGCGGCGAAACCGTCAACGCGATCTGGTTCGTCTTTGCGGCCGTCTGCACCTACCTGATCGGCTACCGCTTCTACTCCAAGTTCATTGAGCGCTACCTGCTCAAGCCGAACGACCGGCGTGCCACCCCGGCCGAGTACAAGGCCGACGGCAAGGACTACGTCCGCACGGACCGCAACGTGCTCTTCGGCCACCACTTCGCCGCCATTGCCGGTGCCGGCCCGCTGGTGGGCCCGATCATCGCAGCCCAGATGGGCTACCTGCCGGGCACCATCTGGATCATCTTCGGCGTCGTACTGGCCGGGGCCGTCCAGGACTACCTCGTCATGTTCTTCTCCATGCGCCGCGGCGGACGGTCCCTGGGCCAGATGGCCCGCGAGGAACTCGGCGTCATCGGCGGCGCGGCCGCACTGATCGCTACCCTGCTGATCATGGTGATCATTGTCGCCATCCTCGCCCTCGTCGTAGTGAACGCTTTGGCCGAGAGCCCCTGGGGTGTCTTCTCCGTCGGCATGACCATCCCGATCGCCCTCTTTATGGGTGTGTACCTGCGCTTCATCCGGCCCGGGAAAATCATGGAAGTTTCCCTGATCGGCTTCGTGCTGCTGATGGCGGCCATCATCGGCGGCGGCGCCGTCGCCAACACCGAGTGGGGTGCCGCGCTCTTCACCCTGGACAAGGTCACTCTCGCCTGGGCTCTCATTGTCTACGGCTTCATCGCCGCGATCCTGCCGGTCTGGCTGCTGCTGGCACCGCGCGACTACCTCTCCACCTTCATGAAGATCGGCGTCATTGTGATGCTGGCCCTGGCCGTCATCGTGGTCCGCCCGGAAATCACCGTCCCGGCCTTCAGCGAGTTCGCCAGCCGCGACAACGGTCCGGTCTTCCCGGGTGCCCTGTTCCCGTTCCTGTTCGTCACCATTGCCTGCGGCGCCCTGTCCGGTTTCCACGCGCTGATCGCCTCCGGCACCACGCCGAAGCTCATCGAGAAGGAACGCCAGAGCCGTTACATCGGTTACGGCGGCATGCTGATGGAGTCCTTCGTGGCGATCATGGCCCTCGTGGCCGCCATCTCGATCGACCGCGGTCTGTACTTCGCCATGAACGCTCCGGCCGCCCTCACCGGCGGCACCGCGGAATCGGCCGCCGCCTGGGTCAACAGCCTCGGACTCTCCGGCGTGAACATCAGCCCGAGCCTGCTCACGGAGACGGCAGCCAACGTGGGCGAGGAAAGCATCATCTCCCGTACCGGCGGCGCGCCCACCCTGGCCGTGGGCCTGGCCCACATCATGCAGCAGTTCATCGGCGGCACCGCCCTGATGAGCTTCTGGTACCACTTCGCCATCATGTTCGAGGCGCTGTTCATCCTGACCGCGGTCGACGCCGGCACGCGTGTTGCCCGCTTCATGCTGCAGGACTCGGTCGGCAACTTCATCCCGAAGTTCAAGGAGCACTCCTGGCGTCCGGGGGCCTGGTTGGCCACCGCCGTCATGGTCGGCGCCTGGGGTGCCGTGCTGCTGATGGGCGTCACCGACCCGCTGGGCGGCATCAACACGCTGTTCCCACTGTTCGGCATCGCGAACCAGCTGCTGGCTGCCATCGCCCTGTCCGTCTGCATGGCCATTGCGGCGAAACGCGGTTCCTTCAAGTACCTCTGGATTGTGGCACTCCCGCTGGCCTTCGCAGCCGTGGTAACCATCACGGCCAGTTACCAGAAGATCTTCTCCTCCACCCCCGCTGTCGGCTACTTCGCAAACAACGCGGCGTTCTCCAAGGCCCTCGCGGAAGGCAAGACATCCTTCGGTACGGCCAAGACGGTCCCGGCCATGGAGGCCGTAGTCCGCAACACCGCGATCCAGGGCTGGCTCTCGGTCATCTTCGTGGTGCTCAGCATCATCGTCATCGCGACGGCGCTGCTGGCCACCTACAAGGCGTTCCGCAACGCCAGGGCCGGCGTGGCCAACAACGACCACGAGGATCCCGCCCTGCCGTCCCGCGTTTTCGCCCCGGCGGGTCCGCTGCCTACGGCGTCCGAGCGTGAGCTCCTGGCCGAATGGAACAAGCTCCCGGCGGACAAGCGGTTCGAAAAGGCCGCCCACCACTGATACGGAGAAAGTCATGAATGCGGTGCTTGCAGCATTCCGGGGCTTCGCCCGGTATCTCGGCGGCGTGATGGGCGCGGATGCCTATACGAAGTACCTGGCACACCACGCCGAGGCCGGTCACGGCTCCCAGCCCATGACGGAGCGGGAGTTCTGGCGTGATCAGACGGACCGGCAGGACAGCAACCCGCAGGGCAGGTGCTGCTGACCCGGGTTGTTGATCCGGCCGCTTTTCGGGAGGACGCCGTCTTGCACAATAGTGCCCGACGGCGTCCTCCTCCGTTGGTATGTCCCTGCGGTTTCGCGGACGCAGCGGCCGGCAGGTTTCCGGACCGGCGCGTGAGAGTATGAAGCCATGAGCGATCCGAACGCCACGCACCCTGCCGAAGACGTTCCCGTCGAGGGCACCACCCTGGACGAGGCCGCGCCCTTGGCCGACAAACCGCGGACGCCGCAGCCCGGGCCGGCCTCGTCCGAGCACCTGAGGGGCACCCAGCTGCAGGACCTGGTGGACCAGCCCGCGAAGGTCATGCGCATCGGCACCATGGTCAAGCAACTACTGGACGAAGTGAAGTCCGCGCCCCTTGATGACGCGGCCCGGACCCGGCTTGCCGCCATCCATGAACGTTCGATCAAGGAACTTGAGGACGGCCTCGCACCCGAGCTCGTTGCCGAGCTTGAGCGGATCAACCTGCCCTTCGTGCATGACGCCACTCCCTCGGATGCAGAACTGCGGATCGCCCAAGCCCAGCTGGTCGGCTGGCTCGAAGGACTCTTCCACGGGATTCAGACGGCCATCGCGACGCAGCACGCTGCCAGGGAGCACACCTTCGCGCAGATGCAGCTACGCCAGTTGCCGCCGGGAACGGTGATTGCCCCCGGCGTCGTCATTGGAGAGAACGGCGAACCGCAGCGGGCCGCCGCGCCCAGGCCCGGAGCGGTCCCCGCCCAAACGCCCGAGCCCGCCGATCCGGACCACGGTCCCGGCCAGTACCTCTAGGACACCCTTGGGCTTCTTCAGTACCGCCCGGCAGGGCAAGAAAGACGACGCCGAACTCGGCAAAGGCCTCTGGCGGCGTGCCCATGACCGCTTCACCCGCGGCCTGGACCGGTACCATCAGGTCCTGGAAGGCGTGGAGGACGAAGCGCTCTATAACGAACTCGTGGACATCGCCAATGAGCTGTCCGAACTCGCCGTCCGGGTCAGGGTGGTCTGCGTCGAGGCCCAGCGGCGCTCGCCCAGCGACGGCCTCGACATCCCCGGCGCCTTGGCCGGCGTCCACCGCTCGCTGTCCACCGCAGGAAACTCCCTCGCCACTACGGCCGAGGCGGCGGCGATGCTCCGGCTCGCCGTCGGGCCCGTCCCGGTCGGCGCGGTGTCGGTCAGGCGGCGGGCAGAATCGGTGCAGGAACACGTCAGCGACGCCGAAAGGCGTCTTGCCGAAGCCTCCGCCGGGGACTGAGACCTCCTGCGACGAACCGCGGCCTGCAGGTATTCCCGGTTACGCGGCTAGCTTAGCGTTGCCTCTGCACTGGCAGGACCGCGCGGAGGTTGGCAGGATGGGCGGATGACTTCTTCTCCGGAACTGACATTCAATGACGGCAACACCATCCCCCAGCTCGGCTACGGGGTGTGGCAGGTTGAAGACGATGTAGCCGAAAAGGTGGTTGTCCAGGCCTTCGAAGCCGGGTTCCGCCATATCGACACCGCGAAGATCTACGGCAACGAAGCAGGAGTCGGCCGTGCGATCGAGCGCTCCGGCCTCAAGCCCGAGGAAATCTTCATCACCACCAAGCTGTGGAATGCGGACCAGGGCTACGAGTCCACGCTGAAGGCGTTCGAGTCCTCCATGGAGCGGCTTGGCCTCGAGACCCTGGACCTGTACCTGATCCACTGGCAGCAGCCGAAGCAGGACAAGTACGTCGACACTTGGAAGGCGCTCATCGAGCTGCAGAAGCAGGGGCGTGTGAAGACCATCGGCGTCTCCAACTTCACCAAGGAAGGCCTGCAGCACCTGATCGACGAGACCGGCGTTGTGCCGGCCATCAACCAGGTCGAACTGCACCCGTTCTTCAACCAGGCCGACCTCCGTGAGTTCAACGCCTCCAAGGGTATCCTCACCCAGGCATGGTCGCCGCTGGGCCAGGGCGGCGAACTCCTGGAGAGCGCCGTGATCGCCCAGATCGCGGCGAAGCACAACGCCACGCCGGCCCAGATCGTGATCGCGTGGCACCTCGCCATCGGCAACGTCGTCATCCCCAAGTCCGTGACCGAGTCCCGGATCCGCGAGAACTACGCGGCGCTGGATGTCACGCTGGATGAGACCGACGTGCAGGCCATCAACGGCCTGGACAACTCGGCGGAGGGCGCCGGACGGATCGGCCCCGACCCGGCAGTCTCCGACTTCGCCTAGCCCAACGGTTCGCCTCAGCCGCCGGATAAACTAGGCAGCTGAACCACGGACCGCGGCAGGGGCCTTCACCCGATACGGGTGGGGGCCCTTTCTGCTGGGCAGGTCCGTCGGGTTCGCCGTCCGATGCTCCGGCGGCTCAGGCGGCCTTCTTGTGCTGCAGCAGCGGGACGGCGTCGATGACCGCCCAGCCGTCCTCGTCCTGAACCCGGCGGCTCGCGAAACGCTCGGCATCGGCGGCGGCGTCGAAGGCCTCGGTGCGGACCCGGCCGCAGTCGGTGTCCAGATACGTCACTTCAAAGTACTGGTTCGTTTCCATGAATTAAGTGTGCAACCGGCCTACGACAGTATCCGGTCCCTAGCCCGGCGTGTTGCCAAGCCGCAGCACCCGCTCCCGGGCGAGGTCCTCCTTGCGCTGTGCCCTGTCCGAGGCCCGGACTGCCTGCTGTGCCTGTGCGGCGGCCACCTCGTGCCGTTTGCGCGCCGCCTTGAGGTCCAGTTCAGTCTGCTCCAGCTGCTGCCTGAGGCGGCGTGCCGCATCGGCCAGCCCGGCCGCGAGCGACCGAGCCTCGCCCAGTTCGTGCCCGGACCGCAGGGCTTCTTCGGTGGCCTCCCGCGCGGCCTGTTCGGCCTCGTCGAACGCGGCCCGGGCGCGCTCCAGCGCCGACGGCGTGGCCGGCCGGGGTTCCTCCCTCACTGCCCGCAGCCGGGGTTGGGCCGCCGGTTGCGCCGTCCGGGAAGGTCCGGAAAGGGCTGCGGTCCGGGAAGCGCCGGACGAGGCTGTCGAGGAAAACGGAGCTGTCGTGGGGACAGCAACGGAGGGCAGCGCCACGGCGCCGGCCAGGTCGACGACGTCGACGCCGTCGGCGGACAGTGCCCGGAGCAGGCGCCCGCTCTGTGCCGCCGCCGCGGCGCCTTCGTCCGCCGTGGCGGCGCGCAGTGTCTCTTCCACTTCCGTAGCGATCGCACCGCTGATCTTCCGGCCGTTCCCAGCTGCCACTGCCTGGGCATCCCGGACGGCCGCGGCCAGGAGCTGCCGCCGTTGTTGGGCCAACTGACGGAGTTCCGCCGCGTCGAGGGCCGATTGCGCGGCGCGCATGGACTGCCCCAGCTCGGCGAGTTCACGGAGCGTTTCGGGCCTTTGCACCGCGAGCATGTTCACGGTCCACGCTGCCACGGACGGCTTGGGCAGCAACCGCACGTCCGCGGCGAGGGACCGCTGTTGCTGTGCCGCCGGTCCCTTTGCGGGCGCTGCGGCGGCCACGTCTTTCGCCGCGGCCGTCCGGGCGGCCACAAAGTCGTCGAATGGCAGGGCATAGAGTCCTGCCGCAATGCCCGCTAGCTCCAGCTCTCCCATGCATGAATCATAGAAGCAGTGGCCCCGCCCCTGGCTACCGCGGTCTCAAGAGTGACGCGAGGTCCGCAGGGTCACCAGGAGGACCACAAAGGCGACCGCCTGCAGCGTTGCCACCGCCCCGATCAGCAGGGGCATCGTGTTGTAGAGCGCACCGTACAGGGCCCCGCCCGCCAGCAATCCCGCCCCCTCGAAGGCCGCGAACACTCCGTACGCAGTGCCCTGCCGGAATTCCGGGACAAGGTCGGCAATCAGGGCCTTGACCGTGGAGTCCTGGATACCCGTGGCGGCTCCCCAGACCAGGACGCCGGCCAGGACCAAGCCGGCTCCCGGGGCGAATGCCAGGACCGGCACGGCGGCAATCAGGACCGGCAGGGCGAGGAGAACGCCCGGCCCGGCACGGTCGTAGGCGACGCCGCTCGCAAGGGCGCCGAGCGCCGCAGCACCCATCGCCCCGGCGTACAGCAGCGGAACCACCGGCACCGGAACGGCCACCGCCGTCGTCAGGTGAAAGGAGATGACACCGAACGCCACCAGGCCCGCGCTCCAGAAGAAGGCCGCGACGGCGAACAGGAAGAATGTCCCGGGCAGCGTCGGCGCCCGGCCCGCCGCCGGTTCGGACGCCGACGTCGGGCCTTGCGGCGGCTTGGCGGTGCCCGGATCCTGGAGCCGGCGGCGCAGCCAGGCCAACAGGAACAGCGCCGCGGCCGCCGGAACGGCCAGCACCGCGAAGGCCACCGGCAGGAGCCCGGTGGCGGCAAGCGCCGCGGAGACCAGGAGCGGCCCGAGCAGGGCCCCGGCGAGGTCGAGCGACTTGTGGACCGCGAAGCCACGGCCGCGCCCGACGGGCGTGGCGACGGCGGCCAGCAGCACGGTCTTTGCGGGGCTGCGGACCGCCTTCCCCACCCTGTCGCCGATGATGAGCGCGCAGGCCAGGAGCAGTCCGGCCGCCCCCACCAGCGGCGTCAGCGCGAGGACCGGGACACAGACAGCCGTGAGCGCATACCCGGCCATCGTGAAAGTCCAATACCTGCGGGTCCGGTCCGCCCAGGGTCCGAAGACCAGCCGGAGGCCCTGCGCGGCTGCCTCGGCACCGCCGGTCACGAGGCCCACGAGCAATGCGGAGGCGCCGAGCTGGGCCAGCAGTGGTCCCGCCAGCGGACGGGCGCCATCGGAAACGACGTCGGCCAGCAGGCTTACCAGGCCGAACCCGACCACCGGTCCCCAGGGCAGGCGCCGCCGCGTCCGGGCCGCCGCGGCGGGGCGCTCCGGTATGCGGGCTGGCACCCTCCGGCCGGGCCGTTCCATGTACCTAGGCTTGCCGACCGCCGGTCCAATGACAAGTGCTGTCGCCGGCTCCGCGCTCCCACCCGCATTCGTCCGGCCCCCTGGTGAACTGGCGCTCGAGGTTTGGCAAATGCTCTGTGCCTGACCGCGCCCCGGCGCTAAAATTCAGTCCTCATAACTCGCGTTATTGAGATACCCTTCAGGCCGGTTGAGGATAAGCGAACGGGGAATGCGTTGCTATCTTTCCAGCTGATTAATCCTGACCTCAGCCAGTCCAGGAAGCCGAGTCCCGTCACCGTCGCAGCGGTGATTCTATTTGTCGTCGGGACGTCCATGTTCGGTGCCGCACCGTCAACCGCGGCAGGCACCACAACCGTCAAAGTCGCTTCCTACAACGTTGACTCGGCCTGGCGGGAGGTGTCCCAGCCCGAAATCCCTCGGTGGGATGCGCGCCTTGTCGGCATCAAAAATAGCATCAACGCTGTGAAGCCTGACGTGATCGGCATTCAGGAAGCGCCGGACATCACCATTGGTCCGCGTCTGTACACCCAGGCCGCAGATATTCGGAAGGCGACCGGCTATGCCATGTACCAGCCGGCCAACGGCACGGCGGAACCGATCCCGATCTTGTGGCGTTCGGGGTTGTTCAAACTGACCGCAGCCAGTTACAAGATCTTCGAGTACAAGCGGTATCCGGACTTTGGCCGCGCGATGACCTGGGTAAAACTGAAGTCCCGGGCGACAGGCCACGATTTTTTCGTCTTCAACACGCATTTTGAGGTCGGCGCCGGCGCGCAGGCTGCCCGCAATTCCGAAGCCGCAATGCTCGCGGCCGAGATCAAGCGGGTCAACCCCGGTGGGTTGCCGGCATTTGTGACCGGGGACTTCAACGACACTTCCAGCAACTCCGCCCCGCAGACGGCCAGGCTCAACGCGATCGGGTACGGGGACAGTTACTGGATGACCGGTACAAGAATGCACCCGGAGTACAACACCTACAACGAGTACCGGAGGCCAAGGGTCGGCGGTTACCGCATCGACCAGGTGTATGCCGGTTCCGTCACCGGTATCACGGTCGTGTACTGGGAGAACTGGACGGCATTTGGCAACCAGATGGTGGGGGGACGCCCGCCCTCAGACCACAACATGATCTACACCGTCGCCACGTTCCAGTAGGGCACGTTGATTACGGCTCTACGGCCCGAAGCTGCACAAACTCCGGCGGTAGGCTCAGAACACGGAATTCCTCCCCCGCCGGAGTAGTTCCAGCAGTATGGCCTTTTCCCTTCCCCGGATTTCCCTCCTCGACCGTGCCAACGCCCGGACCGGGTTTCCCGCTGCGGAAACCCTGAACCGCGTACTCGAACGCGCCCGGCAGGCGGAGGAATTGGGATACCACCGCTTTTGGGTCGCCGAACACCACGCGGTTCCCGGCATCGACGGATCCGTTCCGGCCGTGCTGATGGCCGCCATTGCCGCCCGGACGCACTCCATCCGGGTCGGTTCGGGCGGCATCATGCTCCCTAACCACCAACCCCTCGTCGTGGCCGAGCAGGCAGCCACCCTGGAAGCCCTTCATCCCGGACGCATCGACTTGGGCGTTGGCCGGTCCGTCGGATTCACGCCGGCCGTCAGGAACGCGCTGCGTGCCGGGAAGCAGGACTCGGAGCGGTTTGCAGACGATCTGGCCGAACTCCTTGCGTATCTCTCGGGAAGTGCCCCGGTCACAGCGCGGCCGCAAAACGAGTCGGCAACCCCGGTTTTTGTGCTGGCCACGGGTGCGGGGATCGACATTGCCGCCCGGGCCGGTCTGGCCGTGGTGTTGGGCGGGCCCGCCGTGTTTAGGACGGACAGAAGCGGGAAACTGCCTGCGCTGGAAAGATACCGGTCCCAGTTCCGCCCCTCGCGATGGTTCGACGTGCCGTTCGTTGTGGTCTCTGCCAACGTGGCGGTGGGGGCCAGCAGCCAGGCGGCAAGGGAGCTGCTCCTGCCTGAAGCGGTCGCACTGGCCCGCTCGAGATCCACCGGCGAATTCGCGCCCTTGGCGCCGGTTGGCCCGGCGGACCTGGCAGCGCTGACTGTCCGGGAAAGGGAAGCGGTTGACGCGAGCCTGTCGACGTCGGTCTACGGCACAGCTTCCGAGGTGCAGTCGCAGCTGGAGGACCTGCTCGCGTCCTCCGGAGCCGATGAGCTGCTGGTCACCGGCGGGGCTTCCGACGTCGGGGCACAGTCGGAGTCCGATCGGCTCCTGGCCGGGCTGTTCGGACAAGACCGCGCGGGGAGAAGCCCGTCAGAAGCGGAAGGACCAATCCTGTGTGCCGGTGAGCCGGTACGTTGACCCGGAGGCCTTCGCGTTGAACTTCAGGACTTTGCCGTTCACTGCGGTGTACGTTCCGGCCCTCACGGCCTTTCCGCCCACGGAGTAGGTCACGCCCGCCTGGGCCGGGATCTTGTATTTGTTAGTGCTGCTGTTCAGGGCCGGTTTCGCCGGGGTCACCGCCTTGCGGAAGTCTCCCGTCCAGCTGGACGTCCCGGACAGTTTGTACCCGGGGGCAGCGGCAGCCGTGACGGCAATTCGGCGCCCGCTGCTCTTGTACGTCCCGGCGGCCACGGCCTTGCCGCCCACGGAGTAAACCACGCCGGTCTTTTTTGGGATCGCGTAAGTGCCGGTGGCCTTATTGAAGCTCGGGGCGGCAGGGGAGGCCCTGACCGGGGTGAAGTCGTAGGTCCAGGAGGCGGTGCCGCTCAGGGTGTAGCCGGCCTTTGCTTTCGCGGTAACGGCGATCTTCGCGCTGCCGCTGTACGTGCCTTTGGCCTTGGCGGCGCCGTTGACGGCGTAGACAACGCCAGTCCGGGACGGGATGGTGTATTTGCCGGTGGCGCGGTTGAACGTCGGGGCGGGGGCGGTTACTTTGACGGCGGTGCCGATTGCCGGAAGGCCATTGAAGTAGTCGCGGGGATGGTTGTACGACCCTGGCAGGACCACTCCGTCCCGGTAGCTGAAGAAGTTTGCGGTCGCGTAGGTGGCACCGTCCTGGGCAGCGGCGACGCCGATGCCCAGGTAGTCGTCGTCCGGGCGTGACATGTTCACGTTGTGCACCGGCGAATTGATCCACATGTCCACGAAGAACTGGCCGCTGGAGCGCCACGTGGCCCAGGCGATGTTTTCGGCCGCCGAATCCCACCCGGCCGCCGCACCGGAGACGTAATCACTGTTGTGATAGAACGCGCTCTCTGCCGCCATTGTCTTACTCCACTTCTGGGAGATGGATCCGATGGCAACGTTGAATTTGAGGCGCTTCAGGCCCTTGGACGCGCGGAAGGCATTGATCCCGTCGAAGGTTTCGATGATCGTCTGCCGGTTGCTCTGGTCGAAGAGGGCCAGTGAGGTGGACGCGGCCTTCGTGGCTGCCTGCGCCGGGCTGGCAACAGCTGCAGCGACCGGGCCGAGCAGGATTACGACCGCCAGCAGCGATGCGCCCAACGTCTTGCTGATTCCCAATTTTCCCCCAAGCAGCGGTGCCGGCTGAAGCGCGCTCGGCAGCTCCAGTCCGAATCATACGTTTCGGCAGGTCAGGCAAGGAAACCGGCCGCACCGGACCCCCTGCGCCCGCCGTCAGCGTGCCGGGCCCACCGCTTTCGACGGAAACGACAGAACCCCCGGAAATCATTGATTTCCGGGGGTTCTTCCCGAGCTTCCTGCCAGAATCGAACTGGCGACCTTCTCATTACGAGTGAGACGCTCTACCAACTGAGCTAAGGAAGCAACCGCATGCATCCCGGCGAACCGGGCGGATCATGCAAGAGACAACTGTAATAGAGTTCCGCCGCCCGGGTCAAAATGAGCTCACGCAGTCCCCGGCCGACGTCCCCGCGGACCCGGCCGCGTGCGGACCCGGGGCGCAAGGGAGTCTTAGCAGACGGTGTTGTCCGCGGGTGACTTTCCGTCCACCAGGTAGTTGTCGACGGCGTTGCCGATGCAGTCGTTGGAACGGCCGTAGGCGGTGTGGCCCTCACCCTTCCACGTCAGCAGCGAGGCATTGCCCAGCTGCTTCCGCAGCGAGCTGGCCCATTCCACCGGTGTGGCCGGATCCCCGGTGGTCCCCACGACAACGATCCCGGCAGAGCCCTTGTACTCCACCGGCGCCGGTGTCCGGACTGCCTTGTAAGGCCAGTCCTTGCAGTTGGTCCCGCCGTACGCAAAGTAGTACCCGAGCGTCGGGGAGTCCTGGCGCAGCTGCTGTTCGTCGGCACGCATCCCCGCGGTGTCCGTCACCATGGGGTAGTCCAGGCAGTTGATGGAGTTGAACGCAAAGGTGCTGTTCGACGAGTAAGTGCCGTCGGGCTGCCGGTCGGCGTTGAAGTCGGCCAGGCGCAGGAACTGGGTCGGATCGCCCTTTTGGATCTGGTCGAGGGCCTGGGTAAGGATCGGCCAGTTGCCGTCGTTGTAGAGCGGCACGATGATTCCGGTGACGAGGGTCGACGCCGAGACGATCCGGCCGTCCTTGGCCCGCATCGGGTTCGCCTCCACGGTCTGGATGAGATTGCGGATCTGCTGGATTCCGTCGTCCACGCTGCCGCTCAGCGGGCACGTGCTCTCCTGCTGGCACTTCTCCACGTACGCGCGGAGGGCCTTCTCGAAGGCCTTGGCCTGTCCGCTGGTTAGCTCCTCATAGCTGATCGCGGGATCGAGGGCACCGTCCAGGACCATCCGGCCCACGTTGTCCGGGAACAACGAGGCGTAGGTGGAACCGAGGAACGTCCCGTACGAGTAGCCGAGGTAGTTCAGTTTCGTGTCGTTCAGCGCGCCGCGCAGGACGTCAAGGTCCCTCGCCGCGGTCGCGGTATCGATGTGGCCCAGGAGGGGGCCCGTCTTTTCGGCGCACTTGGCCGCGATTTCTTGGTTGTCGGCGAGGGCAGCGTCCAGGCCGGCGTCGGTGTTCAGCGCGTAAATCTTGGCGCGGGAGGCATCGCGTTCCGGGTCGGTGAGGCAGCTGACCGGTGCGGAGCGCTTCACGCCCCGCGGGTCGAAGCCGACAATGTCGTAGTTCGCGCGGACCTTGGCGGAGATGTTGGTGGGCCCGGCGTCTTTGACGAAGTCATAACCCGAGCCGCCGGGACCGCCCGGGTTGACCAGCAGGCTGCCCTTCTTCGTGCCTTTGGTGGCCAGCTTGATGGCAGCTATTTCGATGCTGTCCCCGTCCGGCTTGCTGTAATCCAGCGGGACCTTGACCTTGGCGCACTCGAAGTCGCTCTCGCACGGCGTCCACTTGACCTGCTGCGAGTAGAAGCTGCGGAGCTCGGCCGGCGCCGAGGCAGCAATCGCGGGATCGGGCTGCCCCGGGTTGGCGTTTTTGGACTCCCCGCCGAAGAGGCTGCACGAGGCGAGCACCATGGCCAGCGCCATGGCGCCGACAGCCCGCGCACCGATCGCGACGGATCGGAATCTGGCGGGGCCTGGTCGTGCAGACATCATGCGGTTCTCCTCGATGGATTGGAACGGAGGGACGGGGCCGGCCGCCCCGGGCCGGGCAGGCAGCCAAGGCGGACAGCGGAAACGTGGTCGGACGGGAAACGGTCAGATAAGACTGCTGGCCATGGACTCGATGGCCAGCAGCGGAGCCACGTTGGTGGTCGTGATCCGCTTCCGGGCCTTGTTAATGGCGTCCATGCGGCCAAGCGTGGTTTCGGCACTGGAATTCTTGGCGAATTCTTCGAGTTCGCTTCTGAGTTCAAGGTTGACGAGTTCAACGGCGTTCCCCATCTGGATGATGAGCACATCCCGGTAAAAGGACAACAGGTCGGTGAGTGTGCGGTCAAGGGAATCGGTCACGGAACGCTTGGCGCGGCGTTTCTGGTCGTCCTCGAGTTGTTTCACCTGGGCGCGCATGGGCGGGGGCAAAGTGCCGCTTTCCGGGGCTCCCAGGGTGGCTAGCAGCGCAATTTTCTCCGCTGCATCACGCTCATCGTTGGAGCTGTTGGCTTCCTCTGTGGCGATCTTGACCAGCTTCTCCGCCATCAGGACCGCCGCCGTGACGCCGCGGAGGCCCAGCGGGAACCGCACGGTTTCGAGCCGGCGCTCCCGGGCCTCGGGATCCCGGGCCAGCCTGCGGGCGATCCCGACGTGGCTCTGAGCCGCGCGGGCCGCGCGTTCCGCGACGGCCTGGTCCACGCCGTCGCGCTTGACCAGCAGGGCCGCGACGTCGGCGGCTGGCGGCAGCCGCAGCGCCACCGCCCTGCACCGCGAGCGGATAGTGACCAGGACGTCGGCGGGGGACGGCGCGCACAGCATCCACACGGTGCGGGGAGTCGGTTCCTCGATGGCCTTGAGGAGGACGTTGGTGGTGCGCTCCGCCATCCGGTCCGCGTCTTCCACGACGATGATGCGCCAGCGGGCCGACGACGGCCGGTTGCCTGCGGTGGCCACGAGATCGCGGGCCTCGTCGATGGTGATGGTGACTTTCTCGGTGCGCACGAAGGCCACGTCCGAGTGTGTTTCACCGAGGATGGTCAGGCAGGCAGCGCATTCGCCGCAGCCACGACGGTTGACTTCCGCCTGGTCACAGTTCAGGGCCGCCGCAAAGGCCTTCGCAGCGTTGGACCGGCCGGAACCCGGCGGCCCGGTGAAAAGCCAGGCATGGTTGAGCCCGTCGCCCTCGGCCGCCTGGCGCAATTGCGCGACGACGGCGGGCTGGCCCCGGAGGTCGTCCCAGACAGTCATGCGTTCACGCGGCCGGACAGGGACAGCAGGGATTCGACCCTTTCGAGGATCCGTGCGGCCAGCTCTTCGACCGGCAGGTGCGCGGCGAGCACCAGATACTTTTCCGGCCGGGCCGCGGCAAGGTCAAGGAAAGCGGTCCGGATCTTCGTATGGAATTCGTCGGCCTCGGATTCCAGCCGGTCCTCGCCGGTATCTCCTGCTGTGCGCCGGCGGCGGCCGACCGCCGGGTCGACGTCGAGCAGCACGGTGAGATCCGGCTGGAGGCCGGACGTGGCCCATTCGTTGATTGTCCGGACGGCGTCCGTGCCGAGGTCCCGTCCCGCGCCCTGGTAGGCCACCGAGGAATCGATGTAACGGTCGGTGAGGACGATCTCGCCGCGGTCCAGGGCGGGCCGGATGACCTGGCCGGCGTGGGCGGCCCGGGAAGCCGCGAAGATCAGCGCCTCGGTGTGGGCGTCGATGTGGCCATGGCCATGGTCCAGCACGAGGGAGCGGAGTTTTTCGCCGATCGGGGTGCCGCCCGGCTCGCGGGTCCGCAGCACTTTGAGGCCGCGCGACTCAAGGGCCCGGAAGAGTTCGGCCGCCTGCGTGGACTTGCCGGCGCCATCGCCGCCTTCGAACGCGATAAAGAGTCCGGGGTTCTGGGTAGTCACTGCTCTAGCCTACCGACAATCCCTGACATCCGAGCGCCCCGGCGTAATGCCTTGGCGGCCCCGCGCGCCGCCGAAGTACCCTGTGACCATGAGCCTTTCCGAACAGCAGGCAGCCTCGCTTTCCGCCGAAACAGTGGTGGTGGCGGCGGGCCGGCCGCCGCGCACCCGTGATCAACCCGTCAACCCTCCGCTGGTGTTGTCCTCGACCTATTTCGGCACCGGGCCGCTGGGCGACGGCGACCGTGGCTACGGCCGGTATTCCAACCCCACATGGGACCCGTTCGAGGAAGCCCTGGGCCAGCTCGAAGGCGCCGCGCTGCCGGGACTGCTCTACGCCTCTGGTCTCGCGGCGGTCAGCTCCGCGCTGTCCCTGGTCCCGGCCGGGGGAGTGCTGGTGATGCCGTCCCACAGCTACGCCGGTTCGCTCGTGATGGCTACGGAACTGGCCGAAAAAGGCTTCCTGGAACTGCGCACGGTGGACATCGCCGACACGGACGCCGTGCTGGAACAGCTCGCGCCGGCGGGCGGAACACCGGCCAGCATGCTCTGGCTGGAGAGCCCCACCAACCCGATGCTCGGCGTCGCTGACATCCGTGCGCTGGCCGCGGCCGCGCACGCCGCAGGCGCCATCGTCGTCACCGACAACACCTTCTCCACACCCCTCGTGCAGCAGCCGCTCGCGCTGGGCTCCGACGTCGTCCTCCATTCGGTCACGAAGTATCTCTCCGGCCATTCCGACGTGGTGCTGGGCGCCCTCGTGACCTCCGACGCCGCGCTGCGCGCCACGCTGCTGCACCACCGCACCATCCACGGCGGGATCGCGGGCCCCTTTGAAGCGTGGCTGGCGTTGCGCGGACTGCGCACGCTTGCCCTCCGGATCGAACGCTCGCAGGCATCGGCGGCCGTGCTCGCCGAGCGCCTGAGCACACACCCTCGTGTCGCCAGCATCCGGTACCCGGGACTCAGCTCCGATCCGGGCCATGAGCGGGCCAAGGCGCAGATGAGGGGCTTCGGTTCCGTGCTGTGCATTGAAGTCGCCCCCGGAGGCGGCCGGGCCGGTAACCTCAGCGGGGCCGACGCCGCCGACCGGATGGTCCGTGCGCTGCACCTGTGGCTGCCGGCCACCTCGCTGGGCGGAGTGGAATCACTGATCGAACGCCGCCGCCGGCATGTCGCCGAACCGGCCAGTGTTCCCGAGAACCTGGTCCGTATGAGCGTCGGAATTGAAAACGTCGAGGACCTCTGGGCCGATTTGGAGCAGGCCCTGGCGACTCTGGACGGCTAGGCTGAGGGGTATGGACGGAAGAACGCTTATTTACTATGTCGACAACGGGGTTTACTTTCTCCTCGCCCTCGTAGCCCTGGTGCTTGAGGTGTGGGCGTTCTCCGATTGCATCCGCCACAAGGCTCCGGTATTTGAAGCCGTCTCCAAACGGACCAAGACCTTCTGGCTTGCCCTCACCGGTGCGGCCATGGCCGTCGGCCTGCTCTCCCTCCTGGGCGGCGGCGGAGGACTCCTCGGCCCGCTGGGGCTGTTCGGCCTCGCGGCGGTGACGGCCGCTTCCGTGTACCTCGCCGACGTCCGCCCAGCCGTCAAGGACGCGGGCCGCGGCGGGAACCGCAACATGGGACCCTACGGCCCCTGGTAGTCCCCACCGGCACCCTCAGCTCGCAAGCTCGCTCAGGGAACCCTGCCGGCGTGGGCCCACCCACCGGCACCCTCAGCTCGCAAGCTCGCTCAGGGAACCCTGCCGGCGTGGGCCCACCCACCGGCACCCTCAGCTCGCAAGCTCGCTCAGGGAACCCTGCCGGCGTGGGCCCACCCACCGGCACCCTCAAACCTTGGGTGCGACGGCGTCCCAGCTGACCGTGAGTTCGCCGAGCCGCCAGCGCGACGGTCCGTCCTGGACCGGCCAGCCGCCGTCGAGCATCGCCCGGCACATCGCCGTCCACCGCTGCCGGTTCCCGAACGAGGCCAGCGGCGCCGCCTCCAGCCAGGCCCGGTCCATTGCCTGCAGGTAGGAATGGACCCGTTCGCCCGGCACGTTCCGGTGGATGAGGGCTTTGGGCAGCCGTTCCGCCACCTCCGAGGGCAGCTCGAAACTGCCGAAACGCATCGACAGGCTGAGGCTCAGCGGGCGGCCGGCGTCGAGCGCCACCCATGTGACGCGCCGGCCGATCTCGTCGCACGTGCCGTCGATGAACAGGCCGCCTGGCGCCAGGCGGCCTTGCACCAGCCGCCAGATGTCGTGGACGTCGCTTTCCTCATACTGCCGCAGCACGTTGAAGGCGCGGACCAGCACCGGCCGGCCGGGAGTGGGGAGTTCGAACCCGCCCAGCTGGAAGCTGAGACCCGGCCGTTCCAGTTCCTGGGCGAGCCGGACCCGTTCCGGCTCGATCTCGATGCCGACCACCCGGACGTCCGGACGGATCACGGACAGCCGCTCAAAGAGTTCGACGGCGGTGGCCGGAGAGGCGCCGTAGCCGAGGTCGACCACGAGGGGGTCGGCCGCGGAACGGAGCCGCCACGCCTGCGGCCCGGTCAGCCAGCGGTCCAGGCGGCGCATCCGGTTCGGGTTTGTGGTTCCGCGGGTCACGTTGCCCACTGGCCGCCCGCTCCGGACCGCGCCCTTGGCACCTCCCCGCCTGACGGAGGCGTCCACGCGTTCAGCCTTATGCACCACATTCCCACCATATCCCGCGTCCACTAAGGGGACCGGTGCGGCATCAATGTAACGCTCGGCACTCGCCGTTGCCGCTCGGCTAGGATGAAAACCATGACTTACAAGCTGATTCTGCTGCGCCACGGCCACAGCGACTGGAATGCCAAGAACCTGTTCACCGGCTGGGTGGACGTTGACCTCAATGACCAGGGCCGTGCCGAGGCGGTTCGCGGCGGCGAGCTCCTCGTGGAGAACAACATCCTTCCGGACATCCTCTACACGTCGCGGTTGAAGCGGGCCATCAACACGGCGAACATGGCCCTGGAAAAAGCCGACCGCGGCTGGATCGACGTCAAGCGCGACTGGCGGCTCAACGAGCGCCATTACGGCGCACTGCAGGGCAAGGACAAGGCCCAGACCCTCGCCGAATTCGGCGAGGAGCAGTTCATGCTCTGGCGCCGGTCCTACGACACCCCGCCGCCGCCCCTGGCCGTCGATTCCGAGTTCTCCCAGGTGGGGGACCCGCGCTACGCGGACCTCGGCGACGCCCTTCCCCGCACCGAGTGCCTCAAAGATGTCCTGATCCGCCTGATGCCGTACTGGGAATCGGACATCAAGGAAGACCTCAAGGCCGGGAAGACCGTCCTGGTCACGGCGCACGGCAACTCGCTGCGCGCCCTCGTCAAGCACCTTGACGGGATCAGCGACGAGGCCATCGCCGGCCTGAACATTCCCACCGGTATCCCGCTGGTCTACGAACTGGACGAGGACTTCAAGCCGCTGAACCCTGGAGGCACGTACCTCGACCCCGAGGCGGCCGCCGAAGCCATCCAGGCAGTGGCCAACCAGGGCAAGAAGTAACGGTCCAGGACACAACGACGGCGGCCGGTCACCCCAGGGTGACCGGCCGCCGTCGTTTGTTCCGCGGTGCTGCCCGCGGCGCTAGCTGTGTTCGATGCTGTTCGGCTGCCACGCCCCGGTGACCAGGTAGGTCACCTTCTGGGCGACCGAGACGCCGTGGTCGGCGAAGCGTTCGAAGTAGCGGCTGGCCAGGGCGACGTCCACGGTGGTGGCCGGGGACTCCTGCCAGTCGCTCCGGGCGATCGCCTTGAACACGCTCAGGTGCAGATCGTTGACCGTGTTGTTGGCCTTCATGATGTCCCGGGCCACACCAAGGTCACGGGTTTCCAGCAGGACGGTCAGCTTGTTGGCGATCAGCAGGTCCTGCTCGGCGAAGCTCTTGAAGGTCTCGCGGAGCTGCTCGGGGACCACCGTCGCCGGGTAGCGGAGCCGGGCCAGCTGCGCCAAATGGCGGGCCAGGTCGCCCATCCGCTCCAGCGAGGCGCTCATCCGCAGGGACCCCACGATCATGCGGAGGTCGCTGGCTACAGGACCCTGCAGGGCCAGGATGTCGATGGCGCGCTCGTCGAGGCTGTTCTGCAGGAAGTCGATCCGGGCGTCGGCCGCGATAACGTCCTCGGCCAGGTCGATGTCCGCGCCTTCGAAGGCCGTCGTGGCCTTCTCGATGGCCTCGCTGACCAGCTTGGAGATCTCGGTGAGCTGTTCCCCCACTTGGACGAGCTCTTCCTGAAAAACCTTACGCACGTGTGCGTCCTTTCCTCGGAAATATTGCCGGCCGCCGCAGCAGCCGGCCTAGTTCGGTTCACCTCTCGGCGCTTCAACTGTCAACTCTCGCAGTCTGAGGTGAACTGTTACGCCCCAATAGGTGAACGTTAGCTGAACCGGGGCCACAATGGCGTGAGATTTCAGTTTTGGCCGCGGGGCAGCGCATAAGCTGGAGCCGTGGATCCAATGCTCATCGGTGTGATCGCCGGCCTGATCGGCCTGTCGCTTGGTATCTTCGGCGTGCTCGCATTCCGGGTAAGTGAGCAGCAACGCCAGCTCGTGGATATGGAGTTTGACGATCCCGCTCTGCCCGACGGCGCCGCGGAGGTGCTGGCAGCCGTGGGACGTGCTTTTGTGGTGGTGGACGCGATCGACGGCGTTGTGCGGGCCAGTCCCGCGGCCTACGCCTACGGGCTGGTGCGCGGCCACACCGTCGTCCATGGACAGCTGCTGGAAATGACCGCCAAGGTGCGGCGCGACGGCGTCATCCTCGAAAGGCAGCTCGAACTGCCCCGCGGCCCGCTGGGTCAGGGGACCATCGTGGTCCAGGTCCGGGCGGCCATGATCGCGGAGGAATACATCCTCCTGCTCGCCGATGACCGGACCGAATTCACCCGCACCGAGGAAGTCCGGAACGACTTCGTCGCCAACGTCTCGCATGAGCTGAAGACACCTGTCGGAGCCGTCTCGCTGCTGGCGGAAGCGCTGGAATCCTCCGCGGACGATCCCGAGGCCGTCCGGCGCTTCGCCAAACGCATGCACAAGGAGTCCGCGCGGCTGGCCGCCCTCGTGCAGGACATCATTGAACTGTCCCGGCTGCAGGGCGCCAACGTTGCCCAGCAGGGACGGCCCGTGGACATCAACACCGTGGTCTCGGAGGCTGTGGACCGGTCCCAGCTGCCGGCGGAGACCAAGAACATCCAGCTGGTGGTCGGCGGCCGGGCCGACGCGATGGTCTACGGCGACCAGGACCTGCTCGTGACCGCGCTGCGCAACCTGATCGACAACGCGATCCGCTACTCCCCGGAGAACACCCGGGTAGGTGTGGGGGTCCGCGCCAAGGACGGTCTGGTCGCAGTGTCCGTGACGGACCAGGGCGAAGGGCTCAGCCCCGAGGACCAGGAACGCGTCTTCGAACGCTTCTACCGGGTCGACTCCGCCCGGTCCCGCCACACCGGCGGCACCGGCCTGGGCCTGAGCATCGTGAAACACGTCATCTCCAACCACGGCGGCGAAGTGACGCTCTGGTCACAGCCCGGGCAGGGCTCCACGTTCACCATCCGGCTTCCGGAAATGGAAGGCCAGGACGAGCCTGACGCCCGCAAAACCGGGGCGCAGGCCGCCCCGCGATCAACCGCCCCGACCACGGGATCACACAGTCGCGACGCCGCAGGCGTCCATGAGCAAGGAGCCAGCGCTTGAGCCGGATTTTGATTGTCGAGGACGAAGAGTCGTTCAGCGACCCCCTGTCCTACCTGCTGGGCAAGGAAGGATTCGAGGTGGAGGTGGTGGACAACGGGCTTGACGCCATCACCGAATTCGACCGCAACGGCGCAGACCTGGTCCTTCTGGACCTGCAGCTTCCTGGCCAGTCCGGCACCGAGGTCTGCCGCCAGCTGCGGCAGCGCTCCTCCGTTCCGGTCATCATGCTGACGGCCAAGGACTCGGAAATCGACAAGGTGGTGGGACTGGAACTGGGAGCCGATGACTACGTTACCAAGCCCTACTCCTCCCGTGAGCTTGTCGCCCGGGTCCGGGCTGTGCTGCGCCGGCAGGGTGAACCGGAGGAACTGGTCGCCAGCACCGTGCAGGCCGGTCCGGTCCGGATGGACGTGGAACGGCACGTGGTCAGTGTCGGTGGGCAGCAGGTCCCGCTGCCGCTGAAGGAATTCGAACTGCTGGAGATGCTGCTGCGGAACTCCGGCCGGGTGCTGACCCGGGGGCAGCTGATCGACCGGGTCTGGGGCTCGGACTACGTCGGGGACACCAAGACCCTGGACGTCCATGTCAAACGCCTGCGCAGCAAGATCGAGCCTGACCCGTCGGCGCCGCGGTACCTCATCACCGTCCGCGGGCTGGGCTACAAGTTCGAACCCTAAGCCGGGGACCTGATACGGCAGGACAGACAGAAGGAGGGGCACCCGGACCGGGTGCCCCTCCTTCTGTCTGGAAGCTAGTGGTTTGCGCTGCTGGTGGGCGTCGACGTCGGCGTGGCCGTATCGGTTCGCGTCGGCGCGCTGCTCGGCAGGTACTGCTTGTAATCGGCGATGGTGGCGTCCAGGACCGGAACCTTGAACTGGGCGTTCTGGCTGGTGCCGTCTTCGCTGATGCTGACCTCGGCCATGGTGCCCGGCTTGCCGCCGGTGCTGCTCAGGATCGCCTCGTCGTTGGAGTCGTTGAGCAGGGTGTACGAGTTCTTCTTGACCGGGATCTGGGTCTGCGAACCGCCGGCACCGTTGACGGTGAGCAACACGTCTGTGGAAGAGGTGTTGTAGACGGCGCCGATCACGCGGCCCGGCTTGTCTTCGCCCGCGGAGATGATCATCATGTTGCGTAGCTGCAGCGGGCCGAGGTGCGTGCTGGTTCCGTCCGAGGCCGAGTACTGCTCAGAGGTCTGCTGGGGGTTGATGTAGCCGCAGCCGGTTACCGACAGCAGGCCGATGCCAAGTGCAGCCGTTGCCATTGCCAGCTTGCCGCGCTGGCCCCGGTTCATCGCAGTGAAACGCACGTCACGCACTCCTTGAGAGTCTTGGAACATTATTCAGCCATAGCCTATCCGCAATTGGGGACAAACGAGGATTCCGGTAGTACACACAACCGCGGGCTCAGCGCCGCCCCGGCGTCGTCCGGGCATCCGGTCGGGTCAAGCCGCGGACCCTTGGCAAAGGCCGTGCTATGCACTAATATCCGCTTTCGTCAAGGGGTCTGAGGGGGTCGCTTAAGGCCATTTTCCGCGGATTCATGCGGTTCTGGGGCGCGAATCATGGCAGTCATATGCCTTAAGCGTGATAAACTGGTCTGCGGGAAAGGGGAATGTCCACATGGTTTTTGAGGTCGGCGAGACAGTAGTTTACCCTCACCACGGTGCAGCAAAAATTGAAGAAATCAAGATGCGCACTGTCAAGGGCGAAGAGAAGATGTATCTCAAGCTCAAGGTGGCTCAGGGTGATCTGACCATTGAAGTTCCAGCAGAGAACGTTGACCTAGTTGGGGTCCGGGACGTAGTGGGCAAGGAAGGTTTGGAGCACGTATTCGATGTGCTGCGAGCTGAGTTCACTGAAGAACCCACCAACTGGTCGCGTCGATACAAGGCAAATCTGGAGAAGCTTGCTTCCGGTGACGTCATCAAGGTGGCAGAGGTCGTCCGCGACCTGTGGCGCCGCGATCACGATCGGGGTCTCTCCGCAGGTGAGAAGCGCATGCTGGCCAAGGCCCGCCAGATTCTGATTTCAGAACTGGCACTGGCTGAAAAGACGGATGAAGAGAAGGCCGCAAGCGTTCTCGACGAAGTCCTGGCTTCCTAAGACAAGAATCGAACCCCGGTGGCGAAAGCCGCCGGGGCTTCTTTTTTGCCCTTTTCAGCCGCCCCTCGGGTTGCTCTGTCAGTCCGGGGCCCTTTGCCCGTCCTTTAAGAACCAGGACTGATAGCTCAACGGGATAGCCCGGGGCAGGGGAGCGGGGACGTAGGGTTGAGCGCATGAACTCTGCATCGGCAAACCCGGCCACCGCGGTCATCGTCGTCGCGGCCGGATCCGGCCAACGTCTCGGCTACGGAATGCCCAAGGCCAAAGTGCCCTTGGGCGGAGACACCATCCTGACCCACGCGCTCCGCGGAGTCGCCGCGGCAGGCATTGCGCAGCAGATCTGCGTGGCCATCCCGCCGGGGGACCAGGAACTCCGGGCCCTCTGCGACTCGTTCGTCGAGGAGCTCCAGGCAGCACCCCGGCTGACCGCCCCCTCCGCGGAAGCCGTGCAGCTCCCGGTTGTCACGGTCGTCGACGGCGGCACCAGCCGGGCCGATTCGGTTCGGGCGGCGCTGGCGGCGCTCCTGCCCGGCACGGACTCCGTGCTGGTCCACGACGCGGCCCGCGCCCTGACCCCGGAAGCCGTCTTCCACCGGGTAGCCCAGTCCCTGGCCGCCGGTGCGAAAGCAGTCATCCCCGTCATCCCGGTCGTCGACACCGTCAAGACCGTGGAGCGGACCACCGGCGACGGCGCCGCGATCGCCCCGGAGCTGGTCACCGGCACCGCTGCCCGGGAGACGCTGCGTGCGGTGCAGACCCCGCAGGGCTTCGAGCTGGCCACACTTCGCCGCGCGCACGAGGCCGCAGCCGGATTCGACGCCGGCCAGGCGGCCGCCGTCACGGACGACGCCATGCTGGTCGAACTCCTGGGCGTGCCCGTGCACGCCGTGCGCGGCGCCAGCCAGTCGCTGAAAATCACGACGCCGCTGGATCTGATCATTGCCGAGGGGCTCCTCCAAGGCCCCCTCGGCACACGCTGGGTGGAAGGCTGACCATGACCGCGACTCCGAAGGACCCGCCCCCGAACACACCGCGCCCGGTCATCCCGCGGACCGGCATCGGCGTTGATGTCCACGCCTATGCCGCCGAAGACGCCCCCCAGCCGCTCTGGCTTGGCGGTCTGTTCTGGGAAGGCGAGCGCGGACTGTCCGGGCACTCCGACGGCGATCCCGTGGCCCATGCCGCCGCCGACGCGCTCTTTTCCGCCTGCGGCGTGGGGGACCTCGGAACACATTTCGGCACCGACCGGGCCGAATACGCCGGCGCGTCCGGGGTGGCCCTGCTGGCGGAGGCGGCCCGAATCGTCCGCGCGGAAGGCTTCGAAATCGGCAACATCGCCGTGCAGTTCGTCGCCAGCCGGCCGAAGTTCGGCCCCCGCCGGGAGGAATCCCAGCGCGTCCTCAGCGAGGCGGCGGCGGCGCCGGTGAGCGTCTCGGCCACCACCAGCGACGGGCTGGGCTTCACCGGCCGCGGCGAAGGCATTTCGGCGATTGCCACGGCTCTGGTCTACCGGACAGGCTAGTCCCGGCGTTCGCCGGGTTCCTTCCGGCAAGGACCCCGCCGGAGGGGCCCAGTCGCCTAGGCTTGAGGGAGAATTCCCGTTCCCGCGACTACAGGAGACCACCGTGAAGAAGCTGCTACCCGCCGTCGTACTCCTCGCAGGAACATTGCTGGCCGGCTGCGCGGGGGGCGGCACGGCGCCGGCGCCCGCAAGGATGAGCGTCCCGGAGAGCTGCACCTTCCTCAACGGGGACAACTTCGCGCCCACCGGCAGCCAGAAGGAGCAGGCGGGCCAGATCGCCAACCACTACCAGGAAGTGGCGGACAAGGTTGCTCCGGAGGTGTCGGCGCCGATCCAGGCGATGGCGGATGTCATGAAAGAGGTGGCGGCTACTCCCGAAGGAACCAAGACCACCGAACAGACCGCACGACTGACGGAGCAGATCAACAAGATCGGCCAGTACTGCAAGTAGGAGCCCGGTCCTTGGCCTCAACAGGAGACGAAGGCCCATCGGCTAATCTGGAGCGGTGACCTTGCGCTTTTACGACACTGCATCCGCCGAAGTCCGTGACTTCGTCCCCCTGGTTCCGGGCAAAGTGAGCCTCTATTACTGCGGCGCCACGGTGCAGGGAATGCCCCACGTGGGGCACATCCGCTCCGCCATCGCCTTCGACCAGCTCACCCGCTGGCTGCAGTACCGCGGATTCCGCGTCACAGTGGTCCGCAACGTCACCGACATCGACGACAAGATCCTCGCCAAGTCCGAGGCCTCCTTCGGGCCGGATTTCGAGGACGAGCCCGACGCCGTCCGCAACGAGGAATGGTGGGCGCTGGCCTACCGCTACGAGCAGGAATTCCTCAAGGCCTACGACACCCTCGGCGTCTCCCGCCCCACCTATGAGCCCCGCGCCACCGGCCACATCCCGGAAATGCATGCCCTCATCCAGCAACTGATCGACCGCGGCCACGCCTACCCGGCCCTCGACGACTCCGGCGACGTCTACTTCGACGTGCGCTCCTGGAGCAAGTACGGCACGCTGACGCGCCAAAAACTCGACGACATGCAGGGCGCCCCGGACGCCGACCCTCGCGGCAAGAAGGACCCCCGCGACTTCGCCCTCTGGAAGGGCCACAAGGACGGGGAGCCGACGACGGCGGGCTGGGCCTCCCCATGGGGCCCCGGCCGCCCGGGCTGGCACCTCGAATGCTCCGCGATGGTCACCAAGTACCTCGGCACCGAGTTCGACATCCACGGCGGAGGGCTGGACCTGCGCTTCCCGCACCACGAAAACGAAATGGCACAGTCCCAGGCCGCAGGCCATGGCTTTGCCAACTTCTGGATGCACAACGGCATGGTCACCTACGCCGGTGAGAAGATGTCCAAGTCCATCGGCAACACCGTCAGCCCGGCGGAGATGCTCGAACTCGCCCCTCCGCGCGTGGTCCGCTACTACCTTGGCCAGGCCCAGTACCGTTCAGTGCTCGACTACCAGCCCACCTCGCTGCAGGAGGCCGCCTCCGCGGTGGAACGGATCGACGGCTTCATCAGCCGGGCGGCCCGGACGCTTGCTGGCGCCCCCGGAGCGGACGGCCGGGCCTTCGGCAGCCACGGCGCCGTCCCGGATGCCTTCGCGGCCGCGATGGATGATGACCTCAATGTCCCGCAGGCACTGGCCGTCCTTCACGACACGGTCCGGGCCGGCAACACGGCACTGACCGCCGGTGACCTCGACGCCGCCCGGCAGGCGCTCACCAGCGTCACCGACATGCTTCGAGTCCTCGGCATCAACGACACCGCGACCCCCGACGCGGACGAGCACAGCACCAATGCTCTCGGCGTCCTGGTGGAAGCCCAGCTCGCGGCCAGGGCGCAGGCCCGGGCGAACAAGGACTGGGCCGCCTCGGACTCCATCCGCGACACCCTCGCCGCGGCCGGCGTCGTGGTCGAGGACGGCGCGGCCGGCGCCAGCTGGAGCCTCAAGCGCATCTGACCAATCGGGCTTTCACGGCCGGATCGGCTCCCGCGGATCAGCCCCGCTCCGGCCCGAAGTCGTCGATTTAACTCGAGTCAGTAGACTGGAGGTCAGACTTGTCAACAAATCACGTATTACCAAAGCAGGGGTGGAACTCATGGCCAACAACGGTCGCCGGTCGGTCAAGATGAAGAAGGGCCCCACCGTCGGAACCGGCGGTCACGGCCGCAAGGCTCTCGAGGGCAAGGGCCCCACGCCCAAGGCGGAGGACCGCCCGTACCACAAGGCGCACAAGAACAAGCAGCTTTCGGAGCGTTCCGAAGCCAAACGTGGAACGGGCGCCCGTAACGCCGGTGCCCGCTCGGGCCCCAAGGGCCGGGCCACCGAGGAAGTCGTCACCGGACGCAACTCCGTGGTCGAGGCGCTGCGTGCAGGCATCCCCGCCAAGGCGCTCCACATCGCCATCCGCATCGAGATGGACGACCGCGTCAAGGAATCCCTCAAGCTTGCCGCCGAGCGCGGTATCCCGCTGCTGGAAACCGGCAAGCCCGAGCTGGACCGGATGACGGACGACGCCATCCACCAGGGCCTCGTGCTGCAGATCCCGCCGTACGAATACCAGGACGCCTACGAGCTCGCCGAGTACACGCTTGACGCCTGGAAGAAGGGCCACGTCGCCAACGCGCCGCTCTTCGTCGCCCTTGACGGCATCACCGACCCGCGCAACCTCGGTGCCATCATCCGCTCCGTCTCGGCCTTCAGCGGCCACGGCGTTGTCGTCCCGGAACGCCGTTCCGTCGGCGTCACCGCTTCGGCTTGGAAGACCAGCGCAGGCGCTGCTGTCCGCGTCCCCGTGGCACGTGCCGCCAACCTGAATAACACGCTCAAGGCCTTCAAGAACATGGGCATCTATGTCCTCGGGCTCGACGGCGACGGCGACGTCACGCTGCCGGACCTGGCCCTGGCCACCGAGCCGGTCTGCCTCGTCGTAGGTTCCGAGGGCAAGGGCCTCAGCCGCCTCGTCCGCGAAAACTGCGACCAGATCGTCTCCATCCCGATCGACTCGGCAATGGAGTCCCTCAACGCCTCCATGGCGGTTGGCATCTCCCTCTACGAGATCTCCCGCCAGCGCGCAGCTAAGTAAGAAGGCTGCTCGGTCGCGTCCGCGGTTGCGATCGCGGCTGCTTCCGTGACTGGGTCCCGCCCGAACCGAAGTTTTGCCGTCGCTTAGACACCTCCGACGCTCCAATCGGCCGCGGACGGCCTCACTTCGCTCTGGTCGGCGATGCGCTCCTTAGCAAAACTCCGCTTCCGTCTCTGAGCCTCCGTCACCATTCGCGGTAGACGGCTAAACGCTCTCTCACACCTTGTGGGGGAGCGTTTCCGTTTGAGGCGAGAACAGCCGCAAGCAACGCGGGGTCAGATCGCGCCCATCCGAGGCCCCAAGATAGGCGCGAAGTGACCCCGCGTTGCTGTTGGCAACGCACGCCCAGCCCAATGGGCGGTCAACCCCCCTCGAGCGGGCGCCGGGGTCTTGCAGGGAGCGCATCGCCGACCAAAGCTTCATGAGGCCGCCCAGCGGCCGAGGGAAGCGTCGGGAGGTGTCTAAGCGACTGCAAGGCGCCGGTGACCGCGGAGGCGACCACGAAAGCCGTCTAGAACTTGTGGCGGTTGGCGAGGACCGGGAGCTTGGTGCGGGCTTCCTTGACGACGGCCGTGTCCAGGTCCGCGAACAGCAGGCCCGGGGCGCCGTCGAGCTCCTCGAGGACGTCGCCGAGCGGCGACACCACGACGGAGTGCCCGACGCCGGTGGGGGCGGCGCCCTTGACTTCGATGCCGATGCTGGCGGGATCGCCCTGGCCGCAGGCGAGGACCAGGGTGGTTGAGTCCAGGGCGCGGGCGCGGGCCAGCAGCTTCCACTGCTCGGCCTTGCCGGGACCGGACCCCCAGGAGGCGCAGACGATGTTCACGTCGGCGCCGCGGTCCGCGTTTTCGGTAAACAGGCCGGGGAAGCGCACGTCGTAACAAGTGGCCAGTCCGAACGTCACCCCGTCCAGCTCAAAGGTGGCGGGTTCGGTGCCGGCATCCACGGTGTCCGATTCCGCGAAGCCGAAGGCATCGAAGAGATGGATCTTGTCATAACTGGTGTCCACGCCGCGGCCGGTGACCAGGAGCGTGTTGCGGACCTTGCGGTGCGCCCCGCCGTCGGCCGTTCCCGGTGTGAACATCCCGGCGATAACCACAATGTCGTGCTCCGCGGCGATGGCGCGCACACGGGCGGCCCACGGACCGTCCAACGGCTCGGCGACGTCCAGCAGCGAGTTTCCGAAGGCCCGCATGGTCGCCTCGGGGAACACCACAAGCTCCGCGCCGCCGGCCTTGGCCCGCGCAGCGTAGTCCGCCACGATGGCCAGATTCCCGGCCAGATCGCGGCCGGTGATTATTTGAGCCAGTGCAACCCGCACATTTACCTCCATATTCGGCGCTTCATTCCAGTATGCAACGCTCTTTTCCGTACACTGCACAACGTCAGGAAAAACAGGTACGGGGCGGTTTGTACGGCCCCGCTAAGCTTTAAGCAATGGTTATGCCTTACGTAGATACAGCATCCACCGTAGACGCCTCCCGCGCGTTTCCGCTGGGCATCAGTGTTCCAAGCACGGGTTCACCGGCAATGGACGACCCTCGGGGTGCGTTCGCGAATGTGGCTGTCTATGCCCCCGGCGTGACGACCCTCGAGGTCGCGTACCAGGCTCCCGGCGGGGCGTGGCAGCTCAAGACGCTGCCGAATGTGATCGACGGTGTCCATCACGGCATTGTGGGGGGCCTCCCGGTCGGCTCCCGCTACGGACTCCGGGCCACCCTGGACCACGAGGCGCTGCCGGGGTCCATGCCCAGCATCGACTTTGACGCCGACGACGACGACGGGCAGCCGCTGCTGCTGGACCCCTACGGACGCGCGGTGGACGAGCGCGGTGACTTCATCACGAACGTCAGGATGGCAGGCGACTTCGACTGGGGCACCGACAGCAGCCCCTGGACCCCGTGGCGCAACACCATCATTTACGAGGCCCATGTCCGCGGCCAGACCATGCTCCACCCGGACATCCCGGAGGAGCTCCAGGGTACGTACGCCGGGCTGGCGCATCCGGTCATGATCGAACACCTCCTGGCCCTCGGCGTCACATCCGTCCAGCTGCTGCCGGTCCATTTCCATGTCGACGAACCGCACCTGCAGAGCCTCGGACTGCCCAACTACTGGGGCTACAACACGGCGGCGTTTTTCGCCCCGCACCCGGGCTACGCCACTGAAGAGTCCCGGGCCGCCGGCGCCCAGGCAATCCAGGATGAGTTCAAGGGCATGGTCAAGCTACTTCACGCGGCCGGGCTGGAAGTCATCCTCGACGTTGTGTACAACCACACGGCCGAGGGCGGGTCCGACGGGCCCACGCTGGGCTTCCGCGGCCTGGGCGAGATGCAGTATTACCGGAACGACGGCCACGGGCGGTACGTGGACACCACCGGGTGCGGGAACAGCCTGAACTTCGGCGAACCCCGCGTGGTGCAGTTGGTCCTCGACTCTCTGCGGTACTGGGTTAACGAATTCCACATCGACGGTTTCCGCTTCGACCTTGCCGTGACGTTGGCCCGGAACGCCGCCAATGAGTTCGACCCCCACCACCCGTTCCTGGTCGCGATCGCCGCCGACCCGGTCCTGTCCACCACCAAGCTGATCGCCGAGCCGTGGGACGTAGGCTACGGCGGCTGGCAGACCGGCCGGTTCCCGCCCGGCTGGGTCGACTGGAATGACCACTTCCGTGACGCCGTGCGCACCTTCTGGCTCGCGGACCGTGCTGCGATCGACGCCGGCGGGCAGGGTGGCTCCGTAGGCCGGCTCGCGGATGCCCTCTCCGGCTCCGCGAGCCTCTTCGAGGCATCCGGCCGGTCCCGGCTAGCCTCGGTAAACCTCGTCACGGCCCATGACGGCTTCACCCTGGCCGATCTCGTGTCCTACGACCGCAAACACAATGAGGCCAACGGCGAGCAGAACCGCGACGGCCACGGGGACAACCGGAGCTACAACCACGGTTTCGAAGGCCCCACCGAGGACGAGAACATCCTCGCCCGGCGTGCCCAGACCAGCCGCAACCTGATGGCCTCGCTCATGATCTCCCAGGGCGTGCCCATGATCACCGCCGGGGATGAGCTCGGCCGGACCCAGCAGGGCAACAACAACGCCTACTGCCAGGACAACCCCATCGCCTGGATCGACTGGACCAGCACCCCGGATTCACACGCGATGCTGCGCAGCACCAAACGCGTGATCCGGCTGCGCCGGGAATTCCTGGCCAGCCAGCCGCACGACTATCCGATCCGCGAAAAACAGTCCTATTTCCATTGGTTTGATGCGCACGGTGGGCCGATGTCCGGGAACAGCTGGCAGGATCCCGGCCACCGGGTGGTCCAGCTCCTGCTCGGCTCCGACGACGGGCACGTGGACGGGCTTGTGGTGGTCAACGGCGGCGCCCACGACGTCAAGGTCACGCTGCCGCTGGTCGACAACGAGGACGGCCCGGGCCACCGGCTCTTCGAATTGCGCTTGACCACCTCCGAACTGCACGACCGGCGCCAGGGTGTCCGCGTGTCCTCCGGGGAGCGCGACGTCGTGCAGGGCAACTCCATCAGCATCTACCGCACCTAGCCCCGGCACAAGGCTCCAGCAGCACCAGGGAGCCGAACTGACCTGAACGAACGCCCGCAAAGGAACCCATGAAGATTTACTCGGCAGACACCTGGACCATCGAGGAGCTGGAAGTCCTGGTGGACGACGCCGGCCGGCGCGCCCTTCTCATTCCGGCCGCGGACACGAAGCGGGCCGTCCTCGAGACGTTCGCCGAAACGCTCGACTTCCCGGAGGAGGAGGGCGTCGACTTCGATGCCCTCAACGACTCGCTGCACGACTTCGCGGATACGGTTTCCGACGACGGCCAGAAGCCGGTCACGTTCATCTGGCAGGTCGCGGCGGTGTTCCGCTCGGACCGCTCCTTCGGCATCATCTGCGAGACCCTGCAGGACGCCGAACGCTACGCCGGTAAGACCCTCAGCGTCATCGCCGTCTTCTTGTAGCCAATGACGGGCAGCGGGCCCCGGCGGACCGGGACCCGCCGCCGTCAATCAGGCGTTGACGATCAGTCCGAGTTCCGCCTTGGATGCCAGCGCGGCGTGCTTGGGCAGCACCCGGACGGTGTAGCCGAAGGACCCGGAGCGGTCGATCAGGACTGTGCCGCTGAAGAGGTACCGGCCCTTGCCGAGGTCCTCGACTGAGTTGAGTTCGGCCACCGTGACATCCGCCAGTTCATCGCTTTCCCCGGCTTTGCCGTAGGCCACTTCCACGGAGACGTCGTCCGGGGCGAGCTCGTGCAGGGCCACATAGGCGTTGACCTGGAGGACGTCGCCGATCTGCGGGTCCTCGGAGACACCCACCGAGTCGACGTGCTCCACCTGGAGAAGCGGCCAGGCGGCCCGGATCCGGGAAATCCAGGCGGCGAGGGTCTTGGCCTGCGCGTAGTTGTCCGCCACAGCCCGCTGTCCCGCGACGGCGGCCGGGCGGTACAGGATGTTGACGTAGTCCTTGAGCATCCGCTCCGCGGACACCTGCGGACCCAGGTGCGACATGGTGTGCTTGATCATCGAGACCCAGTGGGTCGGAACCTTCTGGGGTCCGGGCTGCGACGGCCCGGCGGCGCCGGCGGCGTTGGACACCGTCAGCCCGTAGAAGCGGGGTGCCACCTGCGTCTCCAGCAGTTCGTAGAGCGCCGCCGCCTCGATGTCGTCGCGTTCCTCCGGCGAGGCGTCGTTGTTGGCGGTCGGGATCGCCCAGCCGTTCTCGCCGTCGTACATCTCGTCCCACCAGCCGTCCAGGACCGAGAGGTTCAGCGAACCGTTGAGGGCGGCTTTCATGCCCGACGTTCCGCAGGCCTCCAGCGGGCGCAGCGGGTTGTTGAGCCACACATCGCAGCCGGGGAACAGCGTCCGGGCCATGGCGATGTCGTAGTTGGGCAGGAACGCGATCCGGTGGCGCACCTCGGGGTCGTCGGTGAAGCGGACCAGGTCCTGGATCATCTTCTTTCCCGCGTCGTCGGCCGGGTGCGACTTCCCGGCGATGACCAGCTGGATAGGGTGCGTCTTGTGCAGCAGCAGGGCCTTGAGCCGCTCCGGTTCGCGCAGCATCAGGGTCAGGCGCTTATAGGTCGGCACGCGCCGGGCAAAGCCGATGGTCATGACGTCCGGATCCAGCACCGCATCCGTCCACGCCAGCTCGGCATCGGCGGCGCCGCGTTTCTTCCAGGCGGCCCGGAGGCGGCGGCGGACGTCATCGACCAGCGAGACACGCATCTCGCGGCGGAGGGCCCAGACATCCTCGTCGCTGACGTTGTAAGCCAGGTCCCAGCGGCCCTGGGCCTCGGCTTCGGATCCGAACTGGTCACGCGCCAGTTCGGAGACGCGCGGATCCACCCAGGTGGGCACATGGACACCGTTGGTGACGGAGGTGATGGGCACCTCGGAGTGGTCGAAGCCGGGCCACAGGGCCGAGAACATCCCGCGGGAGACGACGCCGTGCAGTTTGGCGACGCCATTGGCGCGCTGGGCGAGCCGGAGGCCCATGACCGCCATGTTGAACACGAACGGGTTGCCGTCGGTGAAGTCTTCCCGGCCCAGGTCCAGGATCTTGGCCACCGGAACGTCCGGTGCCAGCCCGGCCTCGAAGAAGTGCTGGATCTGCGACGTCTCGAAGCGGTCGATGCCGGCCGGCACCGGGGTGTGGGTGGTGAACACGGTGGAGGCGCGTCCGGCGGCCAGGGCCTCTTCCCAGCTCAGCGGCTCCGCTGCGGACATCATTTCCTGGATCCGCTCGACACCCAGGAAGCCGGCGTGGCCCTCGTTGGTGTGGAAGACTTCCGGGGCGGGGCTGCCCGTGAGCTTCTGGTAGGCGCGCAGGGCCTTGACCCCGCCCATGCCGAGCAGGAGCTCCTGCTGGAGGCGGTGGTCACCGCCGCCGCCGTACAGACGGTCGGTGATGCCGCGCGCGGCGTCGTCGTTGCCCGGGACGTTGGAGTCCAGCAGCAGGAGCGGAACGCGCCCGACGTCGGCCCGCCATACGTGCGCCAGGAGGCGCCGCCCCTGGGGGAGGGGCAGCGAAATCTGCAGCGGTTTGCCGTTGCCGTCCGCGGAGGCCTCCCGCAACAGGGTCAGCGGCAGTCCGTCCGGGTCCAGGACCGGGTAGGTCTCCTGCTGCCAGGCGTCGCGGGACAGCGACTGCTTGAAGTAGCCGGCCTGGTAGAGCAGGCCGACGCCGATCAGCGGAACGCCGAGGTCCGAGGCTGCCTTGAGGTGGTCGCCGGCGAGGATGCCGAGGCCGCCGGAGTACTGCGGCAGGACCTCGGTGATGCCGAATTCCGGTGAGAAGTACGCGATGCACGACGGCGCGTCCTCGCCGAGGCTCTGGTACCAGCGGGGCTGTTCCAGATACCGGTCCAGGTCGTCGGCGGCAGCGTGGACGCGGGCCACCACATCCTGGTCGGCCGCGAGGCGCTGCAGTTCTTCCCGGCTGACAAGGCCCAGGAACGACACAGGATCGTGGGCGCTCTCAGCCCAGATCCGGGGGTTCAGCCCCTCGAACAGTTCCCGGGTGGGCCGGTGCCAGGACCACCGAAGATTGGTGGCAAGCCGGGCGAGCGGCCGGATCGACTCCGGGAGAACGGTGCGGACGGTAAATCTGCGGATAGCCTTCACCTGCGAAACACTAACGGACATGTGGGAGCCCCGGGACGGGTTTAAGTTTCTTTCCCATAAATGACGGGTCACCGCCGTAAAAAACCGGAATCCGACGGAAAAACATCGCAGCCTTAGCAATCTGGCCGATTTGTAGATAACGTCGAGCTGTGACGAATAACTCGCGAACCAGTGCCGTATCCAAGCAAAAGTCAAAGGCCCTGATCACGGAGGGCCTTCAATTTGGCCGATTTCCGATCACCGCCGTACAGCCTGCGGTCGAAGGAGGGAAGTTCCCTGTCAAAGCCGTTGCGGGAGAAAGCCTGGTGGTCGGGGCCACCGCCTTCCGCGAAGGCCACGACCAGCTCGGCGTCAGCGCCGTGCTGCTTGACCCCCGCGGGAAGGAGCGGCAACGTGTCCGCCTCGCGCCGCCCCGCGGACCCCGGGGCCTGGGTACAGACCGCTGGGAAGGGCTTCTGACGCCCCCCTCAACCGGCAACTGGTCGTTCGTTATCGAGGCCTGGCATGACCGCTACGGCACCTGGCATCACAACGCCGAAGTAAAGATCGAAGCCGGGATCGACGTCGACCTGATGCTGGCCGAGGGCGCCGCACTGCTCTCCGAAGCATCCGAAGACTCATCCCGACCGTCCGCCGACCGGCGCACCCTGCGGATGGCCGTCGTTGTGCTGTCCGACGCTTCCCTGACCCCCGAGGAACGCCTCGCAGCCGGGTTCAGCGCTGATGTGGCCGCCATCGTGGCCCGCCAGCCGATCCGCGAACTCGTGACGGTCTCCGAGCGGTACCCGCTGCTGGTGGAACGCGAACTCGCCGGCCGGGGAGCCTGGTACGAATTCTTCCCCCGTTCCGAAGGCGCCGTCCGTAACCACGAAACCGGAGAATGGACCTCCGGCAACTTCCGCACGGCCGCCAAGCGGCTCGACGCCGTCGCGGAAATGGGCTTCGACATCATCTACATGCCGCCGATCCACCCGGTCGGTGTCCAGCACCGCAAGGGGCCCAACAACACCCTGCTGGCCGGACCGCACGACCCCGGCTCGCCGTGGGCCATCGGCGCCAAAGAAGGCGGACACGACGCCATCCATCCGGACCTCGGCACCTTCGAAGACTTCGACGCCTTCGTGGCGCGGGCTGGCGAGCTGGGCCTGGAGGTTGCCCTGGACCTGGCACTGCAGGCCGCCCCGGACCACCCCTGGGTGCAGAGCAACCCGGAATGGTTCACCACCCGCGTGGACGGCAGCATCGCCTACGCCGAGAACCCGCCGAAGAAATACCAGGACATCTTCCCGCTCAACTTCGACAACGACCCCGAGGGGCTCTCCAACGAGATCTACCGCATCGTCTTGCTCTGGGTGAGCCACGGCGTCAAGATCTTCCGCGTGGACAACCCGCACACCAAGCCTGTGTGGTTCTGGGAATGGCTGATCGCGAAGGTCAACAAGAAGCACCCCGACGTCGTGTTCCTCGCCGAGGCATTCACCCGCCCGGCCATGATGCACGCTCTGGGCCGCGCCGGCTTCCAGCAGTCGTACACCTACTTCACCTGGCGGAACACCAAGGAGGAACTGGAGGAGTACTTCCAGGAGGTCAGCCACGAATCGCCGGCCTACTTCCGGCCGAATTTCTTCGTCAACACCCCGGACATCCTCACCGAATACCTGCAGTTCGGCGGCCCGGCTGCGTTCAAGATCCGCGCCGCCCTCGCCGCCACGGCAAGTCCCATCTGGGGCGTGTACGCCGGCTTCGAGCTCTACGAGCATGTGGCCCGGCCCGGCGCCGAGGAGTACATCGACAACGAGAAGTTCGAGTACAAGGCCAGGGACTGGGACGCTGCGGCAGCATCGGGACGGACGCTGGCACCGTACCTGACCAGGCTCAACAACATCCGGCACGCGCACCCCGCCCTGGGGGACCTGCAGAACCTGACCCTGCACAAGAGCACGGACAACGCCACGGTGGTGTATTCCAAGCACAAGACGCTCCCGGACGGCACCAAGGATACGCTGATCATTGTGGTCAACGTGGACCCGCACGGCATCCGCGAAAGCACGGTGTCGCTGGATCTGGCCGCGCTGGAGCTGGATCCGGACAACCTGACCCACAACGGCGGGTTCATGGTGGAAGATCTCTTGACCGGAGAAAGCTGGGAATGGGGGGAGTACAACTACGTCCGGCTGGACGCCCATGTAGAACCCGCCCACATTCTTAGCATCCGGAGGTAGCACGAGTGAGTTTCAGCCCGACCAACCCCAACCAGCACTTCAGCCCGAAGGGGGGCTTTGAACTAAACGCGCCAGGCCTGCAGCATGACCCCTTGTGGTACCGGAAAGCAGTCTTTTACGAGGTGCTGGTCCGGGGCTTTGCAGACGGAAACGGCGACGGCTCAGGCGACTTCCATGGCCTCATCGAGAAACTCGACTACCTGCAGTGGCTCGGCGTCGACTGCCTCTGGCTGCCGCCGTTCTTCCAGTCCCCGCTCCGTGACGGCGGCTACGACATCTCGGACTACAATTCCGTGCTCGACGAGTTCGGCACCATCAGCGATTTCAAGCGTCTGGTGGCCGAGGCCCACGCCCGCGGCGTCCGGGTCATCATCGACCTTCCGCTGAACCACACCTCGGACCAGCACCCGTGGTTCCAGGAATCCCGCAAGGACCCGGATGGTCCCTTCGGCGACTTCTACGTGTGGAGCGACACGGACGAGAAATATGAAGACGCCCGCATCATCTTTGTGGACACCGAGGAATCCAACTGGACCTTCGACCCGATCCGTCGCCAGTTCTTCTGGCACCGTTTCTTCAGCCACCAGCCGGACCTCAACTTCGAGAACCCCAAAGTCATCGACGCCCTCTTCGACGTCGTCCGGTTCTGGCTGGACCAGGGCATTGACGGCTTCCGGGCCGACGCCATCCCGTACCTTTTCGAGGAGGAGGGCACCAACTGCGAAAACCTGCCGCAGACCCACGAATTCCTCCGCAAGCTGCGCAAGATGGTCGACGAAAGCTACCCCGGACGCGTCATCATCGCCGAGGCCAACCAGCCGCCCGCTGAAGTGGTCGAGTATTTCGGGACCGAAGAGGAACCGGAATGCCACATGGCCTTCCACTTCCCGATCATGCCGCGGCTCTACTACGCGCTGCGGGACCAAAAGGCCGCGCCGATCATCGAGACGATGAAGGACACCCCGAACATTCCCGAGGGCGCCCAGTGGGGCACGTTCCTGCGCAACCACGACGAATTGACCCTGGAAATGGTCACGGCCGACGAACGCGCCGCCATGCTCGGCTGGTACGCGCCGGACCCGCGCATGCGCGCCAACATCGGCATCAGGCGCCGGCTCGCTCCGCTGCTGGATAACTCCCGCTCCGAAATCGAACTGATCAATGCCTTGCTGCTGTCCCTGCCCGGCAGCCCGTTCCTGTATTACGGGGACGAGATCGGCATGGGGGACAACATCTGGCTCGAGGACCGCGACGCCGTCCGCACCCCGATGCAATGGAACCCGGACCGCAACGCGGGCTTCTCCAGCGCCGACCCGGGCAAGTTGTACCTCCCGGTGATCCAGTCCCTCGTTTACAACTACAGCATGGCCAACGTCGAGGCCGAGGCCGCGCATTCAGGCTCGTTGCTGCGCTGGACCCGCCAGATCCTCAGCGTCCGCAAGAACCACCCGGCTTTCGGGCTGGGCGGGTTCGAGCACGTCCCCGCCGATCACGACGTCGTCCTGGCCTACCTGCGGGAACTCCCGGAGGGCAACTCGGCCGGTGCGGACGCCGAAACGGTGCTGTGCGCCTTCAACCTTTCACAGCACCCCGTGGCAACCACCCTGCGCGTGCCGAAGTACGCCGGGCGCGGACTCCGCGATGTGTTCGGCGGGCAGGCCTTCCCCGCCATCAGTGATGACGGGACCCTGACCCTGACCCTGGGCAGCCACGACTTCTTCTGGCTGCGGATCCGCTCGGCTGCCTCCAACCCGGCTTCGCCTTTCACGCGGGCGATGCCCATCCTGTCCATCGAAGGCTGACATGACCCGACCGACCCTTCCCCCCGCCCTAAGTGGCCTGCTGGGCAGCTGGCTCCCCGGCCAGCGCTGGTTCCCCGTCAAGAGCGCGGAGTTCAGCTTCGAGCCGGTGGGCGGGCTCCGCCTGGACGCCGGACGCGCTGACGCCGAGCTCGAAGTGTGGCTGCTCGCAGTGACCTACCCGACGGCGGACGGCAACCGCACCGACGTCGTGCAAGTGCCGCTCAGTTTCCGGCACGCGCCGCTGGCAGGAGCGGAGTCGGCGCTGGTAGGGGAGACGGACGGCGACAGTGCCGGTCCCGGCAGCGGGCAGCGCTGGATTTACGACGGCGTCCACGACCCCGCGTTCGTCGCGGCGTGGCTCGAACTCATGCGTCACGGCGGCACATCTACGGCCGGAACCGCCGTCGGACACCTCGTGGAGTCCGGCTACCGCCTGCCCTTCGCGACCGGTTCGGTGAAGGTCCTCTCCGGGGAGCAGTCCAACAGCTCCGTGATTGTGCACGACGGCGAATCGGCCGCGATCGTGAAGTTCTTCCGCGTCCTCTCCGAGGGCCAGAACCCGGAAGTGGAAATCGGCGCCGCCCTGACTGCCGGGCGCACGGCTGAAGTGCCGGCCACCCTCGGCTGGGTCACCGGCGAATGGCAGATCCCGGCGGACTCAGCGGACTCAGCGGGGGCCGGTGCGCGGCTGGCCCGCGGTGAACTGGCCGTGGCCCACGAGTTCCTCGCCGGCGGACTGGATGCCTGGCGGCTCGCCGTCACCGCAGCCAGCCGTGGCAGGGGATTCACCGCCGAGGCCCATGCGCTGGGCGCCGCCACCGCCACGGTGCACCGTCGGCTGGCCGACGCCTTGGGCGTCGCCACCGAGGCGGTTCCGGGTGGCGACATCGCACCCGGCGTGGCCCAGCGGGTCCGCCAGTCCTGGGCGCAGGCCGGCACCATCGTGGGCCACTACGACGATTCGCTCGAGGAACTCCTGCTGCGCCTTCGCGGATCCAGCGCCGGTCCGCTGCAGAGAATCCATGGCGACCTCCACCTCGGACAGATCCTCCAGGTGCCCGGCGGGACGGGTACGGCGCCGCGGTGGGCCATCCTGGACTTCGAAGGCGAGCCGCTGCGGCCCATCTCTGAACGCAACTTCCCCGACGTCCCGCTGCGGGACGTCGTCGGGATGCTGCGTTCCTTCGACTACGCCGCCGGCGCGGCCGTCCGGGAATTTCCCGACGCCGCCGTCCCGGCGGGCTGGGTGGACGACTGCGCGGAGGCCTTCCTGGCCGGGTACGCGGAAGTCATCCCCGGAAGCATCGACCGCGATTCGCCCCTCTTCGTGGCGCTCTGGCTCGATAAGTCGCTCTACGAAGTTATCTATGAACTACGGAACAGGCCGGACTGGCTGGCCATTCCGGTCAACGCATCACGACGTCTCCTCGGCAGTACAGGCTCCGGCGAACCGGCCGAAGCCGAAGCGGAAGGTATCACAATGACAGGATCAGCACGGATCGATCGGCCCGGAGCTCCGCTCCCAGTGGACGCGGACACCCTGGCCCGGGTCGCGGCCGGCGAACACCACGCCCCGCACTCAGTCCTCGGCGCGCACTTCGATGACCACGGACACGTCACCATCCGCACGGTGAAGCACCTGGCCGAGGCCGTCTCCATTGTCACGGCGGCCGGCGAAGTCCCCATGGACCACGAGTCCGGCGGCGTGTGGGTGGCCGTCCTGGACCCGCTGGAGCCCGGCCACGTGCCGGACTACCGTCTCGATGTGACGTACGAGGGCATGGCGCCGCAGTCGGCCGACGACCCCTACCGCTACCTCCCCACCGTCGGGGAAGTGGACCTGCACCTCATCGGTGAAGGCCGTCATGAGCGCCTCTGGGACGTCCTCGGCGCGCATGTCCAGCACTACAAATCCTCCCTCGGCGACGTCGACGGCGTTTCCTTCGCCGTGTGGGCCCCGAACGCCCAGGCCGTCCGGGTCAAGGGCGATTTCAACGGCTGGGACGGCCGGGAATTCTCCATGCGGTCCCTCGGCTCCTCCGGAGTGTGGGAACTCTTCATCCCCGGCGTTCTAGCAGGGGCGTGCTACAAATTCGAAATCAGGACCCGGCACGGCCACTGGGTGGAGAAGGCGGACCCGCTGGCCTTCGGCACCGAGGTTCCGCCGCTGACGGCGTCCCGCGTTGTGGAGCCCTCCTACTCCTTCAAGGACGCCGAGTGGATGGACGCCCGGGCTGCGCGCGATCCCCAGAATTCACCCATGAGCGTCTACGAAGTCCACCTCGGCTCCTGGCGGGTTGGCCTGGGCTACCGTGAACTCGCCAAGGAACTCGTCGAGTACGTCAAGTGGCTCGGCTTCTCGCACGTGGAATTCATGCCCGTGGCCGAGCACCCGTTCGGCGGTTCCTGGGGTTACCAGGTCACGTCCTACTTCGCCCCCACCTCCCGCTTCGGGCACCCGGACGAATTCAGGCATCTCGTGGACGAACTGCATCAGGCCGGCATCGGCGTCCTGCTGGACTGGGTGCCGGCGCACTTCCCGAAGGACGAATGGGCGCTGGCCCGCTTTGACGGTGAGGCCCTCTACGAGCACGCCGACCCCAACCTGGGCGAGCACCCGGACTGGGGCACGCTGATCTTCGACTTCGGCCGCCGTGAGGTCCGCAACTTCCTCGTATCCAATGCCCTCTACTGGCTTGAGGAATTCCACATCGACGGGCTGCGTGTGGACGCCGTCGCGTCCATGCTCTACCTGGACTACTCCCGTGAGGAAGGCCAGTGGCAGCCGAACCGTTTCGGCGGACGCGAGAACCTCGAAGCGATCTCCTTCCTGCAGGAAGTCAACGCCACCGTCTATAAGACGCACCCCGGCGCCGTCATGATTGCCGAGGAGTCCACGGCATTCCCGGGCGTCACGGCACCGACCAGCCAGGGCGGACTGGGCTTCGGCATCAAGTGGAACATGGGCTGGATGCACGACTCGCTCAAGTACATGGCCGAGGATCCGTACAACCGCAAGTGGCACCACGGCACCATCACGTTCTCCATGGTGTATGCGTACACGGAAAACTTCCTGCTGCCGATCAGCCACGACGAAGTGGTGCACGGCAAGGGATCCATGCTGCGCAAGATGCCAGGGGACCGCTGGCAGCAGTTGGCCAACCTGAGGGCTTTCCTGGGCTATCAGTGGGCCCACCCCGGCAAGCAGCTGATCTTCATGGGTACCGAGTTCGGCCAGGAAGCGGAATGGTCCGAACAGCACGGCCTGGACTGGTACCTCGCGGAGATCCCGGCGCACCGCGGCGTGCAGCTCCTGATCAAGGACCTGAATGAGCTCTACAGCTCCACTCCGGCCCTGTACGAGCTGGACAACGACCCTGCCGGCTTCCAGTGGATCCATGGCGGGGACGCGGACCGCAACGTGCTGACCTTCATCCGCCGCGATGCGGCAGGCAACCCGCTGGTCTGCGCGCTGAACTTCTCGGGCGGCCCGCACACCGGTTTCCTCCTCGGAGTCCCGGTTTCAGGGCAGTGGCAGGAAGTGCTTAACACCGACGCTGCCGAGTACGGCGGCTCCGGCGTTTTGAACAACGGTCAGCTGACAGCGACCGACGACGGCGTGGACGGACAGCCCGCCACGCTCACCGTCACGCTGCCGCCCCTGGGGGCCGCGTACTTCAAACCGCTGGTCTAGTCCCAGCCCACGCCGAGAGCCCGGAATCCTTGAGATTCCGGGCCTTTTGCGTACCTGCAGAGGGCCCCCTTGGGGGCCGCTTTGTCACCTGGTCAAAGTGGTGGTATAGTTTATTTCCGCGCTGCTCCCCGGAGTTGATCGGCCAAGAAGACCCAGATGCTACGGCAAAACTGAGTCGGACCGCCGATTTGACTAGGGTGAAGCGGCCGGGTAAGTTTGAAAAGTTGCTCCGGAGCGATCCACGGCTGAGTTGTTGTGGTGGTGCCGGGTGTGTCTGTTGTTTGAGAACTCAATAGTGTGC
>NZ_JBEPOZ010000020.1:0-92384 GCF_040547005.1 Arthrobacter sp. UYCu712
GACACCATCCGGAGCCAGCAAACACAAACCACCAGGCTGGACCTCACCCTCAGGCCGGCACTACCCCAGCGAACACCAGGACTGGGAACCACCCCACCTACCGCACCACACCCTGGCCACCGAGGACCCCGGCCAGAACCCGTACCAGGACCCCGAATCGAAACAGCCTCCGGACCCCTTCCCGGAGTGGCACTCCTTCGTGGCCGGGCACGCATTGCCCGCAATGGATACCGCGTTGGACACTGACGATAAGTTCTGGGCAGAGCCCCTCGATGACCCTCAGGCGGAGGGCTTCCTACTTCAGTGCGCCTGATAGACCAGCAGTGGCCCGTTCGGCAATGCAAGCCTCAATCCCAATCCCTGCTCGTCCGCGTAAGAAGACACCCTCAACGGGACAGTTCGGTACCCTGCCGCAGCTATAGGGTGGAGCACATGAAGCTCACGCCAGTCACCCTCTGCTTCCTGCTCCGTGACGCGGAGAGCCGGACCGAGGTGCTGCTGGGCCTGAAAAGGACCGGCTTCGGCATCGGCAAGATCGTGGGCATCGGCGGCCACGTGGAGCCGGGGGAGAGCGATGCCGAGGCCGTGGTCCGCGAGGTCTGGGAAGAGGCCGGCCTCGTGGTGCTCCAGGAAGACCTGGCCCACGCGGGTGTCATCGAATTCATCTTTCCCACCCGGCCCGAACTGAACATGTCATGCCGGCTCTTCACCACCAGACGGTGGGAAGGCGAGCCCGCGGAAAGCCCTGAAATCACGCCCGAGTGGTTCGACGCCGCGTCGCTGCCGCTGGAGCGGATGTGGCAGGACGCGGAGCACTGGCTTCCGAAGGCGCTGGCAGGCGAGCTGCTCGACATCATGGTTGTCCTCAAGGATGACAACGAGACCGTGGCATCGATCGAAAAGCTTTCGCCGTGGATGTAACCGTTGGCCCCCGCCGGTGGTAATACAGGGAGCCTTCAGCTCAGGACACGGCGGGCCTGACGGCAGGCGCTGCCCGCAACGCCGACGGAAGCGGGGGACAGGCATGGAATCGACGAAGGACAACACCACGGGACGAGTTTTCAGCGACGACGGAATGACGCAGGACTCCGCCGCGGAGGCCGCCACCCGTCGCCGGTGGCCCCGGGTGGCCGTCTTTGTGGCCATCGCCGCCGCCGCGGTCACCGGCGGTATGCTGGCGGCCGGCAACCTCGGCTCAGCCCCCGGGCCGGCAGACAGCGCAGGGGGTGTGACGCCGCCAACCGCGTTCGCGTCGATGACGGTCACGCCGACTCCGAGTGTCGCGCCATCAGTTTCCGTGCCGGCGCCTGCCGCAGCCCTAGCCGGCGAATGGCGGACGTTCACCAGCGCCGGCGGGAAGGTCACCTTCGAGTATCCGGCAGCCTGGAACGTTGCGTCGCCGCCGGGCGCTGCGGGCGCCGCTGCCGTCGACGTCGATGTGTCGGATGCAGCCGGCACGGTAGTGGCCTCGCTGCACTACGGGCCTGCGGGTGGAATTGGCGGGGCCTGCGAGAACCCCGTTCCCTACAGCGTCCTGGATTCGATGGAGCTCCAGTTGCCGTACAACCCAGCGGCGGCCGGCACCATTACACCCCGTTTCACTTTCCGCGCCCTGCAGGAACCCGCCAGCGTCACCGCCTCGTACGGGATCACAAGCAGTGCCGCAGGCAGGGACGGCAAGACCTGCATGTTTTACAACGTGGTCAGCGGGCCGGCCGAGTCGCCCCTGTACTCCTTTGCCGACGCTTTCCAGGTCAACGCGGGCGGTACCGCGGAGAACGGCAACCGCAAGGGGGCCAAGAGCTTCGGCTCGCTGGACGAGGCGCGTGCGTACATGCAGACCTCCGAATACCTGAACGCCAAACGCATGATCACGTCCCTGAAAATCAAGGCAGGCTAGGCGCGGTCCGGCCAGGCACAAGAGAGCGGGCCGGTCACCTATGAAAGGTGACCGGCCCGCCGTCGTACATACCTGAGGCTGAAGGACTAGGGCAGGTGCCGTTCCTCGACGCCGTTGTATTCGCTCAGCGGACGGATCAGCGAGTTGGCGTCCAGCTGCTCCATGATGTGTGCGGTCCAGCCGGTGATGCGGCTGGCGACAAACAGGGGAGTGAAGGTTGCGGTGTCGAAACCCATGAGGTGATAGGTGGGACCGGTCGGATAATCGAGGTTCGGCTTGATCGCCTTGGCCTCGTCCATGGCCGATTCCAGCCCGTTGTACAGGCCCAGCAGTTCGGGGCGGCCGTAGTGGGCGATCATCTTGTCGAGGGCCGCCTTCATGGTGGGCACCCGGGAGTCGCCGTGCTTGTAAACGCGGTGGCCGAAGCCCATGACCTTTTTCTTCTGGGCCAGGGCGTTTTCCATCCAGGCCTTGGCCCGGCTGGCTGCCTCCTCCAACGACTCCTCCGGCCGGATGCCGATCTCGTCGAAGGTGTGCATGACGGCCTCGTTCGCTCCGCCGTGCAGCGAGCCCTTGAGCGCGCCGATGGCACCGGTCACGGCCGAATGCAGATCCGAGAGCGTGGACGTGATGACACGGGCCGTGAACGTGGAGGCATTGAAGGAGTGCTCGGCGTACAAAATCATTGAGACATTGAATGCGTCGACTACTTCGGGGACGGCTTCCTCGCCGAAGGTCATCCAGAGGAAGTTGGCGTCGTACCCCAGATCGTCGCGGGGCTCCACGAGGTCCAGGCCGTGACGGCGGCGCTGGTCGTAGGCCACGACGGCCGGCATCGCGGCGAACAGGTCAAGCGCCTTGGCCAGGTTGGCTTCGCGCGAGGAATCCTCGGCGAGCGGGTGCCGTGCCCCCATGACGGAGGCAGCAGTCCGGCAGACGTCCATCGGGTGGGAGGTGATCGGCAGCGCGTCGATCACCTGTTTGACCACCGGGTCCAGCGGGCGTCCGGCGCGTTCCTGTGCCGTGAACTCGGCCAGCTGCTCCGGGGTGGGGAGTTCGCCGTTCCAGAGCAGGTAGGCGACTTCTTCGAAGCTGCACCTGGCGGCCAGTTCCTGAACAGGGTAGCCGCGGTAGAGCAATGAATTGGTGTCCGGGTTGACCTTGGAGACGGCGGTGTAGTCCACTACGACGCCGGCGAGGCCCTTCTTGATCTCTTGTTCAGCCATGCTGAAACTCCTTTGTTCCTGTCGCCTGTTGTGCCGGCCGGAGCCGGAAGTCCGGTGTTTGGGTCACTGACCGGGAATCTGGAAATTGAAGACCCCGGTGTCAAAGCGGTTGTAGGCCTCGTAGTCAACGAGGTCATACAAACGCGCACGGGTCAGCATGCTTCCAACCTGTGCCTCCTGCGTTCCGTCGGCCTTAATCGATTCCAGAGTACGCTCCGCAGCGCCCATGGCACTACGGAGCAGCGTCACCGGATAGATGACCATGTTGACCCCGACGCCGGCCAGCTCATCGACCGTGAACAGGGCGCTCTGGCCGAATTCGGTCATGTTGGCCAAGATGGGCACGTCGACGGCGTCCCGGATCGCCTGGAACTCGCTCAGGTCCTTCATGGCCTCAGGGAAGATGGCGTCCGCTCCGGCTTCCACGAGTGCCTTGGCGCGGTCCTGGGCGGCCTGCAGCCCGTCGGTGGCGCGGATGTCGGTCCGGGCCATGATCAGGAAGTTCGGGTCGCGCCGGGCGTCGGCCGCGGCCCGGATCCGCTTGGTGGCGGTGTCCAGGTCCACAACATTCTTGCCGTCCAGGTGGCCGCAGCGCTTCGGGTTGAACTGGTCCTCGATGTGGCAGCCGGCGAGGCCCGCGTTCTCGAGTTCCTGGACGGAGCGTGCCACGTTCATCGGCTCGCCGAAGCCGGTGTCGGCGTCGACGATCGCAGGCAGGTCGGTCATCCGGGCGATCTGACCGGCCCGGGTGGCCACCTCGGTGAGGGTGGTCAGGCCGATGTCCGGCAGGCCGAGGTCGTTGGCGAGGACCGCACCGGAAATGTAGACCCCGGCGAAGCCCTTCTCCTCGATCAGCCGGGCGGAGAGCGGGTTGAACGCGCCCGGGAATTGGGCGATGGTGCCGGAGGCCAGCAGTTCGCGGAACCGGATCCGCTTCTGTTCCGGTGTGACCTTCGAATACAGCATTAGAAGAGTCCCTTCGGAGCGGCGGCGGGGTTGATCACGCCGTCGGCCGCCTTGATGTTGAGCTGGTCCAGCTCGCCGGCGGCGAGTTGGGGGAGCCGGGTGGCAGCGTCGAGGAAGCGGTCGATCTCCTCGTCGGCGACGAGGCCTGCGGCGAGCGTGCGGAACTTGTTGACGTACTGCTCCCGCGCGAACGGCCGGGCGCCCAGCGGGTGGGCGTCGGCGACGGCGATCTCATCGATGATGACGGTGCCGTCCGTCAGGGTGATCTCGACCGAACCGCCGAAGGCCTTCTCGGCGATATCGAGGGAGTGGTAGCGCCGGGTCCATTCCGGGTCCTCGACCGTGGTGACCTTGTGCCAGAGTTCCACGGTGTCCGCACGCCCGGCGCGTTCCGGGGCGTAGGAATCGACGTGGTGCCAGGAGCCGTCCTGCAGGGCGACGGTGAAGATGTACGGGATCGAGTGGTCCAGCGTCTCGCGGCTGGCCGTGGGATCGTACTTCTGCGGGTCGTTGGCGCCGGAGCCGATCACGTAGTGGGTGTGGTGGCTGGTCTTGATCAGCACCGACGCCACGTTGGCCGGGTCGGTGACCTCGGGGTGTTCGCCGTGGAGCTTGCGGGCGAGGTCGATCCAGGCCTGGGCCTGGTATTCGGCCGAGTGTTCCTTTGTGTAGGTGTCCATGATGGCGCGCTTGGCCTCGCCGGCTACGGGCAGCGGCACGGTGTAGCTGGCCTCCGGACCGTCCAGCATCCACGCGATTACGCCGTCTTCGCCTTCGTAGATCGGCACCGGGGAGGTCTGGCCGCGCATTGCACGGTCCGCGGACTCGACGGCCATCTTCCCGGCAAACGCGGGGGCGTGGGCCTTCCAGGTGGAGATCTCGCCCTTGCGGGACTGCCGGGTGGCGGTGGTGGTGTGCAGGGCCTGGCCGACGGACTGGAAGATGGTCTCGACGTCGAGCCCCAGCAGGGTGCCGATGCCGGCGGCGGCGGAGGGGCCCAGGTGTGCGACGTGGTCGATCTTGTGCTTGTGCAGGCAGATGGCCTTGACCAGGTTGACCTGGATCTCGTAGCCGGTGGCGATGCCGCGGATCAGGTCCTGGCCGCTGGAACCGACGTGCTGGGCCACGGCCAGGATCGGCGGGATGTTGTCGCCCGGGTGCGAGTAGTCCGCGGCGAGGAACGTGTCGTGGTAGTCGAGTTCGCGGACAGCCACGCCGTTCGCCCAGGCGGCCCATTCGGGGGAGACGCGCTCCTCGATGCCGAAGACCTTCGAACCCTTGCCGCCGGTGCTCGGGCCGTGGGTCAGTGCCTGCGCACGGGCGGCGACGATCGGCGCGCGGTTCAGGGAGGCGATGGCCACCGAGGCGTTGTCGATGACGCGGTTGATCACCATGTCGGTGACCTCGTCGGTAACCGGCACGGGATCGGCGGCCACCTTTGCAATCTTGTAGGCGAGCTGGTCCTCGCGGCCCAGGTTTTCCTCGCTCTTGTAAACGCGGACGTGGTGTTCCTTAACCATGGTGCTCCTTCTGGTGAGGTGTATGGGTGGCTTTGACGTGGGACAGGCTGCGGTGCAGGTGGAGCGTCGTGGCGGCCTCGGCCAGCCGGGGGTTGCCGGCCGCGATCGCCTCGGCGATGGCGGCGTGCTCGGCGGCGGCGGCCGTGAGCCGGGCCGCGTCGTCGGCCGCCAGCCTGCGGACCCGGACCAGATGGACGCGCAGGCTGCGCATCGCCTGGGCCAGGTAGGAGTTGGAGATCGCTGCGTCGATGGCGGCGTCCAGCCGTCCGACAAGCCCGTAGTAGTCGTGCAGGGCCGGATCCTGGCCGCCGATCAGCCCGGGGGCCTGCAGCAGTTCGCGCCGGAGCTGCTCAAAGGTCTCAGGGTCTCCGCGTTCGGCGGCGAGGGCTGCGGCCTTCCCCTCGAGGGTTTCGCGCAGTTCGAAGAGTTCGTCGATGTCCTCAAGCGAAATGTCGGTCACGACGACGCCCCGGCCGCCCGCCGCCGTCGTCAGCCCCTCCGCCGTGAGCCGGCTCAGGGCCTCCCGCAGCGGGGTGCGGGAGATGCCCAGCCGCTCGGACTGCTCCACCTCCGCGAGCACCGTACCGGGCAGAAGGCGCCACTCGATGATGTCGTCGCGAAGGGCCGCGTAGGCTTTGTCGCTGGCACGCATCCTGGCTCCTTCGTTGGCTGACAATGTCCAGTGTATACACGGAACGGCTGTGAGCCCAGTAACAGCCGGATTTCTCTGCCGAAGAGAGGTTTTTGTATACAAAAGCCTTGTGTCGGGCACGCTGGCAGGGCTACCATGAGCTCCATCACAACGTCGTGGACGGGATGTATTTTATGGATATCAAGAGCTACCGGGACAGCTACGGGCGCAGCCTGGAACAGCCCTCGGAATTCTGGCTGGAGGCCGCACGCAAGGTCTCCTGGTCGACTCCGCCGCGGCAGGCACTGGATTCCAGCCGCGCTCCGCTTTACGGCTGGTTTCCGGACGGGATCCTGAACACCTCCTACAACGCGCTGGACCGGCACGTCGCGGAAGGCCGGGGTGCACAGGACGCCCTGATCTACGACTCCGCGATGCTCGGCACCCAGCAGCGCTACAGCTATGCGGAACTCACGGAGCTCGTGGCCCGGTTCGCAGGCGTCCTGCGCAGCCACGGTGTCCGCAAGGGCGACCGCGTGGTGATCTACATGCCGATGATCCCCGAGGCCGCGATCGCGATGCTTGCCACCGCCAGGCTCGGCGCAGTGCACTCCGTGGTCTTCGGCGGATTCGCCCCCAAGGAATTGGCCGCCCGAATCCGCGACGCCGCCCCGGCAGCTGTGGTGACCGCATCCGGGGGCATCGAGCCCTCCCGCCGGATCGAATACCTGCCTGCCGTCGCCGAGGCCCTGGAACTGGCCGGAGCACCCGGGACCCCCGTGCTGGTCAAGTCCCGGGAAGGCTTCGACTCCACGGTGGCCGGGCACGCCGGCTGGCTGGACTGGGACACCGAGATAGCCTCCGCCGAGCCCGCCGGGCCGGTCGACGTCCAGGCCACGGATCCGCTCTACATCCTCTACACCTCGGGCACCACCGGCACCCCCAAGGGCGTCGTGCGGGACAACGGCGGCCATGCCGTGGCGCTCAGCTGGACCCTGGAAAACATCTACGACGTCGGCCCCGGCGACGTCATGTGGACCGCCTCCGATGTCGGCTGGGTCGTCGGGCACTCCTACATCGTCTACGGGCCGCTGCTGGCCGGCGCCACCACCGTCCTCTACGAAGGCAAACCGGTGGGAACACCCGACGCCGGCGCGTTCTGGCGGGTGGTGCAGGACCACAAGGTCAACGTGCTGTTTACCGCGCCCACCGCGCTGCGTGCCATCCGGAAGGCCGACCCCGAGGCGAAGCTCCTGGAAAAGTACGACATTTCCAGCCTGCGCACCCTGTTCGCGGCCGGCGAGCGGCTGGACACCGACACCTTCCACTGGGCCTCCCGGACCCTCGGCGTTCCGGTCGTGGACCACTGGTGGCAGACGGAGACCGGCTGGGCCATCTGCGCCAACCCTCGCGGCATGGCCGAACTGCCCATCAAGGCAGGTTCGCCCAGCGTCCCGATGCCAGGCTTCCGGCTCAACGTCGTCGACGGCTCGGGCGGGGACGTAGAGGCCGGCACGGAAGGCAACATCGTCCTGGAATTGCCCCTGCCGCCGGGAACGCTGGCCACACTCTGGCGCAACGACGAACGCTACGTGTCCTCCTACCTCCAGGCGTTCGAGGGCTACTACGCCACGGGTGACTCCGGCTACCGGGACGAGGACGGCTATCTCTTCGTCATGGGCCGCACGGACGACATCATCAACGTGGCCGGACACCGGCTCTCCACCGGCGCCATGGAACAGGTGATCGGGCAGCATCCGGCGGTGGCCGAATGCGCCGTGATCGGCATCGCCGACCCGCTCAAGGGCCAGCGGCCCAGCGGCTACGTGGTGCTCAAATCCGGGGTGGACATCTCCCCGGAACTCCTGGCCAAGGACCTGGTTGCCCTGGTCCGGCGGGACATCGGCGCGGTGGCGGACTTCAAGCACGTCACCGTGGTGGAAGCCCTGCCCAAGACCCGGTCAGGAAAGATCCTGCGCAAGACCATGCGCCAGATCGCCGACGGCGAAGAGTACGTGGTGCCCTCGACCATCGAGGACGCCGGCGTGATCGAGCAACTGCTCGAATCCCTGCGCCCCGGTCCCGCACCGAGATGACACTTGGCGGGACTTTGCCCCCGGGAATCGTTGCCGCCAAGTGTCACCTCGGTGACAGGAACCACCGGGGAGCGGCAGGCTTACGACGGCGGCCGGGTCCAGCGGTATTCGTTCTCCGGCCGGCCGGGGGCGCCGTAGCGCGCCGCGCGGGAGACGGTGCCGGCGTCGGCCAGGTACTCGAGATAGCGACGGGCGGTGACCCGGGACATGCCGAGCGCGGCCATCACCTCGCTGGCTGACACTGCCCCGGTCTGCAGTTTCACGAATTCCTGAACGGATTCCAGCGTGGACGGGGCCAGACCCTTGGGCAGCGGCAGCTCGGACGGTGCCCGTAGGCTCGCAAAGGCCTGGTCCACGTCACTCTGGGAGGCGCCGGGCCCGGCAGTCCCCGTCGCGGACGAGGCCAGTTGTTCCCGGAACAGCCGGTAGCTGGCCAGTTTGTCCGCGAACGTTGCGAACGTGAAGGGCTTGATCAGGTACTGGACGACGCCGGTGGCCACCGCGCTGCGGACGATGTTCAGTTCCCGCACGGCGGTGATGGCGATGATGTCCGCGAAGAGGCCGGAGGCCCGCATCCGTCGTGCGATGTCGAGCCCGTGCAGATCCGGGAGGTTCATGTCCAGCAGGACCAGCTCCACCGGGTTGCCCGCGGCCGCGAATTCCGTCAGCAGGCGCAGGGCCGACTGCCCGTCGGGCGCGGAACCGGCCAGGGTGAAACCGTCCAGCCTGCCGACGTAGGCGGCGTGGGCCGCTGCGGCGATCGGTTCGTCTTCTACGACGAGCACCCGGATATCGCTCATGACTGTCCCTCTGTTGTGACCGGCAGTGTGACGTGGAACAGTGCTCCGGCCGGGCTGGTGATTGTCATGGTACCGCCCAGGCGGTGCACGGCCTGGCGGACCAAAGCCAGGCCCAGACCCCGCCCGAACGGCCCCGGCGCCTTGGTGCTGAAACCGTGGCGGAAGACGTCTTCCACAGCTTCCGGGTCGATCCCCGGGCCGCTGTCCTCGACCATGATCTCGAGGGCCGCGGCGGTGGTCTGGACCGACAGTTCAACGAGCCTGGGCGCCGGTGCTTCGGCGGCGGCGTCAATGGCGTTGTCCAGCAGGTTCCCGAGGATGGCCACCAGGTCCTGGACGGCCAGCCCGGTCACCGCCGTGGAGCCGCCGGTGGTGAGGAGCAGTTCGACACCGCGTTCGTGCGCTTCCGCTGCCTTGCCCATGATCAGGGCACCGAGTACGGGTTCCTCTATGGAGCTCACGAGGTCATCCGTCAGCCGCTGGCTGAGCTCGAGGTCTTTGGTCGCGAAGTCCAGGGCCTCCGGCGCCCGTCCCAGTTCCATCAGCGAGACGATCGTGTGGAGCCGGTTGGCATGCTCGTGGGTCTGGGCACGGAGGGCGTCGGAGAGTGTGCGCATGGTTTCCAGCTCGCTGCCCAGCGATTCGATTTCTGTGCGGTCCCGGATGGTGGCGACCGTGCCGAAGACCGCCTCCCGCTGGCGGGCCGCGGCAGGTCCGGGGCCCACCGCCGGGCCTTGGTTCACCACCAGGATCCGGGAGCCGGTCAGGTGGATCTCGTCGAGCGCGGTCCGCCCCGATTCGAAGAGTTCCTTGAGGCTCGGCGCCAGTGGCAGGTCCGCCAGGGACGGGGCTGCCTGCCGTCCCTCCGCCGGGGAGCCGGGGGATTCCGTGCCGCCGCCGGGGGAGCGTTTCGTCAGCCCCAGGAGTTCCGCGGCCTGGTCGTTGTACATGACCACATGGCCTTTCAAATCGATCAGGATCACGCCCTCGCGCACGGAATGCAGCACCGATTCGTAATAGGCGAAGAGCTGGGCGAGCTGTTCGGGACCCCAGCCGCGGGTCACCCGGCGCAGGTACCGGCCCAGCAGCCAGGACGCCACTGATCCGCCCGCAAGCAGCGCCACGACGATTGCCAGCAGCGCAGGCAGCCTGCCGGAGACCGCAATGTCCACGGTCCGGACCGTCACCCCCGCCGCCACCAGGGCCCGCACGGTGCCGTCGGCATCCTTGACCGGGGCGATGGTGCGGACCGAGGGCCCGAGGGTGCCGGCCACGACCTCCGTGAACACCTGGCCATTGAGGGCCGCATCGATGGACCCGATATACGGATTGCCCAGTTCCTCAGCCCGCGGATGGGTCCACCGGGTGCGGTCCGGGGCCATGATCGTGATGAAATCCGCATCCGCATCCTGCATGACCTTCAGGGCATACGGCTGGAGCACCGCCGACGGATCGGCGGCGCTCGCCGCCTCCAGCACGAGGGGGGTGTCGGCCACAGTGACGGCAATGCCGGCCATCCGGCGGCCGGCCTCCTCGTAGGCGTGGTCGCGCGCGTCAACGAAGGTGGCAGTGCCGACGATGGCCGTCAGCGCCACCATAAACAGCAGATGGGCCACAAAGAGCCTGCGGGCGATGCTCCAGCGGTGGATCATCAGCACCTTCCATGACCAATATGAACGCAAGGGTGATGCGCGTCACCCCGTCACCAATGATGGGGGTACACACAAGAACGGACGTGATGGGGCCCACAGCCTGTGCCGCATCAATGTCCAGCCTATCCAAGGAGAACACCATGGCCTCTCAACGAGGAGAGTCAGCGGCACCGGCCGCGACGCCGGTCAAGAAGCGCAAGGGACTGGACAAGTCCCACTACCTTTACATCGCAGTCATCGTTGCCGTGATCGCCGGCGCCCTGGTCGGGCTGTTGTTCCCCGAGGTCGGCAAGTCCCTGAAGCCGCTCGGCGACGGCTTCATCAAACTCATCAAGATGATGATCGGCCCGGTCATCTTCTGCACCATCGTCCTCGGCATCGGTTCCATCGCCAAGGCGGCCACGGTCGGCAAGGTCGGCGGCCTGGCCTTGGCCTACTTCATGGTGATGTCCACCTTCGCGCTGGCCATCGGCCTGGTCGTCGGCAACCTGATCCACCCGGGCGAGGGCCTCAAACTCGCCCCCTACGACCCGAACAAGAAGGCGGCCACCGACAGCACGGTCGACTTCCTGCTTGGCATCATCCCGGGCGACATTCCCGTCTTGCCGACCCTCCTCGCCGCGATCCTGGTCGGCTTCGCCTTGCAGAAGATGGGCCCGCAGGGAGCCCCGATCCTCAGGGCCGTCGGCCACGGCCAGGCCCTCGTGTTCCGCATCCTGATCATGATCATGTGGCTGGCCCCGGTCGGAGCCTTCGGTGCGATCGCCGCCGTCGTCGGTGCCACCGGCTTCCAGGCCATCATCAGCATGGCGACCCTGATGGGCGCCTTTTACGTCACCTGTGCCCTGTTCATCGTCGTGATCCTCGGCGGGCTGCTCAAGGTGGTTGCCGGCGTCAGCATCTTCCGGCTCATGAAATACCTCGGCCGCGAATACCTGCTGATCTTCTCCACGTCCTCCTCCGAGGCCGCGCTGCCCCGCCTGATCGCGAAAATGGAACACCTCGGCGTGTCCAAGCCGGTCGTCGGCGTCACCGTCCCCACCGGCTACTCCTTCAACCTCGACGGCACTGCCATCTACCTGACCATGGCCTCACTCTTCGTGGCCAACGCCATGGGCACCCCGCTGGACCTGGGCGCCCAGGTTTCCCTGCTGATCTTCATGATCATCGCCTCCAAGGGCGCCGCCGGTGTCACCGGTGCCGGCCTGGCCACCCTGGCCGCAGGACTCCAGGCGCATGCGCCGCAGCTTCTGGGCGGCGTGGGCATGATCGTCGGCATCGACCGCTTCATGTCCGAGGCCCGGGCGCTGACCAACTTCACCGGCAACGCCGTGGCCACCGTGCTGATCGGCACCTGGGTCAAGGAGATCGACGGCGGACAGGTCGAGCGTGTCCTCTCCGGCAGCGAGCCCTTCAACGAACAGACCATGATCGCCGGACATGCCGTCCACGAGGAACCCGCAGAGCCGGTCCGCCCGGTTCCCGTGAACGCCTGACCACCAGCTTCACTGCCACCGCGCTGCAGCAGCGGCCGCGTTGACCAGAGAATAGACCGCCCGGACGCAGACCAGCGTGCGGGCGGTTTTTCGCGGTTCCACAGCACCTTCGACTTCTACCAGAAGGTTGAGGCTCAGTTAAGGCCCGCTGTCAAGGTCCGTGGAATACCGTGTCGGGCGCTGTAGCCTTGGAAGGAATAAGATCGGCGCTGGAAGTCCAGGGCAGGAATATTAAGCAGCCAGGTACATCAAGCGGGCAGCAACATCAAGCACGACAATCACCGTCATCGAAAGTGTGGATAGATACGTGAGCAGCGAACAGGGTTCAGCAACTCTGGAAGGCACAGAACTCGATCTGGAAGACGCCGTCATGGGCCCCACCGGGCGCCCTCACCGCGTCTTTCCGGAACCCGCGCCGCTGTCATCCCACGGCCCCGCGCGGGTTATCGCCATGGTCAACCAGAAGGGCGGGGTGGGCAAAACCACGTCCACCATCAACCTCGCTGCCGCGCTGGCCGAATACGGCCGCCGGGTGTTGCTCGTCGACTTCGACCCGCAGGGTGCGCTGTCCGCGGGCCTCGGCATCAACCCGCACGAACTCGATCTCACGGTCTACAACGTCCTTATGGACCGCAAGGTCGACATCCGGGATGCCATCCACAAGACCGGTGTCGAGAACGTGGATCTGCTTCCGGCCAATATCGATCTCTCCGCCGCGGAAGTCCAGCTGGTCAATGAGGTAGCCCGGGAACAGGTGCTCGACCGGGCGCTGAAGAAAGTCGAGGACGACTACGACGTCGTCCTCATCGACTGCCAGCCCTCGCTCGGCCTGCTCACCGTCAACGCGCTGACCGCCGCCCACGGCGTCATCATCCCGCTGATCTGCGAATTCTTCGCCCTGCGTGCGGTGGCGCTCCTCGTGGAGACCATCGACAAGGTCCAGGACCGCCTGAACCCGCGGCTCCAGGTGGACGGCGTGCTTGCCACCATGTACGACGCCCGCACCCTGCACAGCCGCGAAGTGATCTCCCGCCTAGTGGAAGCCTTCGACGACAAGGTCTTCGAGACCGTCATCAAGCGCTCCATCAAGTTCGCCGACGCCACCGTGGCCGCCGAGCCCATCACCACGTACGCCGGCAACCACATCGGCGCCGACGCCTACCGCAACCTCGCCAAAGAACTCATTTCGCGCGGCGGCGCGCCCTAGCCAGGTCCATGGCAGAGTCGGGCGCTCCCACAGCGGAGCTGGAAATGCCGGCTGAGCTGGAACTTCCGGCTGAGCTGCCGGCCGCTGCCGGGGAGGCTGCCGCCAGCGCGCCGGCAGCGAAAAAGCCCGGCTTCGAGGTCAGGCTGGTCAACTTCACCGGGCCCTTCGACCTCCTGCTCGGCCTGATCTCCAAGCACCAGCTGGACATCACCGAGGTGGCGCTCTCCACGGTCACCGACGAATTCATCAAATACATCAAGGGATTGCAGGCGCTGGGGGAAGACTGGGCCCTGGATGAGGCCAGCGAATTCCTGGTCATCGCCGCCACGCTTCTGGACCTCAAGGCGGCCCGGCTGCTGCCCGCCGGCGAGGTTGAAGACGACGAGGACATCGCGCTGCTGGAAGCCCGCGACCTCCTCTTCGCCCGGCTCCTGCAATACAAGGCCTTCAAGCACGTCGCCGGAATGATGGAGTCCACCCTAGAACTTGAGGCCCGCCGCTACCCGCGCCAGGTTGCGCTCGAGGATCACTTCGCCGCGATGCTCCCGGACCTTGTCTGGAGGCACACCCCGCAACAGTTCGCCGCCCTGGCCGAGGCAGCCCTCAAGCCCAAGGAAGCTGCCCCCACCGAGGTGGGCCTGGCGCATCTCCACGGCAGCCCGGTCAGTGTCAAAGAGCAGGCCGAACTGCTCGGTGAGCGCCTGCGCCTGGGCAATCCGCTCACATTCCGGGCACTCATCGCCGACGCCGAGTCCACCCTCGTCGTGGTGGCACGGTTCCTGGCGCTGCTGGAACTCTTCCGGGACCGCGCCGTGGCGTTCGACCAACTGCTGCCGCTGGGGGACCTGACCGTCCACTGGACGGCCGGCGGAGACAACTGGAGCAGCGGAAACCTGAGCGAAGAATATGAGGATCAGCCTTGAGTGAGACACGTTCCGGGCCGTCCCGGGCAGCGGCCGGAGCCGACGAACTGCCACGCCCCGCGGCCGAGGACGCCGGACCCGACGTCGCCGGCCTGCCCGGCGGCGCCCGCGCAGCCCTCGAAGCCGTGCTGATGGTGATCGACGAGCCGGCCACCGCCACCGGGCTGGCGGCAGGGCTGAACCTGACGGTCGACGTCGTCGAGGGTCTACTGGAGGAACTGCAGCGGGAGTATAACGGTTATACTGTTAATGCCCCGGATGTGGACGATGCCAGTTTCAACGGCTTCAGCGCCACCGCCCGGGGTTTTGAATTGCGGAATATCGCCGGAGGCTGGCGGATCTATTCCCGCGCTGAATTCGCCGATATCGTCGGCGGATTTGTGCTGGAAGGACAGACAGCCAGGCTGACGCAGGCGGCGCTCGAAACGCTCGCCGTCATCGCTTACCGCCAGCCCGTATCAAGGGCGCGGGTGTCTGCAATTCGAGGAGTCAATGTTGACTCTGTCGTGCGGACGCTGACGCAGCGCGGGCTGATCGAGGATTCGGGAACAGATCCCGAGTCCGGGGCCATCCTGTACCGCACGACGTCGTATTTCCTGGAGCGGATGGGAATCGGCTCGGTGGCGGAATTGCCGCAGCTTTCACCCCATCTTCCGGGGCTTGAAGGCATCGAAGAGTTTTACGACGCTGGAAGAATGTAGGCAGGAACAACTGCCTGCACACGAGTATCCACCAGGGCGGAATCATTTTGCCCCGTCGGCGGGTGTTGTCGGGAGACAGCGGCCGTCGGCCAACAAACGAAGGACGGGTCATGACACAGGCGGGACGCCAGGGTTCACCACGTAACAGTTCGGGACGTAACAGTGCCGGACAAAACAAGGCCGGACAAAACAAGGCCGGACAAAACAAGGCCGGACAAAACCCGGCGCAGGGCTCAGGCCGCGGCGCACAGGGCGGTTCAAGCCGCACCGGTGGAGCCGGATTCAAGGGCGGCGGAGACCGCCCCTTCAAGCACCCCAAGCCCCGCGAAGAGGCATTCATCGATCCTGACCTGCAGGGTCCCGATGGCGCGCCGGCGGCAGGCCGCCCGGCATCCGGGGACTGGAAGTCAAAGGCGCCCTCCGGCAAGGAAGCAGCCCGCAAGGCTGCCGCCCGCAAGCCCGGCTTCGGCAAGTCACCCGGCACCCCCGGTGCCCTCAAGCCCAAGCCGCGTACCGGCGCCGCCAAGTTCGCGGGCCCCCGCGCCTTCGGCAGCGAACGCTTCGGCCAGAACCTTGGCCCCGTGCGCAAGCCCGCGCGCAAGCGCGGACCGCGCGCCGAGGTGCCCCAGTCCGAGCTGCACGACCAGGACGGCATCCGCCTCCAGAAGGTCATGGCTTCGGCCGGCGTCGCCTCACGGCGTGTCTGCGAAGAAATGATCGCCGAAGGCCGCGTCGAGGTCGACGGCCAGGTCGTCACCGAGCTCGGTGTCCGCGTGGATCCGAAGACCGCCGTGATCCACGTCGACGGTCTCCGCATCCAGCTGGACGAGAACATGGTCTACATGGTCTTCAACAAGCCCAAGGGCGTTGTCTCCACCATGGAGGACCCGGACGGGCGTCCCTGCATCAGCGACTTCGTCCGGAACAGCCACGGCGAACGGCTCTTCCACGTGGGCCGGCTCGACGTCGCCACCGAGGGCCTGCTGCTGCTGACGAACGACGGCGAACTTGCCAACCGCCTGACGCACCCCTCTTACGAAGTGCCCAAGACCTACCTCGTGCAGGTCCGCGGGCCCTTCCCGCAGGGCATCGGTGCCGAGCTCAAGGCCGGCGTCGAACTCGAGGACGGCATCGCCTCGGTCGATTCCTTCAAGCTCGTCGACTCGACCCCGGGCCACGTGCTGATCGAAGTCATTCTGCACTCGGGCAAGAACCGGATTGTCCGGCGTCTCTTCGACGCCGTCGGCTTCCCGGTGCTGCGTCTGGTCCGCGTCAAGGTCGGCCCCATCGGCCTGGGAGACCAGCGCCAGGGCAGCATCCGCAACCTTGGCAAGCAGGAAGTCGGCCATCTGCTGGCATCCGTAGGGCTGTAGCATGTCCGCTTTTCGTACCCACGGCCGCGGCCACCTGAATGGCCCGGTGGTGGTCGTCGGGACGGGACTGCTCGGCACCAGCATCGGGCTGGGGCTGCGGGGCCGCGGGGTCTCGGTATTCCTCTCCGATCCTTCACCCACCAACCAGGCCGTCGCCGTCGACATCGGCGCCGGCCTGCCATTGGCGCGCCTCGACGGGGAACAGCCTGAACTCGTGGTGGTGGCCGCTCCGCCGGATGTCACCGCCGATGTGGTTGCCAAGGCCCTGACGGAATACCCGCAGTCCGCGGTGGTCGATATCGCCAGCGTGAAAGCCGGCATCCAGGCCGACCTCCGGGCCCGCGGGGCCGATCTCGCCCGCTACGTCGGGACCCACCCCATGGCGGGCCGGGAGAAGTCCGGTCCGGTAGCCGCCCGCGGTGAGCTGTTCACCTCGATGCCCTGGGTATTGTGCCCTTCGGCGGAAACGTCGCCCGAAGCCCTGCAGACGGGGCGGTCGCTGGCAACGGATCTTGGCGCGGTGGTGTCCGAATTCGGGGCCGAAGAACATGACGAGGCCGTGGCCCTGGTCTCGCACCTGCCCCAGATCATGTCCTCGCTGGTGGCCAGCCGCCTGCAGGGCACGCCGCCGCATGCGCTCTCCCTCGCCGGGAACGGGCTGCGCGACGTGACCCGCATCGCGGCCAGCGATCCAACCCTTTGGGTGCAGATCCTTGGCGCCAACGCGGGCAAGGTTGTCGGGATCCTGAACGGGGTCCGCGAGGACCTCAACCGCCTGATCGGCACGCTCGAGAACCCGACCGCCCCCGGCGCCCGGCTCGACCTGGCCCAGCTGATCAGCGAAGGCAACGCGGGACAGTCCCGTATTCCGGGCAAGCACGGCGGACCGCCGCAGGCCTACTCCTGGCTGACGGTCCTGGTGGATGACACCCCCGGCCAGATCGCCAGGCTCCTCACGGAGATCGGCGAGATCGGCGTGAACCTCGAGGACCTCCGCCTGGACCACTCCTCGGGCCAGAACGTCGGCATGGTGGAAATCTCCGTACTGCCGAACAAACATGACCTATTAATCGAAGCCCTCAACGATCGCGGATGGCGGGTACTCCAGTAATGACCCAGGAACTCATAGAAACGGTGGACGTTGTCCGCCCCGGAAAAAGCCTTGTCGTGGCTATCGACGGACCGTCCGGATCGGGCAAGTCCAGCGTCAGCAAGGAAGTCGCGCGGCGGCTCCGGCTTGCCTATCTCGACACCGGCGCGATGTACCGCGCCCTGACCTGGTTCTGCCTGGATGCCGGGACCGACCTGGATGACGCGGCCGCGGTTGAGGCTGCAGCAGAGAACCTCCCGCTGGAGATCAGCACCAGCCCGCAGGACGAGTACGTGCGCGTCGGCGGCGTCGACATCACCCTCGCAATCCGGGAGCCGGCGATCTCCGCGGCCGTCAGTGCCGTGGCCACCACGCTTGGCGCCCGCACCGAACTCATCCGCCGCCAGCGTGAGCTGATCGAGCACCACCACCGCCGCATGGTGGTCGAGGGGCGTGACATCACCACCGTCGTCGCCCCGGGAGCCGAAGTGCGGATGCTCCTCACCGCGAGCGAGGAGGCGCGCCTGCGCCGCCGGGGGATCCAGCTTGGCGGCAGCCAGAACGCCGAGCAGCTCGCCGCCCAGGTGACCCAGCGCGACGCCAGGGACTCCACCGTGGTGAACTTCACCCAGGCGGCCGACGGCGTGGTGACCCTGGACTCTTCGGACCTGGACTTCGCCCAGACCGTCGACGCTGCGCTCGGCATCGTGGACCGCGTCATCAACCACAAGGTCACCAAGGGTGACTGAGCCGCAGCCGGCAGTGCCGGGGCGGTGGACAACGGCCTGGAGCCGGCCCGTGGGCTGGCTGCTGGACCACGTCGCCTACCGGACCTCGGTGACCGGGCGGGCCAACGTTCCGGCCACCGGCCCGGTGATCTTCGCTGGGAACCACATCAGTTTCCTGGACGGACCCGTCATGTTCGGCGCCGCACCTCGCCCCATGCACATCCTGGTCAAGAAGGAGCTGTTCACCGGCTTCCTCGGCCTGGTGCTCACGGCCTCCGGCCAGCTCGCCGTCGACCGTGCGGGCGACCGTGCGGCGCTGCAGACAGCCAAGCGGGTTCTCGCCGCCGGACGGTGCGTGGGGATCCTCCCCGAAGGAACGCGGGGGAGCGGCGAGGCGGCGGCCATCAACAACGGAGTCGCCTGGCTCGCGTTGAACTCCGGTGCCACCGTGGTCCCCGTGGCCATCCTCGGCACCCGGGTCGGCGACGAGCACCTGGACGCCGTCCCGCGGCTGCGCCGCCGGCTGCACGTCAGCTTCGGCGGGGCCCTCAATGTCAGCCGCCGGCCGGGTGAGACCGGCCGTGTTTCAATGGACAGGGCGGGAACCGAGATCCGCGCCGCGCTGGCCAGGCATGTCCAAGACTCCATTACATACAGTGGGCAGCCCTTGCCCGACGCGGATTCCCCGCAAGAACGTCATGAAGCAGTAGCCGGGACGCCGGCAGATCACCATCTAAGGAAAGTGCAATGAGCGATACGACTCAAACCTCCGGCAACTTTGGCGCCGGCGAAGACGAATACACGCCCACCGGCACGGACCAGGTAGCTGAGCATCTCGCCGCCCTGGACGACGACGAAGCGGAGCTCCGGGCGGCCTCCCTCCGGGCCGGCCTGGACGACTACGAACTCGACGAGGAAGACGCCGCGCTCCTGAGTGGCGGCTACGACGACGAGGACTTCGACGGTCCGGTCAAGCTGGATCCCGTGCTGGCCATCATCGGCCGTCCGAACGTCGGCAAGTCCACCCTGGTCAACCGCATCCTCGGCCGCCGCGAAGCGGTCGTGGAAGACACCCCCGGCGTCACCCGTGACCGCGTTATGTACTCGGCCACCTGGAACGGCCGGAACTTCACGGTCGTCGACACCGGCGGCTGGGAGCACGATGCCCGCGGCATCCACGCCCGCGTTGCCGATCAGGCCGAGATGGCCGTAGAACTCGCTGACGCCGTGCTGTTCGTCGTCGACTCCGCCGTCGGCGCCACGGCCACGGACGAAGCCGTCGTGAAGATGCTCCGCAAGTCCAAGAAGCCGGTCATCATGGTGGCCAATAAGGTGGACGACTTTGCGCAGGAAGCAGACTCGGCCACGCTCTGGGGCCTCGGCTTCGGCGAGCCTTACCCGGTTTCGGCGCTCCACGGCCGCGGCGTCGCCGACCTGCTGGACCACGTCATGGACACTCTTCCCGAGTTCTCCACGATCGAAGGCCTGGAGCGCTCCGGCGGTCCGCGCCGCATCGCACTGATCGGCCGGCCCAACGTCGGCAAGTCCTCGCTGCTGAACAAGCTTGCCGGTTCCGAGCGCGTGGTGGTGGACAACACCGCCGGCACCACCCGGGACCCGGTCGATGAGTTCATCGAACTCGGCGGCCGGACCTGGCGCTTCGTCGACACTGCCGGCATCCGCCGCCGCCAGCACATGGCCCAGGGCGCGGATTTCTACGCCTCGCTCCGGACCCAGAGTGCGCTCGAAAAGGCCGAGGTCGCCGTCGTGCTCCTCGCCGTGGACGAAGTCCTCAGCGAGCAGGACGTCCGCATCCTGCAGCTGGCGATCGAATCCGGCCGCGCACTGGTCCTCGCGTTCAACAAGTGGGACCTGCTCGACGACGAACGCCGCACCTACCTCGAACGTGAGATCGAGCAGGACCTTGCCCACGTTGCGTGGGCGCCGCGGGTCAACATTTCGGCGCTGACCGGGTGGCACAAGGACAAGCTCGTCCCGGCCCTCGACACCGCGCTGGAAAGCTGGGACAAGCGCATCCCGACCGGACGCCTCAACGCGTTCCTCGGCGAACTTGTCGCGGCACACCCGCACCCGGTCCGGGGCGGCAAGCAGCCCCGCATTCTCTTCGGCACCCAGGCCTCCAGCCGGCCGCCGAAGTTCGTGCTGTTCACTACCGGTTTCCTGGATCCGGGCTACCGCCGCTTCATCACCCGCCGGCTCCGCGAGACTTTCGGTTTCGAGGGCACCCCGATCGAGGTCAACATGCGCGTCCGCGAAAAGCGCGGCAAGAAGCGTTAATTAGGACACACACTGCCCGTGACATGCGGAAAATGTCACGGGCACCCTCCAAGATCGTGTAAGCTTTTGGAGGTGGTTCGGCCGGACTGCAGAGATGAAATCTCCTGGATATACAGGGAATGGCATCGAGGCGGAGAACGGCGGAACTAACGGGCTGTAGCGCAGCTTGGTAGCGCACTTGACTGGGGGTCAAGGGGTCGCAGGTTCAAATCCTGTCAGCCCGACCCATAGAAACCGCTCCATCACCGGGAATCATCCTGGCGGTGGGGCGGTTTTTCTTTTTGCCTCCGGCTGCACGCACTGCGCACCTTGCAAGTTCGGCCCAGAATTGCAGTTAGACTTCGGCAAAGTTGATTGCTTCAAATCCTCGGGGGAACTTTGAAAGGCTTTACCGTTGCTGTGCCCATTGCCCTAACTGCGGCTCTGTCTCTAACTCTTACTTCGCTCTTGGCAGGGGCGCTGCCGGCGAAAGCTTACTAACCGCCCGGGCAAAGCATCGTTCATCCCCTCGGGATCCCAGTCGCAGCGGCTGCGTTCCGTAGTTCGCCGGTCCCGACGGTTACGGGGACCGCTGAGGTGGGGTCAACTTTGACGGCGGATCCGGGCGTCTGGGGTCCTGTCGACGAGGGCAGTTCCGATCCTGTCGGGGTCAGGTTGACATACCAGTGGTACCGTTCGGGCGTGGCCATCCTTGGGGCGACCGCATCCACGTATGTTCCTGTTGCCAGGGACGCCGCTGCGTCCCTCACGGTCCGGGTCACCGGGTCCCGGACGGGTTACACCACCGTGACCAGGACCTCGGCCGCCACTGCGCCGGTGGCTGCGGGCTGGGAGGTTCCGACGATCAGCGGGACGGCGAGTGTGGGGTCTACGCTGACTGCGGTCCCGGGGAGGGGCGGGGCCGCCGCGGTGACGTTGGGCTTCCAGTGGTTCCGTTCCGGTGTGGCGGTCGTTGGGGCCACGGGTGCGACCTACGTTCCGGTTGCTTCTGACCTGTTGGCGACGTTCACGGTCCGGGTGACTGCGTCCCGGACCGGTTACGCGACCGACTCCAGAACGTCGATTCCGACGGCGGTGGTCATCAAGGGAGCGCTGGTTAGGTCCACCCCCACGATCACCGGCACCGTCAGGGTCGGGTCGACCCTGACCATGGACCTCGGCACCTGGGCCCGTCGCCGCTGAAACTGAGCTACTCGTGGTCCGGTTCCGGTCGTGCCTACGGGTCCAGCTACGTTGTGACGTGGTCGGACGCTGGCAAGACGCTGACTGTCAGGGTCACCGGGATCAGGCTTGGGTACTTCTACGTTGTCCGGAGATCGGCCCCCACAGCGGTGGTGCAACCTGGCGCCTTGGGTTCAACTCCCGTCCCGACGGCCACCGCGTCTCCGACCCCGTCCGCGTCTCCGACGGCTACCGCTACAGCGTCTCCGACTCCGACGGCGACCCCGTCGGCCACTGCTACGGCAACGGCAACCGCTACGGCAACGGCTACGGCCACGGCGTCTCCGACGGCCACGGCGTCTCCGACCCCGTCCGCGTCTCCGACGGCCACGGCGTCTCCGACCCCGTCCGCGTCTCCGACGGCTACCGCTACCGCTACCGCGTCTCCGACTCCGACGACGACCCCGTCGGCCACCGCCACGACCACCGCTACGGCGACGTCCGGCAACGGAAACGTCGAATCGCAGGCCTCGGTCCAAGCCCCGCTGACCGGCGTTCAGTTCGACTCGGCCCCAGGGGCGACCGGCCCTTATCCCGCCGTCGAGTCCCCGGTCGACGCGGCGATCCCGGCGGAAGCGCCGGTGACTCCCGACGCTGGTCCGTCATCGGCCGCTGCACCGTCATCAACCCCTGCACCGGAGACCACGGCGACTCCCGGTTCGAGCGCAAGGCCGTCCGAACCGGTCGCTGCGTCAGAATCGCAGGCATCCACCGCAGGGTCCGTAGGCCCGCTGCCGTTCGTCCTCACAGTCGGCGGAGTCCTGTTGGCTGGTGCCCTGGTCTGGCTTGCCCGTCCGATCCGTGCCGCATTTGTCCGGCGGCGGGGAACCCGCGCTGGCGGCTGAACCGGCGCCGCTATTTCAGGAACTTTGACGTCCGGCGGTCCGCCAAGATCTTCCCCTTGGTCTGGCAGGTCGGACAATACTGCAATGCCCCAGTTATCCGGGTCAACCCGTGGCGGCCCTTGTTTACGCCGCTGAGCGGACGCCAGAACTCGCAGGCGTTCAAGTCAGTCAGGGAATTGTCCCGAACCAATGGGGGGACTTATTCGCCCGCCACACAGGGAGTAACTTCATGAAGCGGATTCTCTTGCCGTCGCACTAGCCGCTGGACTTCTGACCGGGATAGGGCCGGCAATTGCCGAACCGCCCACGCGCAACGACCCGACACCGTATCAATACGACTGCCCAGGCTTCGTCTTAGACGCCCAGCAGACGGGCAAGAGCACATTCATCAGCCTGCCTTGGTGGAAAAGGCCGTTCACCCTCCCGTGAAAGTCTTGATCGGCACTGGTCCTGGCGCGACCGTGACCCTGACAGGTCCCGGGCCGGCTTCGAAGGTGGTCCGCTACGTCGTGAGCGGCTCCGTGACAATGAAACTTAACCCGTCTGGCGACATTCAAATGACGGCGCCAGGAAGAAATCTGATCGAAGTTCCCATTGGTTCTGGAACCCCGGGACTGTTCCTCACCGTGGGCCGGGTGGATTGGGATCTCAATGCACCGACGGATGCGAACGGGAGGGCTTACCGGCCCCGGCTCCGTCACTGATGTGTGTGCGCTGTTGGCACCCTGATTCCTCAGAGTGGCCGGTCAAAGTCCGATTCCGGAGAAATCCGGAGGCGGCCTGTACTCTTTATCCGGCCGAAGCTGTTGGAGGGTCATTCAGCCCGGCGTCGTTCCGTCTCCCGTGGCCGGCGTGGCATCGGGTATGACCGCCGGGAAGGAGGCACGGAGTGCCGCCAGCAGTCGTTCGAAGATTTCATCCTCGCTTCCCATACCGTCGACGCTCAGGAGAATCCCGCGCTGTGAGTACGCAGCGGCCACCGGCTCAGTCTCGTGTTGGTAGAGCTCCAAGCGGTGCCGGATGACGTCCTCGGCGTCGTCGCTGCGCCCGGTCAGCGTGGCGCGGTGGAGCATCCGGCGGACCAGTTCGGCGTCGTCAACCCTCAACTGGACCGCAACATCCAGCTCTTGCCCGTTGGCGGCGAGGATGACGTCGAGTTCAGCCTGCTGTGCCGTGTTCCGGGGATACCCGTCCAGGAGGAACCCGGCACTGACGTCATTCTGGTTAAGGCGGTCACGCACCACACGGTTCGTCAGGGTGTCGGGCACGAAATCGCCCGCGTCCAGATGCCGCACGACTTCCCGGCCCAGCGGCGTCAGGTTCTTCACGTGGTCGCGGAAGACCTCGCCGGTGGACACTCCGGTGATGTCGAGGCGCCCAGACAGACGTTCGGCCTGGGTGCCCTTGCCGCACCCCGGGGGACCCATGATCAGCATGCGCATCGTTCAGCCAACTCCCTCGGACGCCGTTTAGGTGCCCTCGTATCGTGACCGCCGGGAGGCGCCGACGCAAGGGATGCGAGAACGACGACGGGGGCTTCCTGCAAGCCCGACACCCGGCCCCTATTTCAGGAACTTTGACGTCCGGCGGTCCGCCAGGATCTTCCCCCTGGTCTGGCACGTCGGACAGTACTGCAGGGCCGTATCGGCGAAGGAGACCTCGCGCACGGTGTCGCCGCACACCGGGCATGGTTCGCCGGTCCGGGCGTGGACGCGCATGTGGCTCCGTTTGGCGTCCTTGAGCTCACTGGGCGCTTTGCCCTGCGCTTCCAGCAGCGCTGTTCCGAGGACGCTGTGGATGGCGTCGTAAAGTTGTTGGACCGCGTCCCGGTCCAATGACCTGGCGATGGCGAAGGGCGACGTTTTGGCTGCATGCAGGATCTCGTCGCTGTAGGCGTTCCCGATGCCGGCGATCACACTCTGGCTCCGCAGGACGCCCTTGATTTGCTGGGAACTGGAACCGAGGATCTCCGCCAGGGTGTCGACGTCGAACCCCGGACTGAACGGGTCCGGTCCGAGCGCCGCGATGCCGGGAACGTCCTGCGGATCCCGGACCACGTACACCGCCAGGCCCTTCTTCGTGCCGGCCTCGGTCAGGTCCAGGCCGAGCGGGCCGGCAGCGCTGGAAAAGGACAGCCGCGCCGCGATGTAGCCTTTGCCCATTTTCAGCTGGATATCGGTGGGAGTGTCGGTGAAGCGGACCCAGCCGGCCCTCGCCAGATGGAAGACAAGATGCAGCCCGTCGGCATCCAGGCTGACGAACTTGCCCAAACGGCGCGCCCCCGATACGGCCCGGCCCTCAAGCGCGGAGTAAGGGGGATCCGCCGTTTTGAGCACTGCCACCGAGGCGATCTGGACCTTCGTCACAACAGCTCCGCGCAGGTGTTCGGCCAGGAATTCCGCCAGGGCCGCAACTTCCGGGAGTTCGGGCATGGCCTAGCCCCTTCCGGCTTTGCCGGCGGGACCCGGGCTGGCGCTTTCCCCGACCGATGCCCGCGCATATTCCGTCATCGCATCATCATGTCAGAGTCCTCCCGGGCCACGGCCGGTTGTGCCTATACTTTTCAGCGGCGGGCAGTTCGATTGGCCGCCGCTGACCTAGGTGATTCCCGATGAAAGGCCCGTCATGAGCATCATTCCCGAAGAGCTGTCCTACACCGCAGAACACGAATGGGTGTCGGCCCCGAACGCCGACGGGGTCGTTCGCGTGGGCATCACCGATTTCGCCCAGGACGCCCTCGGGGACGTCGTCTACGCCCAGATGCCCGAGGTGGGCTCAACGGTCAAGGCGAACGACGTCGTCGGCGAAGTCGAGTCCACCAAGAGCGTCAGTGACATCTACGCCCCGGTTGCCGGCGAAGTGGTGTCCCGGAACGACGCGCTGGACACCGATTCGGACTTGATCAATTCAGATCCGTACGGCGAGGGCTGGCTGATCGAAATCAAGCTTGCGGAGCCGGACGCAGTCGAGTCGCTGCTCAGTGCATCGGAGTACGAACAACAGGTAGGCTAAAGGAAACGGTCTTTCGGGCCGGACCGCTGGATACGCCAACCACGGTCCGCCGGAGGACCGAATACCGGATCTGCCAGGCATTTCCGGACGGCATGCGTTGTTTGCAGGGGGGACACCTGCAACGAATGAGGAGGACTCAATGTTTCGGCACGAACGGAACCACCCCGGTGACGGTCACGGCACGGGTGGAGTGAAAGCTTCAGAGACCACATCGATCAACCTCACGCCGGTCCGCGACGAGCCCCACTTCACACCGAAGCTTTCCACCGAGGAGCGGGCTGCAGTTGAGGCGCTGCCGTACGGCTCTGCCCTGCTGGTCGCCCACAGCGGGCCCAACACGGGCGCGCGCTTCCTGCTGGATTCGGACACCACGGCGGCGGGCCGCCACCCGGACGCCGACATCTTCCTTGACGACGTCACGGTTTCGCGCCGTCACGTCGAATTCCGCCGCACGGCACGCAGCTTCGAAGTCGTGGATACCGGAAGCCTGAACGGCACGTACGTGAATCATGACCGCGTCGACAGCGTGGAGCTGAAGTCCGGCAACGAAGTGCAGATCGGGAAGTTCCGCCTCACCTTCTACCTGAGCCCTGCCCGCGCAGCAGGCAACGTCTGATTCCGGGGTAGCTGCCTGTGGCCATGGCACAAGCGGAACGGCGCGGACCCCAGGTCCTGAACATCGGAGAAGTCCTGGCTCAGTTGAGCGAGGATTTCCCGAACATGACTGCGTCGAAAATCAGGTTCCTGGAAGAGAAGGGGCTCATCAACCCGCAGCGGACGCCTGCCGGGTACCGGCAGTATGCGGAGAGCGACGTTGAGCGCCTGCGGTTCGTGCTGTCCCTGCAGCGGGACCAGTACCTTCCGCTGAAAGTCATCAAAGACTATCTCGACGCGATCGACCGCGGCGAACGCCCGGACAACCTTCCGCCGGGCGTCACGGTGTCGCCCCGGATCGTGTCCGTGGAACTCGCCGCAGAACTGCAGAACCGGGTGCGCCGCCTGAGCGAGGAACAGCTCCGCGCGGAATCCGGCGCGAGCGTGCCCCTGCTCGAATCGCTCCTGAGCTACGGCCTGATCGGCCACGTCAACGGCAAGTTCGACGAACATGCCCTCCAGGTGGCGCGCGCGTGCGTGCAGCTGGAGAGCCATGGCCTGGAACCACGCCACCTGCGGCCGTTCCAGGCCGCCGCCGAACGCGAATTCGGCCTGGTGGAACGCGCCGTGGCGACCCTGACCTCGCGCAAGGACGCAGCCTCCCACGCGCGCGCCGCCGAGACGGCACGGGAAATCAGCGAGTTGTGCCTCTCCCTGCATCAGGCTCTGGTCCTGGACCGCATCTCGAGGATGGACAGCTGATGATTGAGGTGGAGATCGTAGGCGTCCGGATTGAGTTACCGTCCAACCAGCCGCTAGTCCTGCTCAAAGAGATCCATGGCGAACGCCACGTGCCGATCTGGATCGGCACGCCCGAAGCCAGCGCCATCGCCCTCGCCCAGCAGGGTGTGGTCCCGCCCCGCCCGATGACCCACGACCTGCTTGTGGACGTCGTCGAGTCCCTGGGGCACAGCATCGTCAGCGTCAACATCGTGGCGGTGGAGGACAACATCTTCTACGGACAGCTCCAGTTCGAGGACGGCACCACCGTCAGTTCGCGGGCCTCCGACGCGCTGGCCCTCGCGCTCCGGGCCAAGTGCCGGATCTGGTGCGCCGACGCCGTCATGGACGAAGCCGGCGTGCGGATCACCGAACACGACGAGGGCGAGGACACGCACCCCGGCCCCGCAGTGGACGAAGAAGGCGAACTGCGGCGGTTCCGCGAGTTCCTCGACGACGTCGAACCTGAAGACTTCGCGGGCTGAGACCACGTTAAGGTTAAAGTCGAGGATGAAAGTTTCGACACGCCCCCCGAATAACGCGAACGTCTTTGACCTTGGGCCCTGGCAGGCCTAACGTCGGAGGTACAAGTTCCCATTGCATACAACAGCCGCGCAAGTCACACTGGAAAGTGCAGCCCGGCCGAATTACACGGATGCATTTCGTGCGGTGTTCTGGTTACTGAGCTGGTCAGCTGACCGGCTGTTGCTGCAACTTCCTTCGGGGAGCCATGACAAGGAGGATCCACGTGAGTCCGAAAGGCGAAGCGGGCGAGCTCAAGCAGACCTCGACGGGTGGTATCGCGGTACCCGCCAGCGGTGCCCAAGGCCTGCTGTTCACTGAGGATCTTCCCGTCCTGGACGAGGACGCAGGCTACCGCGGACCCACCGCGTGCAAGGCTGCCGGCATCACCTACCGCCAACTGGACTACTGGGCCCGGACCGGGCTCGTTGAACCTGCGGTTCGCGGCGCCGCCGGATCCGGCTCCCAGCGGCTCTATGGCTTCCGGGACATCCTGGTCCTGAAGGTCGTCAAGCGGCTCCTGGACACCGGCGTTTCCCTGCAGCAGATCCGAACGGCGGTCGAGCACCTGCGGGAACGCGGCGTCGAGGACCTTGCCCAGATCACACTCATGAGCGACGGCGCCAGCGTGTATGAGTGCACGTCGGCCGATGAAGTCATCGACCTCGTCCAGGGCGGACAGGGTGTCTTCGGCATCGCCGTCGGCCGGGTCTGGCGTGAGGTGGAGGGCAGCCTTGCAGCCCTCCCGAGCGAACACGCCGTCGACCAGTCCTTTCCGGACGACGAACTCAGCAAGCGCCGGACCGCCCGCAAAACCGGCTGAGCCTTAGACGCACGAGACCTAAAGCAGAAACTTAAAGCAAAGGCCGCCTTCCGGATGGAAGGCGGCCTTTGCTGTCGGCGGTCTGTTGGAGGCTAGCGCTGGCTGCGGCCGCGGACGTTGCCGTTGGATTTGAGCAGGTTCGCCAGGAGCGCGTCGAAAAGCGCCGAGGCGTTCTTGGCCGAATCTCCGGGCCAGTGATGGATGGCATGTGCCGCGCCCTGGATCTGCTGCCAGTTGGCCTGTTCCGGGATATGCGGGGCCAGGAGCAGTTCACCGAACATGGACTGCATTTCGGAAAGCCTGAAGGTGTGTTCAGCGGACCCGGTGCGCACCCGGTTGGCGACGATCCCGGCCGGGGACAGGTTGGGGGCGAACTCGTTGCGGAACAGCTGGATGGCCCGCATCGTGCGTTCGGTGCCGGCGACGGAGAACAGCCCGGGTTCGGCCACGAGGGTCACTTTGTCGCTCGCGGACCAGGCCATCCTGGTGAGTCCGTTGAGCGACGGCGGGCAGTCGACGAGGACCAGTTCGTAGCCTTCGGCTCCTGCCAGCACGGAGGAGAGCCTGCGCAGATCGCGGCGGCCAAGGTCAGGACGGTCGTAGATGCCGGTATAGGCGGAGCCGACCGCGACATCCAGGACCGACGGAGCTGAGCCTGCGGCGGAGGATCCGTTGCTTCCGGCCCGTTCCACCCAGCCGCTGGGGACGACGTTGTCCGCCAAGTGCGCGCGCCGCGGGGATTTGAGCATCCTGCCAATATCGAGCTGCTCTCCGGGCCGGACGCCGAGGGCCGTGCTGGCATCCGCATGGGGGTCAAGGTCGACGACGAGGGTGGGGATGCCGGCGGCCAATGCCGCGGACGCCAAGCCGGTGGTCACCGATGTCTTGCCGACACCGCCTTTGAGGCTGCTGATGCTGACTACTTGCACTTGAAAAACCAATACCTAACGCCGGTTGCCGGGACGGGGTCCTGCCGGCCCCTGCGTTCCAAGGAGCCGGGGCGTGCTTGCGCCACCCACCCACTCATCATATGTGGACGGCCCGTCGAATCCCGTCACATCGGGTGGAGGGGCGGAAGATCGTCGGGAAGGTTCCGCCGGTAGCCCGGCGGCCTTGCGCGCAACAGGCATACGTGACGCATAATGCTGTGACAGTCACCACAATGATTTGTGTTTGCCTACGGGGGTCTTAGACACTGTGAGCACTTACCGAACCGCCCGCAAAGATGCAGGAGAAGTATGTTTTCCAAGATTCTGGTGGCCAACCGCGGCGAAATCGCGATCCGTGCCTTCCGCGCCGGCTATGAACTCGGTGCCAAGACCGTTGCAGTGTTCCCCAACGAGGACCGGAACTCGATCCACCGCCAGAAGGCCGATGAGGCCTATCTGATCGGCGAAGAGGGCCACCCTGTCCGGGCGTACCTCGACGTCGACGAGGTGGTCCGGGTGGCCAAGGAATCCGGGGCCGACGCGATCTACCCCGGCTACGGCTTCCTCTCCGAGAACCCGCGGCTGGCCCGGGCCGCTGCCGAAGCCGGCATCACGTTCGTCGGCCCGCCGGCCGAGGTCCTGGAACTGGCCGGCAACAAGGTCGCCGCCCTCGAGGCAGCCCGCAAGGCCGGCGTTCCCGTGCTCAAGTCCAGCCAGCCGTCCAAGGACGTCGACGTGCTCATTGCGGCCGCTGACGAGATCGGCTTCCCCATCTTCGCCAAAGCCGTCGCCGGCGGCGGTGGCCGCGGCATGCGCCGCGTGGACACGCGGGAGGCGCTGCCCGAAGCGCTGCAGGCCGCCATGCGCGAAGCCGATGCCGCGTTCGGCGATCCCACCATGTTCCTCGAGCAGGCAGTCCTGCGCCCCCGCCACATCGAGGTCCAGATCCTGGCCGACGCCGAGGGCAACGTCATGCACCTCTTTGAGCGTGACTGCTCCATCCAGCGCCGGCACCAGAAAGTCATCGAGATCGCCCCGGCGCCGAACCTCGACGAGGGCATCCGGCAGGCGCTCTACCGCGACGCCGTGAAGTTCGCCAAGGCCCTGAACTACGTCAACGCCGGCACCGTGGAGTTCCTCGTGGACACCGTGGGGGAGCGGGCCGGGCAGCACGTGTTCATCGAAATGAACCCGCGCATCCAGGTCGAGCACACCGTCACGGAAGAAGTGACCGACGTCGACCTCGTCCAGGCGCAGCTGCGCATCGCCGCGGGGGAGACCCTCGCGGACCTCGGCCTCTCGCAGGAGACAGTGCAGCTCAAGGGCGCAGCCCTGCAGTGCCGCATCACCACCGAAGATCCGGCCAACGGCTTCCGGCCCGACGTCGGCAAGATCACCGGCTACCGTTCCGCCGGCGGCGCCGGCGTCCGGCTCGACGGCGGCACCGTTTACTCGGGCGCCGAAATCAGCCCGCACTTCGACTCGTTGCTGGTGAAGCTGACCTGCCGCGGCCGTGACTACCCCGCCGCCGTGGCCCGCGCCCGCCGCGCCCTGGCCGAGTTCCGCATCCGCGGAGTATCCACCAATATCTCCTTCCTGCAGGCCGTGCTGGACGATCAGGACTTCGTCGCCGGCAACGTGGCGACCTCATTCATTGACGAACGCCCCCAGCTGCTGAAGGCGCGCGTCTCTGCGGACCGCGGGACCAAGCTGCTGACCTGGCTGGCCGAGGTCACCGTCAACAAGCCCAACGGCGAGCTCACGGTCCACAGTGACCCGGCCGACAAGCTTCCTTCCGTGGACGACTCCGCGGCCCGGCCCGGCTCCCGGCAGCGGCTGCAGGAACTCGGGCCTGAGGCGTTCGCGCAGGCCCTACGCGCGCAGGTCGCCGTCGCAGTCACGGACACGACGTTCCGCGACGCGCACCAGTCCCTCCTCGCCACCAGGGTCCGGACCCGGGACCTCGTGGCGGCCGGACCGGCAGTCACCAAGCTGCTCCCGGAACTGCTGTCCGTCGAGGCATGGGGCGGAGCCACCTACGACGTCGCGCTGCGGTTCCTGGGCGAGGACCCCTGGGACCGGCTGGCCGCGCTGCGCAAGGCGCTGCCGAACGTCTGCCTGCAGATGCTCCTGCGCGGCCGCAACACGGTCGGTTACACGCCGTACCCCGAGGAAGTCACGGTGGCGTTCGTCAACGAGGCCGCCGCGACGGGCATCGACATCTTCCGCATCTTCGACGCACTCAACGACGTCAACCAGATGGCACCGGCCATCCGGGCGGTCCGCGAGACCGGCACCGCCGTCGCGGAGGTCGCCCTCTGCTACACCGCGGACATGCTGGATCCGGAGGAAAAGCTTTACACGCTGGACTACTACCTTGAGCTGGCCCAGAAGATCGTCGACGCCGGCGCCCACATCCTGGCCATCAAGGACATGGCCGGGCTGCTGCGCCCTGCGGCTGCCGCGCGCCTGGTCACTGCCCTGCGGGAACGGTTCGACCTTCCGGTGCACCTGCACACCCACGACACCGCAGGCGGCCAGCTGGCCACCCTGCTGGCGGCTGTGGATGCCGGCGTGGACGCGGTGGACGTGGCCTCGGCTTCCCTGGCCGGCACCACCAGCCAGCCCTCGGCCTCCGCCCTCGTCGCCGCGCTTGCCCACACCCCGCGCGACACCGGACTCAACCTCGCGAACGTGTGCGCCCTGGAACCTTACTGGGAGGCCGTCCGGAGGGTATACGCACCCTTCGAATCCGGGCTGCCGGGCCCGACGGGCCGCGTCTACCAGCACGAAATCCCAGGCGGCCAGCTCTCCAACCTGCGCCAGCAGGCCATCGCGCTCGGCCTCGGTGAGCGGTTCGAGGCCATCGAGGACATGTACACCGCAGCGGACCGGATCCTGGGCCGGCTGGTCAAGGTCACCCCGTCCTCCAAGGTGGTGGGCGACCTGGCCCTGCACCTGGTCGGGCTCAACGCCGATCCCGCCGATTTCAACGAGAACCCGCAGAAGTACGACATCCCGGATTCGGTAATCGGATTCCTCTCCGGTGAACTGGGCGACCCGCCCGGAGGCTGGCCGGAACCCTTCCGGACCAAGGCCCTGCAGGGGCGCACCATCAAGGTCCGCGACGTCGAGCTCAGCGCCGAGGACAGCGCCGCGCTCCAGGGCGACTCCCGGACCCGGCAGCAGACCCTCAACCGCCTCCTCTTCGCCGGTCCCACCAAGGACTACCAGAAGAGTGTGGAAACCTACGGGAACCTTTCGGTCCTGGACACCCGGGACTACCTGTTCGGGCTGCAGCGGGGCGCGGAGCACGAGATCGAGCTGGAGAAGGGCGTGCGCCTGATCGCCTCGCTCGAGGCCGTCTCGGAACCGGACGAGAAGGGCATGCGCACCGTGATGTGCACCCTCAACGGACAGTCCCGGCCGGTGGTGGTCCGGGACCGCTCCGTGGTCAGCAACGTCAAGGCCGCCGAACGCGCCGACGTGTCCCAGCCAGGCCAGGTGGCCGCACCGTTCGCCGGCGCCGTCACCCTGACCGTCAAGAGCGGGGACACGGTCAAGGCGGGGGATACGGTGGCCACGATCGAGGCCATGAAGATGGAAGCGTCCATCACGACGCCAGTCGCCGGCACCGTGTCCCGGCTCGCCGTGGGCGCTATCGAGCAGGTCCAGGGCGGCGACCTGCTGCTGGTCATCGGGTAGCCACAGCCACACCCCGCGGTACCGCGCCCTAGCGGACAAATAGCGGACAACGAAGAAGGGTCCTTCCGGCCTAAGCCGGAAGGACCCTTCTTTGCAGTTGTGTGGCTGCTACGCGTGGGTGGGACGCGGGGCGCTGTACATGTCCTCGATCACGGTCTCGAAGTCCTTCATGACCTGGGCCCGCTTGACCTTCATGGAGGGGGTCAGATGACCGGAAGCCTCGGTGAAGTCGGCCGCCACGATCCGGAAGGACTTGATGGCCTCGGCCTGCGACACGGACTGGTTGGCGTGGTTGATCAGTTCCTGCACCGCGGCCTTGACCGCGGTGTGCTCCGTGGCCTCGGCCAGGGTGGTCGCGGCGGGCAACCCGTGGCGGTTCAGCCAGCCCGGCAGGGCATCCTCGTCGAGGGTGACGAGGGCGCCGATGAACGGACGGTTGTCTCCGACCACGAGCACCTGCGAGACCAGCGCGTCGGCGCGGATCTGGTCCTCCAGCAGGGCCGGAACCACGTTCTTGCCGCCGGCCGTGACGATGATTTCCTTCTTGCGCCCGGTGATGGTCAGGAAGCCCTGCTCATCGAGCTGCCCGATATCGCCGGTGCGCAGCCAGCCGTCCTCGAAGGACTCGGCGGAGAGGTCATCGCGCTTGAAGTAGCCGCGCATGACGCAGACGCCCTTGGCGAGGATCTCGCCGTCGTCGGCGATCCTGACGGCGTTGCCGGGAATCGGCGCGCCGACCGTGCCGATCCTGATCAGCTGGGGCGTGTTCACCGTGACGGGAGCCGTCGTCTCGGTCAGTCCGTAGCCTTCCAGGATCTGCATGCCGATGCCCTGGAAGAAGTGCCCCAGCCGTTCCCCGAGGGGACCGCCGCCGGACACGGCGTGGGCCACCTGGCCGCCCATCGCGGCGCGCAGCTTTCCGTACACGAGCCTGTCGAACAACGCGTGCTGGAGCCGGAGCCCGAGGCCCACCTTGCCGGTCTGCCTGGCCCGGGAGTAGGCGATGGCGGTGTCCGCGGCCCGGTGGAAGATGGCGCCCTTGCCGCCGTCCTCGGCCTTGGTCAGTGCGGAGTTGTAGACCTTTTCGAACACGCGCGGGACCGCGAGGATGAAGGTGGGCCGGTAGCTCTGCAGGTCCGGCAGGAGGTTCTTGATGTCGGGGGTGTGCGCGACTGTTACGCCGGCGGCCACCGCCAGCACCGAGATGAAGCGCGCGAAGACGTGGGCCATCGGCAGGAACATGATGGTCTTGGCGTGCTCGTGCACGACCGTGCCCAGCGAGGTGGCCAGCACATTCTCGGAGAGTTCCACGAAGTTGCCGTGGGTCAGCTCGCAGCCCTTGGGCCGGCCGGTGGTGCCCGAGGTGTAGATGATGGTGGCGATGTCCTTCAGGCCCGCCATGCTGCGGCGCGCCTCCAGTTGATCGTCGCTGATGCCGGCACCGGCGGAGCGGACCTCGTCGAGGCCCGTGCCGTCGAGCTGCCAGACGTGGGCGAGGGCGGTCAGGCCCTCGGACGTCGCGGCCTGCCGGATGATGTCCTCGTGGTGGGCGGACTCGCCGAAGGCGGCCACGGCGCCGGAATCGCCAAGGTTCCAGGCGACCTGCGAGGGCGAAGAAGTCTCATAGATGGGGACGGAGACGGCGCCGGCGAACCAGATGGCGAAGTCGACGAGGGCCCATTCGTAGCGGGTGCGGGACATGATGCCGACCCTGTCGCCCGCGGCGACGCCGCTGGCCATCATGCCCTTGGCGAGCAGGGAGGCGTCGGCCAGGAAATCGGTGGCGCGGACGTCCTGCCACTGGCCCGCGGCGTCGAGCCGCGAGAACAGCGCGGGGTTGGAAGCCTTGGCGGCCTGGCGCAGCACCAGGTCCGTCACGTTAGTTTCCGGGGGGACGTTCACCAGGGGCGGGACACTGATTTCTCGCACGATAGCTCCTTTGATATCCATAGACCCGCAGGGGGTACAGCTAAGACTAGTATGCGGGCCGCATCCGGTGTGTTCTCCAACACCTACTGACGGGTAACTTTATGGTTAAGGCCCCTTCCGCAGGCGGCCGCGGGAAACCCCGGATGCCCGGGCTGGGCCTGCCTCCGGGGTGCAGGGCCGTCCGGTGAATAGAATATGGAACCATGCAGACACCGACGCCCGGCCCGCAGCCAGCCCCCTACCGCCGGACGGCCGCCTGGCGGCGCAGGACCCGCGCCGGTGCCGGCGCCATGGCCGCGGGACAGGGCTTGCGCGAACACTTGAGGCTGGGGCGCAAGGGCCTCGCGATCGGCGTCGACATCGGCGGCACCAAGGTGGCGGCCGGGGTGGTGGATGCGGACGGGCGGATCCTGAGCCAGGCCAAGCGCTCCACCCCGGGCAATGATCCCCGGGCCGTGGAACAGGTCATCGTCGAACTCGTCGAGGAACTCGGCCGGGGACACCGGATCTGGTCGGTCGGAATCGGCGCCGCCGGCTGGATGGACCTCGACGGCGGGACGGTGCTGTTCAGCCCGCATCTGGCCTGGCGCAATGAACCATTGAGGGACAATCTGCAGCGGCTGCTGCGCCGTCCCGTGCTCCTGACCAACGACGCCGACGCGGCCGGCTGGGCCGAGTGGCGTTTCGGGGCCGGGCGGGCCGAGAACCGGCTGGTCTGCATCACCCTCGGCACCGGAATCGGCGGCGCCATGGTGATGGACGGGCGCCTGGAGCGGGGCCGCTTCGGCGTGGCCGGGGAATTCGGCCACCAGATCATTGTGCCGGGCGGCCACCGCTGCGAATGCGGCAACCGCGGCTGCTGGGAGCAGTACGCCTCCGGAAATGCGCTGGGGCGCGAGGCCCGGGAACTGGCGGCCGCCAACTCCCCGGTGGCCCAGGAGCTCCTGAAAGCGGTGCACGGCGACGTGGAGAGCATCACCGGCGTGATCGTCACCGAGCTCGCCGAAGCCGGGGACCGGACGTCGCGCGAGCTCATCGAGGACGTCGGCGAGTGGCTTGGACTGGGGCTGGCAAACCTCGCTGCCGCGCTGGACCCCGGCACGTTCGTCATCGGCGGCGGGCTGTGTGACGCCGGTGAACTGCTCGTGGCGCCGGCCCGGAAGGCCTTCGCCAGGAACCTGACGGGACGCGGCTTCCGTCCCGCGGCCCGGATCGAGCTTGCAGCCCTCGGGCCGAACGCCGGCCTGATCGGTGCCGCCGATCTGTCCCGGGTCAGCAGCCGCATGCACAGCTAGCGGGAAGCTGCTGCCGGGAGGGGACAGCCCTAGACGCGGGCGCCGTCGTCGTGCTCGTCGTGTTCGCCCGGCAGCTTCATGATCAGGAAGATCACCGACGCCGCGAACACGGCGACCATGCCCAGGATTGCCGTCAGCGGTGCGGTGCGCCAGAACATGGCGGACATCAACAGGGCGATCGGGCCGCCGACCGCGCCGAGCCAGGCCAGCACCGTCATCGGGTCCGCGCCGGCGAGGCTGGGCGGCTCCTCCGGGACAAAGGGGTCATCGTCCTCGGCCTCGTAGTCCCGCGGCCCGGCGGGAGCCGCCGGTCCGCCCGGGGCTTCGATCCCGTCCGGGGAGCCGGGCGCGCCCGGGACTCCCGGGGACGCCGGTGACTGGGCTAGCCGTTCCTTGGCGGACAGCTCGACGGGCGGGGCGCCGGAGAGGCCCAGCGGATCGAAGTCGCTGAAGGGCCGGGCCGCCGGGGGATCCCCTGCCGGGCCGCCGGGCTCCGCGGCGTCCGGTCCGGAGCCGGCCTCAAGCCGCGCCACAAGGTCCAGCCAGACGGCGTCGTCCTGGTTGGCTCCGGAATCCGGGGTGTTGGGGTCCGGTCTAGTCATCTGACGTGTCCTTCTGGCTAGCGTTGGCCGCGCCCGCAGTGCCGGCGGCAACCACCGAGCGGATGAACTCGGCCGTGCCGCGGAAGATCTCGGGCGCGTCATTGTCCATGGTAGCCACGTGATAGCTGTTTTCGAGGCGGATGACCTCCAGCGGGGCATGTGTGAGGCCGCGGCGCAGCGCCAGCATGCTCGAATCGGAGACCACATGGTCCACCGTGGAGCGGTAGACCCGGACCGGAGCCGTGATCCGCGGCAGCAGGCGCACCGTGTCCTTGAACATCTTGTTGAGCTCATGGGCTGCCGCGACCGGCGTCCGGGGATAGGCGCCTTCCTCGATGCCTTCCTTGAGGATGTCGTTGGCGATCGCCGGGGTGCTCTTGAGCACGAGTTTGAGGATGCCGGCCAGCGGGGCGCGGCGGTCATCGATCACGAGTCCCGGGTTCACCACCACGACGCCGGCCACCGGCCTGGTGGCGGCGATCCGGAGCGCGAGGGCCCCGCCCATGGACAGGCCGGCCACCACCACGTGCTCGCATTCATCGGCGAGTTCCCGATAGGCGGCGTCCAGACCGGCGTGCCAGTCCTGCCAGCGCGTCCGGGCCAGGTCCTGCCAGCTGGTGCCGTGCCCGGGCAGCAGCGGCATCCGCACGGCGTAGCCTGCATCGGCCAGCGACGCCGCCCAGTCCCGGACACCGTGCGGGCTGCCGGTGAAGCCGTGGGACACCACGACGCCGGTCCGGGGGCCCGTTCCGGTGAACGGGCTGCTGAACGGCGTGTGGTCGGGGCTGATGGTCATGGGGTCTCCGGGGCTGGTGCGGACGATGGCGGGGCCGGCGGCACGGCGGGAGCGGCTGCGTGCTGCAGGAAGAACCTGGTGGATTGTTCAAAGATCAGGGGCGCATCGACGTCGAGCGTGGCCACGTGTCCGCTGTGCGGCAGCGCGACCACGTCCAGCTCGCGGGAGCCAAGGCGGCGCCGCAGCAGCTCCAGGGAGGACGGCGGGACCACGACGTCGGCGTCCGATTTGAACACCAAGGCAGGCGCCCGCACGCCGGGAAGGTCCCGGGCGGTCGCCTTGAACAAGCGGCTGAGCTGGTGGACCGCCTCCAGCGGGGTCAGTGAATAGTCACCGTCCTCGGTGGGCGACGCGGTCGGGTTCTGCTCCGCGACCGGGACTGTGGTCCGCTGGAAGTACTTCAGCAGCCCGATGTACCGCACCCTGCGGTCGTAGAAGCTCAGACCGGGATTGACGACGGCGACCCCGGCGCTCTGATGCCGCGCCGCGGTGCGCAGGGCGATCGTTCCGCCCATCGAGAGCCCGGCGACGAAGCAGTCCCGGGTCCCGGCGGCGAGTTCGAGGTAGGCGGCCTCGAAAGCCGCGTACCAGTCCTGCCAGCCGTGGCGCGCCAGGTCCCGCCAGTCGGTGCCGTGGCCCGGCAGCAGGGGGACGGTCACCGCGAAGCCGCGTTCCGCGAGGTGCTCGGCCCAGGGAAGGACACTGAGCGGGCTGCCGGTGAAGCCGTGGCAGATCGCCACCCCGGTGCGCGCGTTGGCGCCATGGCCGGGGTAGCTGAACGCTGCGGGCGCCAGGGGAGTGCTGCTTCCGGTCATGTGCCCATCGTGTCACTGTTCGGCACAAAACTCACTAGAGTAGGGTGTCATTGAAGTCCGGGCCGGACCCGACGGAGGGCCGGCCGGACGCCTTCCGGAGAGGTACCCCCCTTGTTCTATTGGTTCATGAAGACGTTCGTTCTGGGACCGGTGTTGAAGACGCTGTTCCGGCCCTGGGTCAAGGGCATGGACCATGTCCCCGCCGAGGGCGCCGCCATCCTCGCCTCGAACCACCTCTCCTTCTCCGATTCAATTTTCATGCCGCTGATGGTGCCGCGTCCCGTGGTGTTCCTGGCGAAGTCGGAATACTTCACGGGCAAGGGCATCAAGGGCAAGCTGACCGCAGCCTTCTTCCGGCTGACCAACCAGCTGCCGATGGACAGGTCCGGGGGAGCGGCTTCGGCGCAGTCGCTCGACGCCGGCATGAATGTGCTGAAGCACGGCTCCCTGCTGGGCATCTACCCCGAGGGCACGCGCAGCCCCGACGCAAGGCTCTACCGCGGCAAGGTGGGCGTGGCGCGTCTGGCTCTGCAGGCACGGGTCCCCGTCATCCCGGTCGCCATGATCGGCACCGACAAAGTCCAGCCGATCGGGAAGCGGATGCCCAACATCCGGCGCATCGGCATGATCTTCGGGGAACCGCTGGACTTCAGCCGGTACTACGGTATGGAGGATGACCGGCTGATCCAGCGGTCCGTCACGGACGAGATCATGTATGAACTGATGCGCCTCTCCGGCCAGGAATACGTCGACGAGTACGCCGCCGTCGTGAAGCTCCGGCTCGCCGGCAAGGCCACGGACAAACCCGAGGGCGGGACCCCCGGCGACGCCGCAACACCCGGAAGTGTGTGACGGTCGCTGCCCTGTCAATGACGGACGGCTCCATTGATCCCCGCAAGGCAACTATCCTTAGAGGGTGACTGAGCTATTTGCGCCTTCGACCTCTTCCATGACCAGCACGGCCCAGAGCGGTGCCGCCAACTATCCCGGACTGGACAACTGGCGGGAGCTGCCGGCTTCCCAGCAGCCGAGCTGGTCGGATCAGGCCGTCTTTGAATCCTCGATCAAGGAGCTCTCCGTCCTCCCGCCGCTCGTTTTCGCGGGCGAAGTCGACATCCTGCGCGAACGGCTCGCCGCCGCGGCGCAGGGCAGGGCGTTCCTGCTCCAGGGCGGCGACTGCGCGGAGACATTCGAGGCCGCCACCGCGGACAAGATCAGCGCCCGGGTCCGCACCATCCTCCAGATGGCGGTTGTCCTGACCTACGGCGCGGCCATGCCGGTGATCAAGATGGGACGCATGGCAGGCCAGTTCGCCAAGCCGCGCTCCTCCAATGACGAGACCCGCGACGGCGTGACACTGCCGGCGTACCGCGGCGACATCGTCAACGGCTATGACTTCACCCCCGGGTCCCGCGCCCACGACGCCAGCCGCATGCTCAAGGCCTACCACACCTCGGCCTCCACCCTGAACCTGATCCGCGCCTTCACCCAGGGCGGTTTCGCGGACCTGCGCCTCGTGCACCAGTGGAACAAGGGCTTCACGGAGAACCCAGCCCACGCCCGCTACGAATCGCTGGCGCGGGACATCGACCGGGCCATCAAGTTCATGGCTTCCTGCGGCGCCGACTTCGAAGCGCTCAAGCGCGTGGAGTTCTACGCCAGCCACGAGGCACTCCTGCTGGACTACGAACGCGCCCTCACCCGGATCGATTCGCGCACCGGCTTCCCGTACGACACCTCGGCGCATTTCCTGTGGATCGGCGAGCGGACCCGGGAACTCGACAACGCGCACGTCGATTTCCTCTCCCGCGTCCGCAACCCCATCGGTGTGAAGCTGGGCCCGTCCACGAGCGGCGACGACGCACTGCGCCTCATCGACAAGCTCGACCCGGACCGCGAGCCGGGCCGCCTCACGTTCATCACCCGGATGGGCGCCGCCAACATCCGGGAGAAACTGCCCGCAATCGTGGAGCGCGTCACCGCCTCCGGCGCGCAGGTCCTGTGGGTCACAGACCCCATGCACGGCAACACGGTCACCTCGCCCAACGGCTACAAGACCCGCAACTTCGACGACGTCATCGATGAGGTGCGCGGCTTCTTCGAGGTCCACCACGCCCTCGGCACCGTCCCGGGCGGCCTGCACGTGGAGATGACCGGCGACGACGTGGCCGAGTGCCTCGGCGGTGCGGACCCGGTGGACCAGGAAGCCTTCCTGGACCGCTACGAATCCGTCTGCGACCCGCGCCTGAACCACATGCAGTCGCTGGAGATGGCCTTCCTCGTGGCCGGCGCCCTGTCCAAGCGCTAGGGAACAGCACCCCGGCAACAAAAAGCTCCGCCCGGCTGGTTTCAGCCGGGCGGAGCTCGTTAACAACTGTATGGACTGTGGTCAGACCACCTGGAGCGTGACCAGTGAGCCCTCGGGGGCCTTGGTGCCCTTCGGGTCCTGTTCCCGGACCGTGCCGAAGAAGCCGCCGAAGATGTTCTCCACGCGGACCTCAAAACCGAGGTCCTCGAGCGCCTTGCGGGCCTCGTTGGCCTGCTTGCCGATGAAGTTGGGGACGTCCACGAGCCTGGGGCCCTTGGAAATGGTCAGCGTCACCGCTCCGCCCCTGGTGAGGTTGCCGGAGGCCGGGTCCTGCGCCACGACGGCGCCCTTGGGGACCTGCCGGTCGTTGACCGTTTCGGGGGAGACGACGGCTTTCAGTCCGGCCGCTTCGATGGCCTTGACCGCCGCGCCCTGTTCCTGGCCGCGCATATCCGGCACCGGGATCGGCTGCGGACCTTTGGACACCGTCAGGTCCAACGGGGTGCCGTGCCGCACGGCGGTGCCGCTCGGCGGGGCCTGGGCCAGGACGGTGCCGGCGGCCGCCGTCTCATCGAAGGTCTCGGTGATCTTTCCCAGGGCCATCCCGGAGCCGTTGAGGGCCGCCTTGCCCTCGTCCAGGCTCTTCCCGGTCAGCTCCGGCAACGGGAACAGCTCAGGCCCCTTGGAGACGGCCAGGGACACCGTCTGGAACTTCCGGATGACCTGCCCCGTTTCGGGTTCCGAACCGACGACCAGCCCCGCCGCGACGTCGTCGTCGTAGACGTCCTTGGTGGTGGACTCGAAGCCGGCCGTGCGCAGCAGCTGCTGCGCCTCGGCCACGGTCTTGTTCGCCAGTGCGGGGATGGTTCCGGGGGAGCCGGGGCCCATGCCGAAGAACCAGCCGGCACCGGCGGCGAGCAGCGCAGCAATGACCAGCAGCACGATCCACAGCAGCCCGCGGCGTCGTGCGTTGCCTTCCCGCAGGTTCCGGACGGGGGTGGCCGCAGCCCGCTGGCGCTCCTTCTCCTCGTCGCGGTCCTGCTTGCGCAGGACACGCTTGCTGGGGGCGGCCACGGCGGCTTGCCGGTCGGTGAGGTCCGGGATCTCGTCCGGAGCTTCCTCCGGGGTGGAGAGCGGGCCGTAGGCCGGGCGCCTGGGCGGCGCGGACATCACGGACGTGGGATTGCTGCCCCGGGAGATGATCGCGGTGGGCTGCTGGATCCCGCCGAGCACTTCGGTGCGGGACTGGGCCCCGGACTCGTCCCGGGGGTCGGCCGGGGGTGCTTCGGAGGGCCGGCCGGAACCCGGCGGACGCGGCGGCGGCGCCACGACGGGCAGCACGCTGCGGCGGGCCGCCGGGGGCTGGATGTCGAGTTCGGCGTCACTGAGGTTGGTGCGGATGTGGCGCAGCTCGGAGAGCAGCGAGTTCCCGTCCACCGGCCGTTGGTCCGGATCGTTGGCGGTGCACCACTGCACCAGCTCATCGAGTTCCCCGGCAAGGCCCGGCACGAGGGCCGAGGGGGCACCCACGGTTGAGTTGACGTGCTGGTAGGCCACCTGGATGGGGACGTCGCCGTCGAACGGCTGTTGGCCGGTGATCATCTCGTACAGCATGATGCCGACCGAGTAAATGTCGCTGCGGGCGTCAGCCTGCTTGCCGAGCACCAGTTCGGGGGAGAGGTAGGCGACTGTCCCGATCAGCGCGCCGGTGCTGGTCGACGTCGAGATGGCCCGGGCCAGCCCGAAGTCGCCGACCTTGATCCGGCCGTCGTCGGCAATGAGTACGTTTTCGGGTTTGATGTCCCGATGGATGAGGCCGGCGTCGTGGGCCGCTCCCAGCCCTTCAACAACAGGGTCGATCAGGGCCAGGGCCAGGCGCGGCGGGAGCGCGCCCTTTTCCCTGATGACGTCCCGCAGGGTGTGCCCCTTGATGTACTCCATCACAAGGTAGGCGATCCGTGCGTCTTCGCCCTGGTCCAGGACACCGACGACATGCGGGTGGGACAGGCGGGCCGCGGCCTTGGCTTCACGGCCGAGCCGGTCCAGGAACTGGGGGTCGCCGGCCATGTGCGGGTGCAGCACCTTGAGCGCCACGTCGCGCTCGAGGCGGCGGTCCGTGGCCCGGTAGACCGTGGACATCCCGCCGCTGGCCAGCCTGGACTGAACAAGGTACCGGCCATCCACCAAGGTGCCAACGAGAGGGTCCGACGTGTATTCCTGCACCTTACGATCCTAGTCGCTGCACGGAAACGGGTCCGAATCAACATGCGATCCGGACCCGTATCGTTATTCGCCGGGGCCGGCAAAAGTGCCTGGACGCCCCGCTGGTGTTGGCCCTCGGACTTAGCCGAAGGTCTTCTGGTGTGCCTTGATGGACGCCACGTACTGCTCGGTGTCCTCGAACATTCCGTGCTGGCTGACCGAGTACTGGCCCTGGTAGTAACCTGCGACCGCGTTGTCGAGGTCACTGCTGGTGCGGACCAGCTGGCGGATAATGGCGACGCCGGCTGTGGCGTTGTCATACGGGTCCAGCAGGTTCAGCTTGCGGCCCACCAGATCCGAGGCCCACTCGCCCGAGGACGGGATGACCTGCATGGTGCCGATCGCGTTGGCGGGGGACACGGAGCGGTGGTCGAAGCCGGATTCCTGCAGGGCAAACGCCAGTGCCAGGGAAACGTCCACGCCCATCCGGCGGGCCGTGTCGGCCACGATTGACTTCATCTGCGCGCGGCTGGGGGCCGGGGACGCGTTCAGCAATGCCTTGTTCTCGTTGGCGGAGCTGACGACGGCGGCCGGGTAGGTGAAGCCGAGGAAGGTGCTGGGCACCAGCGGTGTCACGGTCGCGGGAGGCTGGCTCGAGGCCGGGGCGATGGAGCCGCCCGAAAGCACCAGCTTCTGGCCGGGGTAGATGATGCTGCTCATGGTCAGCCGGTTGGCCGAGAGAATGTCGGCGAGCTTGACCCCGTTCTTGGCCGCGATGCCCGACAGGGTGTCACCGGCCTTGATGGTGTACGAGCCGGAGGCCGGAGCTGCCGGGGCGGGAGTCGCTGCCGGTGCCACCGGAGCCGGTGCTGCCGGGGCGGGGGACGGAGCCGACGGCGCGGCAGTGCCGGCGCCGATCTTGATCTTCTGGCCCGGGTAGATGATGGAGCCCATGTTGAGCCCGTTCCAGCCGAAGACCTCGGAAAGCTTGACGCCGTGGCGGGCCGCGATGGCGCCCAGGGTGTCACCGGCCTTGACGGTGTACGCGCTGCCGGTGGAGGCCGGAGCTGCCGGGGCGGGAGTCGCTGCCGGAGCTGCCGGGGCGGGCGGGTTGCCGCCCAGCTTGATCTTCTGCCCCGGGTAAATGATGGTGTTGGCCTGCAGGTTGTTCAGCGTCAGGACGGCATTGGTGTCGAGGCCGAATTTGCCGGCGATTCCGCTGATCGTGTCGCCGCGCGCGATCGTGTATTCCGCGGGTGCCTGGACCTGGGCCGGACGGAACGAGCTGGGGATGGCCGCGGAGACCGAACTGGACGGAATCATTGCGGAGGCCAGCGCCGTGGCGGTCTGCGCCTGTGCGCGCATGGCAGCGGCGAGCGTCGCGGGGATGGCGCGGCTGCGGGACTCGGCCGCCGCCGGCTGCGCGATCGCCAAAGACGAAAGGACGACGGCGGGGAGGGCAGCCGTCGTGGCCGCAATCATCGGCAGGCTGGGCCTGGCCGGGTGCTTCGGCGAACGTGACGTCGTCATGGGAAAGATCCTCTTCTCAGCGGAGAACGCTGCGGTCAGGCCGGTGTTACTGGAGTGACTAGTGTGACCAAAGTTATTGCTGTTACAAATGTGATCTATGTGAATCTCTCACGATTTGGGAATTAGCACAAGAACTGTTGGACATTCTGCAAACGAACACTTCCGGAGTGTCGGGGAAAATATCGATCGAAGGCCTCGGGGTGTGCGGCAACAGCCCGGTCCCGACTAGGCGCAGACGCGTCAGCCGTGGCAATCTTGATCCGTGAGTACTGTAGAAAGCCTTGTGGGCGAATGGCTGCCCCTGCCCGATGTTGCCCAGCTTCTGAATGTTTCCATTACGAAGGTCCATGCGCTCCTCGATGAACGCGCACTGGCGGCACTGAGGGTCGGCGACCGGCGTATTCGTTCGGTGCCCGCGGCTTTCATCCAGGAGGGCCACGCCGTCGAGAGCCTGAAGGGCACAATTGTGGTCCTCGCGGACGCCGGCTACTCGGACGAGGAACTCATCACGTGGCTCTTTACGCCGGACGAATCCCTGCGCGGACGCCCGATCGATGCCCTCCGTGAGGGACGCAAGACCGAGATCCGCCGCCGGGCACAGTCGCTCGCCTGGTAGCACGCACTACACTCCGGGGAGTCCGGACACGGAACTCCCCGGGAGAGAATTGAACCACCGGCCGCACTGCCCTTAGGCAGTGCGGCTGACCGTGGCCTCGGCCAGCTTCCGGAGCGCCGTCTTGGGCAGTTCCTCCAGCGGCAGCAGGTCCAGGGCCTCGAAGGCGGCCCGCCCGAACTCTTCAATCAGCACCTCGGTCGCCTGCAGCGCACCGCAGTCCACGATGATCCGCCGGATCTCGTCGACGTCGGCCTCGTCCAGCTCAGGGCTGCCCAGCTTGGCGTCAATGAACTCCGATTCCTGCGGCGTGGCCTGATCCAGCGCCAGTGCCACCAGCACGGTCCGCTTGCCTTCGCGCAGGTCGTCGCCTGCGGGCTTGCCGGTGGTGACCGGATCGCCGAAGACCCCGAGCACGTCGTCCCGGAGCTGGAAGGCCTCGCCGAGCGGAAGGGCAAAGGCCGAGTATCCGCGGAGCAATTCGACGGACGCGCCAGCCAGGGCACCGCCCAGGGCCAGCGGATGCTCGGTGGAGTATTTGGCCGACTTGAAGCGGATGATGGACTGGGCCCGGCTGACGGCGCCCGCCCGGTCCCGCCGCGGGCCTGCGACCTCTTCGAGGATATCGAGGTACTGGCCGGCCATGACCTCGGCCCGCATGAGGTTGAAGATGAGCCGCGCCTGGCTGCCGGAGGCCGCGCGGTCCCCGATCTCGGTGAAGGACTCCTCGCTGAAGGACAGGCACAGGTCCCCGGTCAGGATGGCCGCCGCGTGGCCGAACCGCTCGCTGTCCAGCGCCCAGCCCTGGGTCTCATGAAGATCGCTGAAGCGCCTGTGCACACTGGGCCCGCCGCGGCGAGTGTCCGAGCGGTCAATGATGTCATCGTGGATCAGCGCGGCGGCCTGGAACAGTTCCAGGGCGGAACCGGCCGTGACCACTTCGCCCGCCCCGGCCTCGCCGCCCGCGCCGCGCCAGCCCCAGTAGCACATGAGTGCCCGCAGCCTCTTGCCGCCGGTGACTAGGTTGGAGATGGAGCCCATCAGCGGATCGATGTCCTGGGAGATCGAGGACATGATGGCCTGGCGGTGGGTCAGGAAATCGGTGAGCTTGCCGGCGACAGCGGCAACGTAGTCAGTCTGCTCGAGGCGCAGCTGCTCGGCGAGGGTCACTTGACGGACTCAGCGGCGACGTTTGCGCCGATGGTGAACGTCGAGACGCCCGCGGTCTCCACGACCGAGATGTTGACCGTCTCGCTATCACCGCGCAGGAAGTCCTTGGACGGGACCGAGCCCACGGTCTCACCCGGAACAGCCTTGAAGCCCTGGGCCTCCAGCTGGGTCGTATAGAACGCCAGGGCCGTCGCGGCCGGGGCGGTGATGCTGCCGACCAGTGCCACCGTGGCAGGCACCGTGGTCTTGTCGAAACTGCTCGAGACCACCTTTGCCCCGGGCATGAGCGGCAGCAGTTGCTGCGGGAAGCCCGGCACCATGGCCCCCACCGTCGCCGACGTGCCGGGCTCCGCTGAGGGGCTCGGCGGCGCGGTGGTGGTGGGCGGGGCGGTCGAGGACGCCGCGGGCGCCGACGACGAGGAAGTGGTCCCGGGGGCGGCGGGTGTGCAAGCGGCCAGGGCCATGATGGCGCCTGCCGCAATAACGGCAACCGCAGCACGTTTGCGCTCTCCAAAAACCTTCACAGGGACTTTCCTCCTGGTGTTGACGCCGGATTCAGCCTCCAGTTTAGTCAGTCCCTGGGCATAGGATTGCAGTGTGGGGCCGGACAGGGATAAACAGCAGCTTGAAGCGACGCTTCGCGAACTCCGGCGCAGCAGCATCCTGCACGTGGACATGGACGCGTTTTTTGTCTCCGTGGAGCTGCGCACCCGGTCCCAACTCAAGGGCAAACCCGTCATCGTCGGCTACCCGGCGGACCGCTCCGTCGTGCTGTCAGCCTCCTACGAAGCCCGCGCGTTCGGGGTGCGATCGGCGATGCCGATGGTGGTGGCGGCGCGCATGTGCCCCTCGGCCGTCATCATCGAACCGCGCCACAAGCTGTACTACGAAGTCTCCGGACAGATCATGGCAATCTTCGGCTCGATCACCGATCTCGTGGAGCCGCTGAGTGTGGATGAGGCCTTCCTGGACGTCGGCGGAGCGATCCGCCGGCTGGGCACGCCGCGTGAGATCGGCGAACTCATCCGCGCCCGGGTCCACCGGGAACTGGGCATCACCGCATCCGTCGGCATCGCGGCCAGCAAGTTCGTGGCGAAAATCGCCTCCACCCGGTGCAAACCGGACGGACTGCTCCTGATCGGGCCGGATGAGACAGTTCCCTACCTTCACAGCCTTCCGGTCAACGCACTCTGGGGCGTCGGCGCCAAGACCGTCGACGTGCTGGCCAGGATGGGCATCCGCACCGTGGCGGACGTCGCCGCCTCGCCGCTGCCGTCCCTGCGCAAGGTTCTCGGCTCCTCCGGCGAACACGTCTACAACCTCTCCTGGGGTATCGATCCCCGTCCGGTAACACCGGTCCGGCTGGAAAAGAGCATCGGGGCCGAAGAGACCTTTGCGGTGGACACAGCCGACGAGGCGCTCTTGCACCGCGAACTGCTGCGGCTCTCACACCGCACGGCGGAGCGGCTGCGCGGCGCCGGCATGCATGCCCGCACCGTCGCGCTCAAGCTCCGGTACGCGGACTTTTCCACCATCACCCGAAGCCGGACCGTCAGCACCCCGATCGACAGCGCCCAGCTGCTCTACGCCGTGGCAGTCCAGCTCCTGGCATCCGTCGGGGACCGGCCGATGACGGTACGGCTCGTCGGCATCCGGGCCGAGCAGCTGGAGGAAGCTGCCCAGGCGCCGCTTCAGCTGAGCCTGGACCGCCGGGATGACAACTGGCGGGCCGCGGAACAGGCGCTGGACGCGGTGACGCGAAAATTCGGGACAAAATCGGTGCTCCCGGCCCGTCTTCTGGACCCCGGCAGTGGCTCGGGCTGATTCTTAGGCCCGGGGCGGCGTTTTGGGTGTGCCAAGCTTGCACAGCGTCTTTCAGAACAGGCCGCAACAAACTATCCTAGATATACGTAGGTTTAGAACGACTTGGAACGAGCGTTCGGGCTGATACGTGACCAGCTGAACAGCCCGGAAGGGGCCGTGGAACTCCACTCGTGGGAACCCGAATCGACCAACGACGGCGGACGGGAACCACACCGGAATCCCGGTCGTTATGGGGTTAGGTACGCTGGCCGCGCCAAGTCTGGACGTTGGCCGACTTAAAGGAGGTCGTGATGCCGCTCTCGGAGCACGAACAGAAGTTGCTTGAGCAACTTGAGAAGCAGCTGCATGAGGACGATCCCAAGTTCGCCAGCTCAATGGGCTCGGACCCGGGACGTTCCTGGTCTACCCGTCATCTGGTGATCGGGGTTCTGGCCACCCTGGCCGGCGTCATGCTCCTGCTGGTGGGCGTCACCGTCCAGAACATCTTCGTTGGAGTCCTCGGCTTCATCGTGATGGGGGCCGGCGTCTACTTTGCGACCATGCGCAGTTCGGCGGCCGGCAAGGCGAGGGCCGCAGGATCCGGCCGGAAGTCCGGAAAGCCGAGGAGTTCGTTTATGAGCAACCTCGAGGAACGCTGGGACGAACGGCACCGGGGCGAGCCCTGAGCCGCGCCGGGCCCGTCCTCCATTTCCCACCACCGGGCTAGCCCGGCAGGCGCAAGAGACCCGCTCCGGCGGGTCTTTTGCCGTTAACACCCGTTAAACCCGCTAAAACCCCGTCACATCGGCTCATTTTGGTGCCACAGGGGGCGATCCACCGTCCTTCCCGGACGCTGCGGGCCCCGGCCCGTGCCCGGGCGTCGTGAATTCCGGGGTCCCGTCCGTGCCGGAGGCGGGAATCCCTCCACTACGCACCACCAGGCCCGATTCGTTGCCGCTGCGCGGATCTTCCGGACCCACTTGACCCTGAAAATACGCAGTCTTCTTCGGCGTGTCGTTGACTGTGGAGGGATGTGGAGTAATGTGGAGGACGTAAGAGGGTAGTGGCAGCAAGGGGACGTTGGGCTTCCTACGAACAGACAGGCGGTGGGCCGTGTTTCTCGGCACACATTCGCCGCGTCTGGACGAAAAGGGCCGGATTATCCTTCCCGCAAAGTTCCGCGAGGAACTTGCCGGCGGGCTGGTTCTCACAAGGGGCCAGGAACGTTGCATCTATGTCTTCAGTGAGGCTGAATTCGGCCGGGTTCACGAGCAGATGCGGGAGGCTCCAATCTCCAGCAAGCAGGCGCGTGACTACATCCGGGTTTTCCTCTCTGGAGCCTCTGACGAGGTACCTGACAAGCAGGGGCGCGTGACGATTCCGCCGGCGCTCCGGGAATACGCAGGGCTCAGCAGGGAACTGGCCGTCATCGGCGCCGGTACCCGCGCGGAGATCTGGGACGCCCAAGCCTGGAATGAGTACCTGGCCGAAAAGGAAACAGCCTTCTCGGAGACCGACGACGCCATACCGGGGATTCTCTGAGCCCCACCACCACCAGCACACGATGTTTCTTGATCGAGATCTCCAGCCGCCCATCCAGTTGTTTTCCTGGCTCACTTCCCCGGAGCCAGGCGGACGCCGGGTAGGCGCGGATGGGGATCTGGATCAAGAAGCGGAACGCAGCTGCGCAGGCAGCACGGCAAGCACGCCCGGACAAGGAAAGGACGCAGGCATGACTGACCCTCACCAGAAGCCCACGTCCGAACGGCATGTACCGGTCCTCAAGGACCGGTGCATCAATTTGTTGGCACCGGGATTCGAGTCGGCCCGCAGCCGCGGCGAGGCCCCGGTGGTCATCGACGCCACCCTCGGCATGGGCGGGCACTCCGAGGCCATGCTCCAGCGCTTCCCGGATCTCCACCTGGTCGGCATCGACCGCGACGAGGAAGCCCTGGCACTGGCGGGGGAGCGGCTCAAGCCCTTCGACGTCCGGATCGACCTCGTGCACGCCGTATACGACGAAATCCCGGAAGTCCTGGCGGACCTCGGCTTCACGCAGGTCCACGGCGTCCTGATGGACCTGGGAGTCTCCTCGCTCCAGCTCGACGAGCGGGAACGCGGTTTTGCCTACTCCTTCGATGCTCCGCTGGATATGCGGATGGACACGAGCCGCGGCCAGACCGCCGCCGACGTCGTCAACAACTACAGCGAGGAGGACCTCGTCCGGATCATCCGGAAGTGGGGCGAAGAGAAGTTCGCCGGCCGCATCGCCAACAGGATCGTCGCCGCCCGCGCCGCCAAGCCGTTCACCACCACCGGTGAGCTCGTCGAACAGATCCGCGGGGTTGTCCCGGCGGGCGCCGCGAAATCCGGCGGGCACCCGGCCAAGCGCACTTTCCAGGCGCTCCGCATCGAGGTCAACGAGGAACTCGACGTGCTAGAGCGCGCGATCCCCGCGGCGGTCAACGCCATCGCCCTCGGCGGCCGCGTCGTCGTCATGTCCTATCACTCGCTGGAGGACAAGATCGTCAAGGGCTTCTTCCAGGCCGGCTCCAAATCTTCTGCCCCGCTCGGTTTCCCGGTGGAGCTTGAGGAACACAAGGCCGAACTGAAGACCCTGACGAAGGGCACCGAGGTGCCCACCGCCGCCGAAATTGCCGAGAACCCGCGCGCAGCTTCCGCCCGGCTCCGCGCCGTGGAACGCATCAAAGCCAGGAGAACCGCATGAGCACCGCCGCCGTCAACCGTTTCCCCGTTGCCACTGGCGCCACTGCCCGCGCCCTACCCGGCCTGAACCCCGGTCCGGCCCGCAAGGCCCGCACCCCGCTCTCGCTCGTACGTTCGGCCCCGCGCAAGCGCCGGGCCCCGTTCGTCGTGCTCTGCTTCGGCATCCTGGCCGTCGCGCTGATGGCAGTGCTGGTCCTCAACATCTCCGTCTCCACCGCGCAGTACCAGCTGGTCCAGCTCAGGAGCGACCAGCTGACCCTGACGAAGCAGAACCAGGATCTCACCCAGCAGGTGCAGAACTTCGACGCCCCCCAGAACCTGGCGGCGAAAGCCACCGAGCTGGGCATGGTGGCCTCCACCGGCAAGGGCCAGATCGACCTGTCCACCCTGACCGTCACCGGCAAGGCCAAGGCCGCGGTGAAGGGCGACGCCCCCGGTGCGGTCATCGCCGCGCCGGCCGTCGCAGGCCAGCTCAACGTCGTCCCGCCCGCCGCCAACAACGAGCCGCTCATGAGCCGCAAGCCGGCGGCCGACGTGCCGGCAGAAGCAGCGGCCCCCGGCGCAGCAGACCCCGCCGCACCGGCTGCCGCAGCAAAACCGGCACCGCCCGCAGCGGAACTCCACGGCGGATCCGTCCCGGCCCCCGCCCAGAGGGTCCCCGGACAGTAACCCAGGACGGATCACCAGCCAGGCAAGCAGCAAGGAATCATCGTGGCGCAGAACACCCGGAAGGCACGCAAGGCAAAAGTGCCGAGCGCCACACAGCGGCTGCGGCTGGGCCTCGGCCTGATGCTCACGCTACTGCTCGTCGTCGGCGGCAAACTCTTCCTGGTCCAGGGACTCGACGTCGGCGGCATGGCCGAGGCAGCGCTCAACAACCGCCTCACGCCGATCGAGCTGCCGGCCGAACGCGGCAGCATCCTGGACTCCAACGGCACCGTGCTGGCCAGCAGTGTGATCCGTTACAACATCGTGGTCGACCAGACCGTCAACACCAAAACCGAGACGTTCCGCCGGCTCGAACCTGTCGACGGCAAGGATGAACTGGTCAAGGTTTCCCGGGACCAGGGCATCTCCGAGCTCGCCGCCGTGCTTGGCATGGAGCGGAACGACGTCAAGGACGCCCTCACCGGCGACAAGCGGTACTACATCGTGGCCAAGAACCTGAAGCCCGACGTCGAGGACCGCATCTCCAAACTGCAGATCCCCGGCATCGTGACCGAAGGCACCAGCAAACGCGTCTATCCCAACGGGGCCGTCGCCGGCGGCATCGTGGGATTCCTGAAGGACGGCACCGCCGGCCAGGCCGGGCTCGAACAGACCCAGGACGAGGTCCTCAAGGGCACACCGGGCAAGCGGCTCTTTGAAATCGGCGCCGACGGGCTGCGTATCCCGGTAGGCGTGGACCAGCTGACTCCCGCCGTCAACGGCAAGGACATCAAGCTCACGCTCAACTCGGATCTCCAGTATTTCGCGCAGCAGGCGATCCAAAGCCAGCGTGACAAGCTCGGCGCCGAATGGGGCGTCATCATCATCTCGGACATCAAAACCGGCAACATCATCACCATGGCGGACACCAACTCCCCGGATCCCAACGACCCGGGAAACTCCGCTCCGGAGGACCGCGGCGTCCGGGCAATCACCGCCGCCTACGAGCCCGGATCGGTGGAAAAGATGATCACCGCCTCCGCCCTGATCGAAGAGGGCCTGTCCAACCCGCTGGACAGGTTCACCATCCCGCCGACGTACACGGTGGACGGCCAGACCTTCAGCGACGCCTTTGTCCACGGCACCGAGGAGCGGACCCTGGCAGGCATCCTGGGCTGGTCCATGAACACCGGAACCGTCATGGCCGGGCAGCGGCTGAGCAAGGACCAGCGCCACGACTGGCTGCAGAAGTTCGGTATCGGCGAAGCCCCGAAGATCGGGCTCCCGGCTGAGGCCACGGGCATCCTGACTCCGGCCGACGAATGGGACGGCCGGCAGGAGTACACGGTGCTGTTCGGACAAGGCGTCTCGCAGTCCACGCTCCAGACGGTCCGGGCGTTCCAGAGCATCGCCAATGACGGTGTTATGCTGCAGCCCCGGCTGATCGACAGCTACATCGACCCGGACGGCACCGAGGAAAAGGTCCCGGCCCAGGAGCCGCGGCAGGTGGTGTCCAAGGACACGGCCAGGCAGGTCCGCGACATCCTCGAAAGTGCCGTGACCGAGGGCCAGATCAAGGAAGCCGGGATCGACGGCTACCGGGTCGGCGCGAAGACCGGCACGTCCCAGTCGCCGTGCGATGACGGCAAATCCGGGTTCTGCGGTTTCACCGCCTCCATGGTGGGGATGGCGCCGATGGACGATCCGCGGTTTATTGTTGGAGTGGTCCTGCAACGGCCCAAGGGTGATATCTACGGTATCTCGAATGGCCCGGTATTCCGTTCGGTGATGAGTCAGACGCTGCGGACGTTCAACGTCCAGCCGTCCACCGGCGAGCCCGCCCGGCTGCCGCAGTTCGCCAAGTAGCGCCCGCACCATTGAGCACCCAGTACCAAAACGAAGCCTGCGGGCCGGAGTATCTTTCCGTGCGCAGCGCAAGATCCGCTAGCACCACAAATGGAGATCCACTTGTCAGAGCTCAACGCCCCAGACGCTTCCCCTGCGCCGTCCGGCCATGACGCGACCCCTGGCTTCCGGCCCGCCGCGGTCGCCGCGGTGCCGCTGAAAACCATTGGTGAGTCGATCGGCGTCGCTGTCCCCGGAGCTTCCGGCGCCGTGCCCGTCACCGGGATCTCGCTGAACTCCCGGGCCGTGCAGCCCGGCGACCTGTACGTCGCGCTGCCCGGAGCCACCCGGCACGGGGCCGACTTTGTTTCCCAGGCCGTGGAGGCGGGGGCCGCCGCCGTGCTGACGGACGACGCCGGCGCGCGCATGCTGGCGCTCTCCAACGACATCACCGTGCCGGTGCTCCTGGCGGGGGAGCCCCGGAGCCTCGTGGGCCGGCTCTCTGCCCTGATCTACCGGAGCCGGCCGGACGACGCTGCCGCGCCCGCCCTCTACGGCGTCACCGGCACGAACGGCAAGACCACCACCACCTACTTCATCAACGCCCTGCTGCAGGCCCTCGGGCAGAAGACCGGCCTGATCGGGACCATTGAGATCCTTGCCGGCGGAGAACCGATTCCCAGCCTGCTCACGACGCCGGAATCCACCGACGTCCACGCCCTCCTGGCCCTCATGCGCGAACGCGGCCTCGATGCGGCCTCCATGGAAGTCTCCTCGCATGCGGTGTCCTTCCACCGAGTGGACGGCATCGTGTTCGACGTCGCCGGCTTCAGCAACCTGACCCAGGACCACCTGGACCTGCACGGGAGCATGGCGGAGTACTTCAGGACCAAGGCACGCCTTTTCACCGCTGAACGCGCGCGCACCGCCGTGGTGGCGGTCGACGACGAATGGGGTGTGAAGCTGGCTGCCTCGGCAGACATCCCCGTCACCACCCTCTCGACGGACCCGGCCACCGACGCCGACGGCGGGACGGCGGACTGGACCGTCACCGGCCAGACCCCGCGGGGCCTCGGCACTGATTTCACGCTCCAGCACCGCGGCGGCACGGGCCTGCGGGTGCACACCGGCCTCCCGGGCAGCTTCAACGTCGCCAACGCCGCCCTGGCCACCGTCATGGTGCTCGCAGGGGGCCACGATGCCGCCGCCGTCCAGGCCGCCCTCGACGCCCGGGATCCGTTCACCGTCGCCGTCCCCGGCCGCATGCAGCTCGTCTGCACGGCGCCGGCCTCGGTGGTCGACTTCGCCCACAACCCCGACGCCCTGGCCCGGGCGCTCGAGGCTGTCCGTTCACCGGAGCCGGGTTCGAAAGTGATCATCGTCTTCGGCGCCACCGGTCAGCGCGACCAGGGCAAACGCCCGGCGATGGGGGCCATCGCCGCCCGGCTCGCGGATACCGTGATCGTCAGCGACGATGACCCGCACGACGAGGACGCCGCCGCCATCCGGGCAGGCGTACTCGCCGGTGCCCTCGAGGCCAAGGACCGCGAGGGCCTCGACTGCACGGTGGAGGAGGTCTTCCCGCGCGACGCCGCCATCCGCCGGGCCGTCGAGCTGGCCGGGCCCGGGGACACCATCCTCGTCGCGGGACGGGGCCATGAAGTGTGGCAGGAAGTCAAGGGCGTCAACCTCGCCCTCGACGACAGGGTGGAGCTCCGCTCCGCCTTGACAGCACGGGGATTCACCGTTCTCCAAGACCAGCGGATAGAGTCCTAAACCGACATGATTGCATTTACCGCGGCGGAAATCGCCGACCTGACCAACGGCCGGCTGGCCGCCGAACCGGGCATCACGCCCGGCTCAGTGGTGACCGACTCCCGCGAAGCCACAGCGGGTTCCCTCTACGTCGCCAAGCCGGGTGAGACGGCCGACGGACATGATTTCGTCGGCGCCGCCTTCGCTCTCGGCGCGGTGCTGGCCCTCGTGGAGCATGACGTCGCCGACGCCGCGGGCCGGAACTACCCGGCCGTCGTGGTGGCGGACTCGGTCCTCGCCATGGGGGCGCTCGCCGCCGAATCTGTCCGTCGGATCCGTGCCCGCCGCGCAGCCGAAGGCGCTGCGCTGACCGTCATCGGCATCACCGGTTCCGCGGGCAAGACCACCACGAAGGACCTGCTCGCCGGGATCCTCGCAGGGGATTCCGGGGCCGGCCACACTGTCGCCCCGCAGGGTTCCTACAACGGTGAGGTGGGCGTCCCGCTCACCGTCTTCAAAGCCGATTTCGACACCCGCTACCTCGTCATTGAGATGGGCGCCACCGGCGTTGGCCACATCCGCTACCTTGCGGACATGGTGCGCCCGGACATCGGCGTCGTCCTCGGGGTGGGCACAGCCCACGCCGGCGAATTCGGCGGGGTGGAGAACATCGCCGTCGCCAAGGGCGAACTCGTCGAAGCCCTGGCAGCCACCGGCACCGCCGTCCTGAACCTGGACGACGCCCGCGTCGCCGCCATGGCGGACCGCACCAGTGCCGCCGTGCTCGGCTTCTCCTCCCAGCCCGCCCGCGACGGCCAGCCCGGCAGAGCCGGTGCAGACAGGGCCGGTACATACGGCGCCGGTGCACAGCGTGTCCGTGCGGAAAACCTCGAGCTGAACGCCGGCGGGAGCCCCGAATTCGAGCTCTTCCTGCCGGGCGACGACGCCGGGCAGCCAGTCACCGCCAGGCTCATTGGCGCCCACCACGTCTCCAACCTGCTGGCAGCCGCCGCCGCGGCCCACGCCGCCGGCATAGCAGCCGCGCAGATCGCCGCCTCGCTGAGCGCCCAGACCGCTGCCAGCCGGTGGCGGATGGAACGCACCGAACGGCCCGACGGCGTCACCATCATCAACGATGCCTACAACGCGAACCCGGAATCGATGCGTGCCGCCCTGCGCACCCTGGCCGACCTCGGCCGGGGCCGCCGGACCTGGGCGGTCCTGGGCGCCATGCTCGAACTGGGCCCCGATTCCATCCGCGAGCACATGGCGGTCGGTACCCAGGTGGTCCGGCTCAACATCTCCCGGCTGGTGGTGGTCGGCCGGGAGGCACGCTCGCTCTATGTCTCCGCCGTCAACGAGGGGTCCTGGGGCGACGAATGCGTCTTCGCCGAGACTGCCGAGGCGGCCTACGAGCTCCTGCAGGCCGAGCTCGAACCCGGCGACATGGTGCTGTTCAAGTCCTCGAACAGCATCGGGCTGCGCCATCTGGGCGATCGGATAGCATTACGTCCACAAGCCGCCGGAAGCGCTGCGCAACCCATTGCTGGAAATGCCGCCGTAATACCTGCCGAAATACCTGCTGGAAATGCCGCTGGAAAACCAGCCGGAACCGCCACTGAAGGGAGTGCGCTGCTGTGATTGCACTGCTGATGGGCTCCGGCCTGGCGTTGCTTTTTGCCCTCGTGGGCACCCCGTTGTTCATCCGGCTACTGGTCCGCAAGAGCTATGGCCAGTTCATCCGCGATGACGGACCCACCTCGCACCACACCAAGCGCGGCACGCCGACCATGGGCGGCACCATCGTGGTGCTGGCCGTCCTCGCGAGCTACGGGCTCACCCACCTCATCATGTGGATGATCAACCCGGCGTCACCGGGCCCCTCCGCCTCGGCCCTGCTCCTGCTCTTCCTGATGGTCGGCATGGGGCTGGTCGGTTTCCTGGACGACTTCATCAAGATCTCCAAGCAGCGCAGCCTCGGCCTGGACGCCAAGGCCAAACTGATCCTGCAGGCCGCCGTCGGCATCATTTTCGCCGTCCTGGCCCTCCGGTTCCCGGACGAGAACGGACTGACCCCCGCGTCCACCCAGATTTCCCTGGTCCGCGACATCCCCTGGCTCAATCTGGCCTTCGGCGGCACCGTGCTCGGCGCCATCCTGTTCGTGCTGTGGTCCAACCTGATCGTCACCGCGGCGACCAACGGCGTGAACCTCACGGACGGCCTCGACGGTCTCGCCGCCGGCGCCTCGGTGATGGTGTTCGGCGCCTACACCCTGATCGGGATCTGGCAGAGCAACCAGGCCTGTGGCTCCCCGCGGCAGGCCGGCAGCGGCTGCTACTCCGTCCGGGACCCGCTGGACCTCGCACTGCTGGCCGCGATCCTGAGTGCCGCCCTGGTCGGCTTCCTCTGGTGGAACACGTCGCCGGCGAAAATCTTCATGGGGGACACCGGTTCGCTGGCCATCGGCGGCGCCGTCGCGGGCTTCGCCATCCTGTCCCGGACCGAACTCCTCCTTGCCTTCATCGGCGGACTCTTCGTGCTGATCACGCTGTCCGTCATCATCCAGGTCGGCTATTTCAAGATCACCAAGGGCAAGCGGTTCTTCAAAATGGCCCCGCTCCAGCACCACTTTGAACTCAAGGGCTGGGCGGAAGTCACCGTCGTCGTCCGGTTCTGGATCCTCTGCGGACTCTTTGTCGCCGCGGGCCTCGGAATCTTCTACGCCGAATGGGTGGTACTCCTGTGACCGGCCCGATCCCCGCCGCCCTCACCACCTCACCCCGGCTGCAGGACCTGGTCAGCTGGGATTCCGACTGGTCCGGCCTGCGCGTCGTGGTCACCGGAATCGGCATTTCCGGGTTTGCCGCCGCGGACACCCTGATTGAACTCGGCGCCCGGGTTGTGGTTGTGGACGCCGCCACCACCCCCAAAGCGAAGGCCCAGGCGGACACGCTGAAGATCGTAGGCGCCGCCGACGTACTGCTGGGCGAAGACGCCGTCACCGCCGTGCCCAGGATCGACGGCGCAAAGCCGGACCTGATCGTCACTTCCCCGGGCTGGCGGCCGGACCAGTCATTGCTGGCCGCCGCCGCACGGGCCCACATCCCGGTCTGGGGCGACGTCGAACTCGCCTGGCGGGTCCGGGAACGCAAAGGGCGCAAGACCGCCGACTGGCTGACCATCACCGGGACCAACGGAAAAACCACCACCGTGGGCCTCACCGAGTCCATGCTGCAGGCCGCCGGGCTCAAGGCGATCGCCGTCGGGAACGTCGGCACGCCGATCCTGGACGCCCTGCGGGACCCGGTGGACTACGACGTCTTTGCCGTCGAGCTCTCCAGCTTCCAGCTGCACTGGAGCCATTCCGTCTCGCCGGTGGCCAGCGTCTGCCTGAACGTCGCCGAAGACCATGTTGACTGGCATGGCTCCTACGCCTCCTACCTGGCCGACAAGGCGAAGGTCTACGAAAACACGCAGAAGGCGTGCATCTTCAACGCCGAACAGATCGAAACCGAACGCATGGTGGAGGAAGCCGACGTCGTGGAGGGCTGCCGCGCCGTGGGCTTCACCACCGTCACCCCGGCCATCAGCATGCTCGGCGTCGTGGAGGGCCTGCTCGTGGACCGCGCCTTCATCGCCGAGCGCAAGGACAGCGCCGTCGAGCTGGCCTCCATCGCCGACCTCGGCCCGGTGGCACCGCGGCACATGGTGGCCAATGCCCTGGCCGCGGCCGGCCTGGTCCGCGCCTACGGCGTCGAACCGTCCGCCGTCCGGCAGGGACTGCTGAACTACCTGCCGGGCGAGCACCGCATCCAGGCCGTCGCCCGCCACGAGGGCGTGCTCTGGATCAACGATTCCAAGGCCACCAATCCGCATGCCGCGGCCGCCTCGCTGTCCGCATTCGAGCACGTCGTGTGGATCGCCGGCGGACTCTCCAAAGGCGTCAATTACGAATCCCTGGTCCGGGAGCACGCGCACCGGCTCAAGGCTGTGGTGCTGATCGGTGCGGACTCCAGCGGGCTCCTGTCCGCGCTGCAGCGACACGCCCCCGATGTCCCCGTGATCGGGCACGCCAAGGGCGAGACTGAAGACGTGCAACCTGCCGGACCGGCCGATGCCGAAGCAGGTCCTTCGCCGATTTTCGGTGAGACTGTGATGGCCCAGGCCGTTGCCGCGGCGGCGCAGCTGTCCGCTCCGGGGGACACCGTGCTCCTGGCTCCGGCGGCCGCATCCATGGATCAGTTCTCTTCCTACGCTCACCGTGGCGACGCCTTCATCGAAGCTGTCCGCGGGCTCGTGGAAGGGCAGGCTCAGACCAGCGAGGAGTAACAATGGTCAGCACGCCCACACGCACCCCCGCGGCCAAAACCGCCGCGAAAGCATCATCCGCGGAGGCTCCATCCGCAACAGCAACAGCCCCGAAGGCAGCAGCGCCGCAGGCGTCCGGCCCGGCGGCAAAACGGCAGTCACCCGCGGCCAGGGTCCGCGGCTTGTCCCGGGGCTTCTGGTCCGCGCTGGAAGGCACCGGGAAGTCCCGCAACGGCTCCACGTACTACCTGATCCTCGGCGCCACACTGGCACTGACCGCGATCGGCATCATGATGGTGCTCTCCGCTTCCAGCGTCGAGGCCATCGCCGCGGGGGAGTCGCCCTATTCGGCCGCCCTCAAGCAGGGAATGTTTGCAGCCATCGGACTCTTCTGCATGTTCCTGCTCTCGCGGGTCAACGTCGTCTGGCTCAAACGCTTCGCCTGGCTGGCCATCATGGCTGCCCTGGTCCTGCTGGTGCTGGTGCTGCTTATCGGCCGCAGCGCCCTGGGCAACCAGAACTGGATCGACATCGGCCCCTTCACCTTCCAGCCCTCCGAAGCCGCCAAGCTGGCCCTTGCCCTCTGGATGGCGACCGTGCTCGGCGCCAAGACCAAGCTCCTCAGCCAGTCCAAGCATGCCCTGATCCCGGTGGCACCGGTCGCCGCGCTCGTGATCGGCCTCATCCTGGCCGGCAACGACCTCGGTACGGCGATGATTGTCATGATCATCACGGCCGCGGCGCTCTTCTTCGCGGGGGTACGGCTCTATGTGTTCGGCATTGGGGCGGTACTCCTGGGCGCCGCCACGGCCGTCCTGGCCATCACGAGCCCCAACCGGGTCTGCCGCATCCTGTCCTGGACCGGCCAGACCTGCGCCGACGGCTCGGACCTGAACTACCAGTCGACCAACGGCCTCTACGGCCTCGCCTCCGGCGGCTGGTTCGGCGTGGGGCTGGGCCAGAGCCGGCAGAAGTACAGCTGGATCCCCGAGGCCCATAACGACTTCATCTTCGCCATCATCGGCGAGGAGCTGGGCCTGATCGGTACGCTGGTGGTCCTGGTCCTGTTCGCCATCCTGGGCACCGCCATCTACCGCGTCGTCGTTGCCCAGAAGGACATGTTCCACCGGGTCCTTGCCGGCACCATCATGGTCTGGCTGCTGGGCCAGGCGACCGTCAACATGGCCGTCGTCACCGGCCTGGCTCCGGTCGTCGGCATCCCGTTGCCGTTCATCTCCTATGGCGGCTCCGCCCTGCTCATGTCCTTGTGCGCAATCGGCGTAGTCTTGTCTCTTGCCCGGGCCCAGATGGCGCCCGGCATGCAGCCCAAGGGGCTCTTCAGGTTCGGTCCGGCCGGACTGGCCAGGTCCCTTCGCAAGAGCGCGGCGACCCGGGCCGCCGGCAGGAACGGGGCGGCGGACCCCGCACCCAAGGACCCCGTACCCAAGGACCCCGCATCCAAGGGCCCCGCCCCCAAGGGCCCAACCTCCAGCAGCCCCGCCCCCAAGGGCCCCGCACGCAAGATCGCCGCCCCGAAAAACCCAGCACGAAAGCGTAAATAGGCCTCCATGAGTACCGAGTCGTCCTTGTCCGTTGTCCTCGCCGGCGGCGGAACAGCCGGGCACATCAGCCCTCTCCTGGCCATCGCGAACGCGATCCGGGAAGCCCGCCCGGATGCCGGGCTCCTTGCCGTCGGCACACCCAACGGGATGGAGGCCCGGCTGGTCCCGGCCGCGGGGCTGGACCTCGCCACCATCAGCCGGGTGCCCTTTCCGCGGAAACCCTCGATGGACCTGCTGCGGCTTCCCGGCAGGCTCGCCGGTGCGGTGAAGCAGGCCGGCGTCCTCCTCGATGAGGCCGGCGCGGATGTCCTGGTCGGCGTCGGCGGATACGTGTGCACGCCCATGTACCTTGCCGCCCGCCGCCGGAAAATCCCGATCGTCATCCATGAAGCCAACACCCGGCCGGGACTCGCAAACCGCGTGGGCGCCCGGCTGGGGGCCACGGTGGCCGTCGCGTTCGCCGGCACCAGGCTGCCCGGGGCCGTACATGTGGGCATGCCGATGCGCCGGGAGATCTCCGGCCTCGACCGTCCGGCCCTCATGGCGGCCGCCCGGACGGAGCTTGGGCTGGATCCGGAACGGCCCGCCCTGGTCGTCACCGGCGGCTCCTCGGGTGCGCAGAGCATCAACCGCACCATCGCGGCGTCCGTCGGGATCCTCGCCACGGCCGGCATCCAGACCCTGCACATCACCGGACGCGACAAATCCGTCCACGACGCCGACGGCAAGCCCCTCGCGGCTCCCGGCTACCAGCAGGTCGAATACGTGGACGGCATGGAAACCGTCTATGCCGCGGCCGGCCTGCTGCTGGCCCGCGCCGGAGCCGCCACCGTCTGCGAGGTGGCAGCCGTCGGCGTGCCCGCGGTTTTCGTGCCCCTCCCGATCGGCAATGGCGAACAGGCGCTCAACGCCGCCGGCCTGGCCGAAGCCGGCGGGGCCCTGATCGTGGCGGACAACGCGTTCACGCCCGACTGGGTGCGCCACAACATCATCCCGCTGCTGCAGGACGGCGACCGGCTCGCCCGGATGGCAGCGAGCTCCGGACAGCTCGGCATCCGCGACGCAGACCGGCGCATGGCCGGGCTCGTCCTCGAAGCCGCATCGTCCTCAAACCGCCACGGCAGGAAGCAGTAACGCCATGACCCAGCCCCACCACGAGCCCGAGCCCCAGGCCGCGCGCACCCAGGAGTCCCTCGGCCGGGTGCACTTCATCGGCATCGGCGGGGTCGGCATGTCCGCCATCGCCCGCATCATGGTGGCCCGCGGACTGCCGGTCAGCGGCTCCGACGCCAAGGACCTGCCCGTCATGGCCGAGCTCGCCGCCGCCGGTGCCCGGATCCATGTCGGCTACGCCGCCGCCAACCTCGGTGACGCCCAGACCGTCGTGGCAGGCTCCGCGATCCGCCCGGACAACCCCGAACTGGCCGCGGCACGGGCTGCCGGGCTGTCCGTGCTCCACCGCTCCGAGGCCCTCGCGGCAACGATGGCGGAGGACACGATCGTGACCGTGGCCGGCACGCACGGTAAATCCACCACGACGTCGATGATCACCGTCCTGCTGCAGGGCGCCGGGCTCGATCCCTCCTTCGCGATCGGCGCGAATGTGCCGGCGCTCGGCGTCAACGCCGCCCACGGCAGCTCCGGCATCTTCGTCGCCGAAGCCGACGAGTCCGACGGCTCCTTTCTGAACTACCGTCCGCAGATCGCCGTCGTCACCAACGTCGAGCCTGACCACCTGGACCACTACGGCACGGCCGAAGCGGTCTACGCCTCCTTCGACGACTTCACCGCGCTGCTGCCCGCTGACGGCGTCCTGGTGGCCTGCGCCGACGACGACGGCGCCAGGGCACTGGCCCGGCGCACCCTCGAGCGGGGCAATACCCGGGTGGTCCTCTACGGCACGGCGGACGATGCCGCGCTCAAGCTCCACGACGGCGGCCCGGGCGACGTCTGGATCGAAACCGCCGGGAAACGGTTCGGCGTCGAACTGCAGGTTCCCGGCCGGCACAACGCGCTCAACGCGGCCGCGGCGTTCGCCGTCGCGCTCGAACTCGGGGTGGCTCCCGGGGCCGCGGCCGGAGCCCTCGCACACTTCTCCGGCGCCTCCCGGCGCTTCGAATTCAAGGGCGAGGGCCGCGGCGTGCGCGTCTACGACGACTATGCCCACCACCCCACCGAAGTCCGGGCCGCGCTCTCCGCCGCCCGGTCCGTGGCCGGCGGGCACAAAGTGCATGTGCTGTTCCAGCCGCACCTGTTCTCGCGGACCCGCGAATTCGCCCGGGAATTTGCCGGGGCGCTCAACGCTGCGGACACCGCGATGGTCCTGGACATCTATCCCGCCCGTGAAGACCCCATCCCCGGAGTCAGCAGCGAGCTCATCGCCGAACACCTTGGCCGGGGCGGCCGGCTCGTTGCCGCGGATGAGGCGGTGCAGGCGGTAGTGGCCGCCGCGGCCCCCGGTGACATCGTGCTGACGGCCGGGGCCGGTGATGTCACCGGCTACGGCCCGCTGATCGTCGAGGCCCTGAACGCCGGCGCACAGGATTCCGGAGCAGCCGGTGCCTAGCAGCCGGCGCCCCACGTACAAGACCGGTTCGCGGCGTCCGCCGCCGGAGCGTGCAGCCGGCGGGGCCTCCGACGTGATCTCGGCGTCGAAGACCGATTCCGGTCCCGGAGTCCGCCCCGCCGGAGCCGGCACTCCGGACAGGCAGCAGGACAATGTGCTGTCGTTTCCCGAACCCAAGGCCAAGCGGCGGAAGCGGATCCTCCTGAGCACCGTAGGGATCATCACGGGAGTCGTCGCTGCGATCGTCCTGGCGGCTGTCTACAGCCCCGTCCTGGCGCTGCGCACCGTCACAGTGGAGGGCACGAAGCTGCTGAGTGCCGAGCAGGTGCAGTCGGCCCTGGCGCCGTTGCAGGGCAGGCCGCTGCCGCAGATCAGCGACGAGGACGTCAATGCCCTCCTGCAGCCCCTCGTCCAGGTCAAGGCAGTGGCAACCCAGGCCCGGCCGCCCGCGACACTGGCGGTCCGCATCACGGAACGCGTGCCGGTGGCCATGCTCAAGCAGGGCGAGGCCTTCCAGCTCGTGGACGCCGACGGCGTCCAGCTCAGCACCGCCACGGACTCCACCGCGGTGGCGCTGCCGGTCATCGACGCCGGCGACGGTGCCCCGGTACCGGAACTGTTCCATGCCGTCACCGCGGTCCTTGGCGCACTTCCGGCGGACGTGCTCGCCAAGCTCTCCGATGCCTCGGCGAAGTCCGCGGACGCCGTCGAACTCAAGCTCGTGGACGGCCAGACCGTCGTCTGGGGGAACGCGGGGGAGAAGGAGCTCAAGGCCCGGGTCCTCGCCGCCCTCCTGAAGGTTCCGGCCGACCCGAAAAATCCGGTAAAGATCTACGATGTCAGCGTGCCGCGCCACCCTGTGACGAGGTAGCGGCCGGCCGCGCGGCCCGCACAGCGCCACGGCGGCACCAATTAAGGGTATTTGGCCGGTATTCCCGCGACACGCGGCCCCGGTAATTGAATGTCCCCTGCATAGGAAATACCGTCACAGACATGAGTTACTTGACATAACTATAACCTTCAACTCGAAGGTTAAGGTTCGAGCTTCAAGCCCGACTCCATCAGTTTTCGCAATAGAACACGAACAAGGGACACGTAACGTGGCAGCTCCGCAGAATTACTTGGCCGTCATCAAGGTCGTCGGCATCGGCGGCGGTGGCGTGAACGCAGTCAACCGCATGATCGAGGTCGGTCTTCGCGGCGTCGAGTTCATCGCGGTCAACACCGATGCGCAGGCATTGTTGATGAGCGATGCAGACGTCAAGCTCGACATCGGGCGTGAGCTGACGCGCGGCCTGGGAGCCGGTGCGAACCCTGAGGTTGGCAGGCAGGCTGCCGAGGACCACGCCGAGGAAATCGAAGAGGTCATCCGCGGCGCTGACATGGTCTTCGTCACCGCCGGCGAAGGCGGCGGCACCGGCACCGGCGGCGCGCCCGTCGTGGCCCGGATCGCACGCTCGCTGGGCGCGCTGACCATCGGCGTCGTCACCCGCCCGTTCACCTTCGAGGGCCGCCGCCGCGCAGGTTCCGCCGAGGCGGGTATCGACGCCCTCCGCGATGAGGTCGACACGCTGATCGTCATCCCGAACGACCGCCTGCTGTCCATCAGCGACCGCAACGTTTCGGTCCTGGACGCGTTCCGTTCCGCCGACCAGGTCCTGCTGTCCGGTGTCCAGGGCATCACCGACCTGATCACCACCCCGGGCCTGATCAACCTTGACTTTGCCGACGTCAAGTCCGTTATGCAGGGCGCAGGTTCCGCGTTGATGGGCATCGGCTCGGCCCGCGGCGAAGACCGCGCCGTGAAGGCCGCGGAGCTCGCCATCGCATCCCCGCTGCTGGAAGCATCGATCGACGGCGCCCACGGCGTCCTGCTGTCCATCCAGGGCGGCTCGGACCTGGGCCTCTTCGAAATCAACGAGGCTGCCCGCCTGGTCCAGGAAGTCGCCCACCCCGAGGCCAACATCATCTTCGGTGCGGTCATCGACGACGCCCTCGGCGACGAGGCCCGCGTGACCGTCATCGCGGCCGGCTTCGACGACGTCAAGGCCACCTCGCCGTCCATGGACCAGTCCCTGCCGCAGACGGCTCCGCAGCGCCCGGCCGCTCCCGCAGCAGCCCCCGCCCCGGCCCAGGCTCCGTCCTCGGCCCAGGTCCAGCCGCTGCACGCCACGGTTGGCGCTTCCGGTTACGGCGGCTGGGGCCAGCAGCGCCCGTCCGCAGTACCGGCAGACTCCGGCTTCGACGTCGACCTGCCGTCCGTCGTGGAGCCTGACCTGTCCGGCCGCCACTCCGATGACCTGGATGTCCCCGACTTCCTCAAGTAGGTCCTGAAGCACCATGGCACTGCCGGATGGCAGTGCCATGGTGCTTTCTCGTAGGATCGAAGTTCTGCAAACAAGTTTGGCAACGATTCGGGGTTTTGAGTGTTTTCGTGGCGGGCGGAAGTCCGGCCGGGCGTCTGGGTGGCTTTCACCGACGCCGCAGCCGGCAACCTGGCGCTCCATGTCGGCGACGATCCGGCGGAGGTCCGGCGCCGCCGCGGGGAGCTTGAGCGGGCCGCCGGCCTCGGCGCCCCCGGCTTCCAGTACATGAGCCAGGTCCACGGCAACGAGGTCGCCACCATAGGCGCACCCGCAGGCCCGGCCGAACCCGCAGGCCCGACAGCCGATGCCATGGTCTCGGAGGGCCGGGCCCTCGCCGTCATGGTGGCCGACTGCGTGCCCGTGGTCCTCGTGGGGGACCGGGCAGCCGGGGGAGCACCCGTACTCGGTGTGGCGCACGCCGGCCGGCCCGGCGTGGCATCCGGCGTGGTGCCCGCCGCCGTCGCGCGCATGCGCGGGCTCGGGGCGGGGCAGATCCGCGCCTGGATCGGACCCTCCATCTGCGGGCAGTGCTACGAGGTGCCCGCCGGGATGAGGGCAGACGTCGCCGCGATTGTGCCCGCGACCTGGTGCGACACCTCCCGCATGACACCCGGGCTGGACCTTCCGGCGGGAGTCCGCAGCCAGCTCGAGGCCGACGGCGTCACGGTCGAATACTCCGGCGGCTGCACCCTCGAAGACGACACACTGTTCTCCTACCGCCGCAACAGCCACACCGGCCGCTTCGCCGGCCTGGTCTGGACTGGTCTGCGGGCCGGCGCGGAAGGGGACACCGATGGATGAACAGCACGATCCGCGCCTGGCGGAGCTCCGGACGCGCCTCGCGGCCGTCCGGCACCGTATTGACGACGCCGTGGCCGTGGCCGGGCGGCAGGATTCCCCGCCGCGGCTGATCGTCGTCACCAAATTCCACCCCGCCGAGGACGTCCGGCGGCTTGCCTCGCTGGGCATCACCGATGTCGGCGAGAACAGGGACCAGGAAGCCGCGGACAAGGCCGCCGGGCTGGCCGGCCTGGACCTCCACTGGCACTTCGTCGGCCAGCTCCAGAGCAACAAGGCCAAGTCGGTGGTGAGGTACGCCCATGCCGTGCACTCCGTGGACCGGCTCCAGCTCGCCGGCGCCCTGGCCAAGGCCATGGCTGCCGAACGCGAACGCACGGGGCGCGGGCCGCTGGACTGCTTCATCCAGGTCAGCCTGGACGACGACGCCGAAGGGCACCGGGGCGGCGCGCCCGCTGAGGATGTCCCCGCGCTGGCCGACGGGCTGGCAAGCTCCGACGGTCTCCGGCTGGCAGGGCTCATGGCGGTGGCACCGCTCGGGGCCGATCCGGGACGCGCCTTCGAGAAGCTCGCGGCGATCTCGGCCCGGCTGACCGCCGGGCACCCGGACGCCACGGGGATTTCCGCCGGCATGAGCCAGGACCTCGAAGCGGCCATCCGGTTCGGGGCGACACACCTACGGATTGGCTCCGATATTCTCGGTCCGCGTCCGGCGTTGCGGTAGGTTCGACGTATTGGAAGGTAATGGCGGGAATTCCAAGGCTGTCAGGTCATTTTGAGCGGCCCGCTTACGGACACGATTAGGAGTCGACCATGGCTGGCGCTCTGCGCAAGACAATGATCTATCTTGGGCTCGCCGATGGCGAGGAACATTACGAGTCTGAGCACCCTGCACCGCACAAGGATGAGGACAATTCCATGGAGCACGACCGCGAGGAGCGCCGTGCGCCGGCGCCTGTACGCGAGGTCCCCCGGGAAGAGCCCCAATCCGCTGAAGAGGAATATCGCGCACCTGTGACACCCATCAAGCGAGCGGCCTCGAGCCGCGAAGAGACCACCGGGCTCCGGCAGATCACCACGATCCACCCGCGCTCCTACAACGACGCCAAACTCATCGGTGAGAGCTTCCGTGACGGCATCCCCGTCATCATGAACGTCACCGACATGGGCGAAGCCGACGCCAAGCGCCTCGTCGACTTCTCCGCGGGACTGGTCTTCGGCCTGCGCGGCAGCATCGAGCGGGTCACGAACAAGGTCTTCCTGCTCTCGCCGTCGTACGTTGAAGTCATCGGCGATGACAAGAAGATCAGCGAGACCCAGGCCGCCTTCTTCAACCAGAGCTAGCACAGGATTTCATCACTGATGCCAGGCAGGGACACCTGTCTGGCATCAGTGATGAAATATCCGTGTTGAAATAGAGGCATAACCATCGTAAGGACACTGCGGTATCCGGAATGAACATGGAGATATGAGTTAACTCATGGGAATTGTTTTCGGACTTGTCTATATCGCGCTGCTGTTCTTTTTCGTGGCACTGATTGTCCGGCTTGTCTTTGACTGGGTACAGATGTTCGCGCGGAGCTGGCGGCCGCGCGGTGTGGCCCTCGTGGCCGCGCACGCTGTGTATTCCATCACAGACCGGCCCCTCAAACTGCTCCGGCGGCTCATTCCGCCGTTGCGGCTGGGCGGCATCTCGCTCGACCTTGGCTTCCTGCTGCTTTTTGTCGCGGTGACAGTGGCGATGGCGGTAGCCAAGAGCCTCGTCTTCGCCCAGCCGATCGCGGCGTAGCGGGACCGCGGACCCGCTCCGCGCCCCAAACTGAATGAAACTCCGGTTTGACACTGCGGTGTTGAATTAGAGGAACCAGACCATATTTAGGTACCGTAGTTTTGACGGCCGGAAGGCCTACTGACTAACTAGACCAACGAGGTGACCAGATGGCTTTGACGCCAGAAGACGTTGTCAACAAGCGCTTTCAGCCGACCAAGTTCCGCGAAGGCTACGACCAGGACGAAGTCGATGACTTCCTGGACGAAATCGTCGTCGAACTGCGACGCCTGAACCAGGAGAACGACGAGCTCCGCAAGAAGCTCGCCGAATCCGGCGCCGGCACGCCTGCCAGCTCCACCGCCGCGGCCCCCGTCGTGGAAAAGGTGCCGGCACCCGTCAAGGCCGACAAGGAAAAGGAAGAGCGGGCCAAGGCAGAAGCCGAGGCCAAGGCTGCCGAGGCTGCGAAGAAGAAGGAAGCCGAGAAGGCTCCCGCTCCTGCCCCGGCACGAGCCTCCACCCCCGCGGCAGAGTCCGCTGCCGGCCTGCTCGCCATGGCGCAGCAGATGCACGACAAGCACGTCGCCGACGGCGAGCAGCAGCGCGACAAGATCATCGCTGAAGCGCAGATCGAGGCCAGCAGCCTTGTCAACGACGCGCAGGAAAAGTCCCGCAAGATCCTCGGTGCCCTCGAGCAGCAGCGCTCCGTGCTGGAACGCAAGGTCGAGCAGCTCCGCGGCTTCGAGCGCGACTACCGCTCACGCCTGAAGGCTTACATCGAAGGCCAGCTCCGCGACCTCGATGCCCGTGGCTCCGTGGCGGCCCCTGAGGTCGAAGCAAGCAGCTAGGTATTAAGCAAGTATTCTGAAAGCCGGTGGCTGAGGTTCCCTCGGCCGCCGGCTTTTGCCATTAACTGCAGCTTCCGTGGCCTCCGGGCCAGGAAGTACGCCCCCAGTGCCCGCACCGGCTCGCGAATGAAAGCCCTATGACTGACGCCCCACCGCCTGACGCCACGACGCCCGCTATTGCTGCGCACCCCAAGCCCCGACGCGCCCTCCTGCTCGGCGTTTTCGCCGGGCTGGCCGTCTTCGCCTACGTGTTCGACCAGCTCACCAAGCTCTGGGTCACCAGCACCATGGTCGAGGGCGAGCGCATCCCGGTGCTGCCCCCGCTGCTCCACTGGTACTACATCCGCAACTCCGGGGCCGCGTTCTCCATCGGCGAGAACGTCACCTGGGTCTTCACCATCGTGATGGCGGCCGTCTCCGTGGCGATCCTGCTCCAGCTGCGGAAGCTCGGCTCGGTCTGGTGGGCCCTTGCCCTGGGCCTGCTGCTGGGCGGGGCCCTCGGAAACCTGACGGACCGGCTGTTCCGGGAACCTTCCTTCGCCATGGGCCATGTGGTGGACTTCATCCAGCTGCCCAACTTCGCGATCTTCAACATTGCCGATTCCGCCGTCGTTTCCTCGGTCGTGATCATCTGCCTGCTCACCCTGAAGGGCATTTCCCTCGACGGAACCCACCACACCAAGGAAGCAGCCGAACGCGATGTCTGAGCAAGCCCCGAAGAACCTGAGCGAAGACGAAGCCGAGGACCTCGCGGACCTTGCCGAGGAATCCGGCGCGCCCCGGCGCATCGTGGTCCCCGAGGACCTGGCCGGGACCCGGGTGGACGCCGGACTGGCCCTGCTGATGGACATCTCCCGCTCCCAGGCTGCCGTGCTGATCGCCGAAGGCAACGTCACGAGCGCCGGCAAAGCCGTCGGAAAATCCCTCAAACTCAGCCCCGGCGCCGTTCTCGACGTCGTCGTCCCCGAACGGCGGGACCCCGTGGAAGTCGTGGAGGAAATTGTGGAAGGCCTGTTGATCCTGCTGGACGATGACGAGTTCGTCGTCATCGACAAACCGGTCGGGGTGGCCGCGCACCCGTCGCCGGGCTGGGTGGGCCCCACCGTCGTCGGCGGCCTCGCGGGCGCCGGCTACCGGATCTCCACGTCCGGCTCGCCGGAACGCACCGGGATCGTGCACCGGCTCGACGTCGGGACCTCCGGCGTGATGGTGGTCGCCAAAACCGAAGAGGCCTACACGTCCCTCAAGCGCGCCTTCAAGGAGCGCACCGTGGACAAGGTTTACCACGCCGTCGTGCAGGGGCTCCCGGACCCGCTGGCCGGCACCATCGACGCCCCGATCGGCCGGCACCCCGGCCACGACTGGCGCTTCGCCGTGATCGAAGACGGCCGCGACTCCATCACCCACTACGAGGTGATGGAAGCGTTCGGAAAGGCCTCCCTCGTGGAGGTCCACCTCGAAACGGGCCGCACCCACCAGATCCGGGTGCACTTCTCCGCGCTCCGCCACCCCTGCGCCGGTGACCTGACCTACGGGGCGGACCCCCGGCTCGCCGCCACCCTGGGGCTCACCCGGCAGTGGCTGCATGCCCGCCAGCTGTCCTTCGACCACCCCCGCACCGGCGAGCGGGTCACCGTCACCAGCGAATACCCGCAGGATCTGTCCTACGCGCTGGAAGTCCTGGAGTCAGGCCAGGCCTGATCCGTCGTGCCTGGCAGCGGAGTCCGCAGCCCGGCACTAGAATGGTCCGGTGACTTCCAGCAACGACTCGTTTGTCCATCTCCACAACCACACCGAGTACTCCATGCTGGACGGCGCCGCCCGGCTCGGAGAGCTGTTCGATGAAACCGAGCGGCTGGGTATGCCCGCTCTGGCCACCACGGACCACGGCTATCTGTTCGGCGCCTTCGACTTCTGGAAACGGGCCACGGACCAGGGCATCAAGCCGATCATCGGCGTCGAAGCCTACGTCACCCCCGGAACCGCGCGCACGGACAAGACCCGCGTCCGCTGGGGCGAAGAGAACCAGCGCAAGGATGACATCTCCGGCGGTGGCGCATACACCCACATGACGCTGCTCAGCTACAACAACGTGGGCATGCGGAACCTGTTCCGGGCTTCCTCGCTCGCCTCATTGGACTCGGTCTTCGGAAAATGGCCGCGGCTGGACCGGGAACTGCTGAACACGTACTCCGAGGGGCTCATCGCCACCACCGGTTGCCCGTCCGGTGAGGTCCAGACCCGGCTCCGGCTCGGCCAGTACCGGGAAGCCGTCGAGGCGGCCGCCGAGTTCCGCGACATCTTCGGTGCCGAGAACTACTTCTGCGAACTCATGGACCATGGCCTGGACATCGAGCGGCGCGTCACGGGTGACCTCCTGCGCTTGGCCAAGGAATTGAATCTGCCGTTGGTGGCCACCAACGACCTCCACTACACGCACGAGCACGACGCCAAGGCACACGAGGCCCTGCTGGCCATCCAGTCGGGTTCCACCCTCCTGGAACCGACGTACGACAACGGCGGCTCGCGCTTTGCCTTCTCCGGCAGCGGCTACTACCTGAAGTCACCGCAGGAAATGCGGGAGCTGTTCCGCGACCACCCGGAAGCGTGCGACAACACGCTCCTGATCGCCGAGCGCTGCGAAGTCTCGTTCAACACCGGAGCCAACTACATGCCCCGTTTCCCCTGCCCGGAGGGGGAGGACGAAACGTCGTGGCTGGTCAAGGAAGTCGACAAGGGACTCCAGTACCGCTATCCCCAGGGCATTCCGGACAAGGTGCGCACCCAGGCCGACTACGAACTCGGCGTCATCACTTCCATGGGGTTCCCGGGCTACTTCCTGGTAGTGGCCGACTTCATCAACTGGGCCAAGAACAACGGCATCCGGGTAGGCCCCGGACGTGGCTCGGGCGCCGGATCCATGGTGGCCTATGCCATGCGCATCACCGACCTCGATCCGCTGCACCACGGCCTGATCTTCGAGCGCTTCCTCAACCCGGACCGCGTCTCCATGCCTGACTTCGACGTCGACTTCGATGACCGGCGCCGCTCCGAAGTGATCGACTACGTGACGCGCAAATACGGCGACGAGCGTGTCGCGATGATCGTCACCTACGGCACCATCAAGACCAAGCAGGCCCTCAAGGACTCCTCGCGCGTGCTGGGCTACCCGTTCAGCATGGGCGAGCAGCTGACCAAGGCGCTGCCGCCGGCCGTGATGGCCAAGGACATCCCGCTGGCGGACATCCAGAACAAGGACTCCAAGCGCTACAGCGAGGCCGGTGACTTCCGGCAGCTGATCGCCACTGACCCGGAAGCAGCCAAGGTCTTCGAGACGGCGCTGGGCATAGAAGGCCTGAAACGCCAGTGGGGCGTCCACGCGGCCGGCGTCATCATGTCCTCGGACCCGATCATCGACGTCATCCCGGTCATGCGCCGCTTCCAGGACGGCCAGGTCATCACCCAGTTCGACTACCCGACGTCCGAGGGCCTCGGCCTGATCAAAATGGACTTCCTCGGCCTGCGGAATCTCACGATCATTTCCGACGCCCTGGAAAACATCAAGATGAACCGCGATGTCGACCTCGACCTCGAGTCCCTGGCACTGGACGATGTGGCCTCCTATGAACTGCTCGCCCGCGGCGACACCCTGGGCGTGTTCCAGCTCGACGGCGGGCCCATGCGGTCCCTGCTCAAGCTCATGAAGCCTGACAACTTCGAAGACATCTCCGCCGTGCTGGCCCTCTACCGGCCCGGGCCCATGGGCGCCAACGCGCACACCGACTACGCGCTGCGCAAGAACAAGATCCAGGACGTCATCCCGATCCACCCGGAACTGGAGGAGCCGCTCTCCGAGATCCTCGGCGGCACCTACGGCCTGATCGTGTACCAGGAGCAGGTGATGGCGGTGGCGCAGAAACTGGCCGGCTACACCCTCGGCCAGGCCGACATCCTGCGCCGCGCCATGGGCAAAAAGAAGAAGTCCGAGCTGGACAAACAGTTCGCCGGCTTCTCCCAGGGCATGCAGGACAACGGCTACTCCATGGCCGCCGTCAAGACGCTCTGGGACATCCTGCTGCCCTTCTCGGACTACGCCTTCAACAAGGCCCACTCGGCCGCGTACGGCGTGATCTCGTACTGGACCGCCTACCTCAAGGCGCACTACGCGCCGGAGTACATGGCGGCCCTGCTGACGTCCGTCGGCGACGACAAGGACAAATCGGCGATCTACCTCAACGAATGCCGGCGCATGGGCATCACGGTGCTGCCGCCGGACGTGAACGAGTCGGCCCTCAACTTCACCCCTGTGGGCAACGACATCCGCTTCGGCATGGGCGCCATCCGCAACGTCGGCGTCAACGTCGTCGATGCCATGGTCACGGCGCGCGAAAAGGAAGGCGCCTACACGTCCTTCAAGGACTACCTCATGAAGGTGCCCGCGGTTGTCTGCAACAAGCGCACGATTGAATCACTCATCAAGGCCGGCGCCTTCGACTCGCTGAACCACCACCGGCGGGCCCTGGCCATGATCCATGAAGAGGCGATCGACTCAGTCATCACGCTCAAGCGCAACGAGGCGATCGGACAGTTCGACCTCTTCGCCGGGTTCGACGAGGCCGAATCCGAGGCGTCCCTCAGCATCGAGATCCCCGACCTTCCCGAGTGGGAGAAGAAGGACAAGCTCTCGTTCGAACGCGACATGCTCGGCCTCTACGTCTCGGACCACCCGCTGCAGGGGCTCGAAGGGGTCCTCAGCCAGCACGCAGACCAGTCCATCACCTCGCTCATCGCCGAGGACGGGCCGCACGACGGCGCCATCGTAACCATCGCGGGCATGATCACCTCCCTGAGCCGGCGGATCGCCAAAGCCAGCGGCAACGCCTATGCCCGCGCGGAGATCGAGGACCTGGGCGGTTCCGTCGAGGTCATGTTCTTCGGCCAGGTCTACGGTCCCATCGCGTCCGTGCTGGCCGAAGACCTGATTGTGGTGGTTAAGGGGCGGCTGCAGCGCCGCGACGACGGCGCCGTCGCGTTGAACTGCATGGAACTCTCCGTCCCGGACCTCAGCGAGGGCCTGAACGGGCCCCTCGTGATCACCATGCAGACGCACAAGGCAACCGAAGCCGTCGTGACCGAACTCGGCGACGTCCTCCGGACGCACCGCGGCAAGTCAGAGGTCCGCCTCCACCTGCAGGGCGACTCGAGGGTGGAGGTCATGGGGCTGCCCGTGCACTTGCGCGTCAACCCGAGCCCGTCGCTGTTCGGCGACCTCAAAGTGCTCCTCGGCCCGACCTGCCTGGACAGCTGAGGCCGGTGCCGGACGGAGGCACCAGCGGTGCCCGCGCTGCGCCGTGATCTCCGGAGCGGGACGCGGCGTCGCTGGACAACAACGTGGGCGGCGCCGTCCGGGTCACGCAGGCGTGCCTGGCCGGGCTGTTCGAGTTCGGCGACCGGCTCGACGTCTGGTCGGTGCATCCCGGGATCCTCAAGACGGGCATGGGCCGCAGCGGAGCGGTGAGGTTTCAGATCTCGTAGTCGAGCGGGACGGGCTGGCTGTAGGCCCCGGAGTGGTACAGCAGGGGAGTGCCGTCGTCGCCGACCTCGCCATCCACCACCTCGACAACCACCACGGCGTTGTTCTCGAAGGAGAGCCGCATCTGGACCTTGCCGATGAGCCAGCCGGCGACATCCTTCAGGATGGGCACGTCGTGGAGTCCGAGCGCCCAGTGGTTGCCGTCGAAGCGGTCCCGGGTCCTGGCGAAACGGTCGGCGAGCCCCTGGTTCTCCAGCCCGAGCATGTGCACACCGATGTAGGTGGTGTTCGCGACCGCCGGCCACGAACTCGAGGTGCGTGCCATGTTGAACGTGAACCGGGGCGGTTTGGCCGAGAGCGAGGCCACCGACGTCGCCGTGAAACCGAAGGGCACACCGTTGTAGTTGGCGGTGATGATTGCCACGCCGGCGGCATGCCGGCGGAACATTTCCTTGAAGGTTCCTTCGAAGACTCCGTCATCTGAGGCCACTGCGATCCAACTCCCTGCTGCACAGACATGTGATGTTCCTACCCTGCCAGCGTATTGCGCCCGCGATCAGCGGCGGAACTTGTTTACCCCGGACGTCATCTGGCCGGCATCCGGGGACGCGGGGTGTTACGTGCCCGGCCGCCCAAAGCTTGTTAAGGTTTGTTGCATGACACAGCCCGCATTGAACCTCCCGGCCCGGCAGCTCGAAGACGGCCGCGACCGCCCGGGACGGCCCGGCCCGGCCCGCAGCCGCCGCGGGGCACCCTGGCGGATGGCCGCTGCCATCGCCGCCGCCGGAGTCCCGGTGGGGCTGCTCTGGTGGGTTCTGGCGCCCTCGGGACTGAACCTGCTTTCGGGCAACGCGGAGCTCCGGAACGGCAGCAACCTGGAGACCTGGCTGCCCCGGGACCTGGTCCTGGCCGCGCTGTTCCTGCTGGCGGGCTGCATTGCCGGCGCCTTGTCCTCAGGCACCAAGCACGAGGAACCCTCGGGACGGGACGTCGTCATCACCGTCCTCGCCGCGGCGCTGGGCGCGGCCATCGCGTGGGGGACGGGTGTCCTGTGCGGCGTCTGGTGGGGGCACGCAGCGGACACCGTGGCCGGCGCGAGCACCGCCTTTTCGCTGCGTTCCTCCGCCGTCCTGGCCATCTGGCCGGCGGCCGTCGCGCTCTCCATCTTCCTCGGCAGCCTGTTCACGGCACGGCGTAACCCGGACGACGGGGACCGCGCGGCGTAACAGCGTCGGCGCTGCCGCGCCCGGCACGTAAAATGTACGGGTGACCCTTACTCCTGACAGCCCCGTGTCCCCGGTCCCCGCCGACCTCACCTTCCGCACCGTTGACCTGCGCGGCCGGCGGCTGTCCCTTGCCGGACTCCGGGCCGCGGTGCCGCGGGCGCAGACCGGCACCATGGCCGACGCCGAAGCGAAGGTCCTCGGCATCATTGCGGACGTCCGCAGCCGCGGCGTCGAAGCCCTCCGGGAGCTGGCACGGACGTTCGACGGCGTCGAGCAGGAGCACCCCAGGGTCCCCGCCGAAGCCCTGCAGGCAGCCCTGGCCGGCCTCGATCCCGCGGTGCGGGCCGCCCTGGAGGAATCCATCCGGCGCGCCCGCCGGTTCGCCGACGCCCAGCGCCCGGCGGACACCGACGTCGAGCTCGGCGAAGGCGCCGTCGTCAGCCAGAACTGGGTGCCGGTGGCGCGCGTGGGCCTGTACGTTCCCGGCGGCCTCGCTGTCTACCCGTCGTCCGTGGTCATGAACGTGGTCCCGGCCCTGGCCGCCGGCGTCGAGTCGATCGCCCTGGCGTCTCCGCCGCAAAAGGACTTCGACGGGCTCCCGCACCCCACCATCCTCGCGGCAGCCTGCCTGCTGGGCATCGACGAGGTCTACGCGATCGGCGGGGCGCAAGCCATTGCCGCCTTCGCCTACGGCATCCCCGCCGCCGGGAACGCCGCCGGACTGGACCCGGTGGACGTCGTCACGGGCCCCGGGAACATCTTTGTAGCCACTGCCAAGCGTCTGGTCAAGGGCGTCGTCGGCATCGATTCCGAGGCCGGCACCACCGAGATCGCGATCCTGGCCGACGCCACGGCCCGGCCGGACCTCGTCGCGGCGGACCTGATCAGCCAGGCCGAGCACGATCCCAAGGCCGCCTCCGTCCTGTTCACGGAGTCGGCGGAGCTCGCCGCGGCGGTGCGCACCGAACTGGAGCGCCAGGCCGCCGCCACGAAGCACAGCGCGAGGGTCCGGGAGGCCCTCTCCGGCCCGCAGTCCGGCGTCGTCCTGGTGGACGACCTGGAGCAGGGCATCGCCGCCTGCGACGCCTACGCGGCGGAACACCTCGAGATCATGACGGCCGACGCCCCCGCGGTAGCTGCCCGGATCCGCAACGCCGGGGCAATCTTCGTGGGGGACTACAGCCCCGTGAGCCTCGGGGACTACTGCGCCGGGTCCAACCACGTGCTGCCCACCAGCGGCACGGCGGCCTTTTCCTCGGGCCTGAACGTGACCACCTTCCTGCGCGCCATCCAGGTGATCAACTACAGCCAGGCGGCGCTGGAGCAGGTCAGCGGGCATATTGTCAGCCTCGCCGGCGCGGAAGACCTGCCGGCCCACGGCGAGGCCGTCACGGCCAGGTTCGGCACAGGCGCCTGACCACTACATGTAGTAATTACAGGCTTGTTATTCAGCTACATCTAGTCGTAAACTGATGACAAGGATTGCGACAGGGGAGGAAACAACGTGTATTGCCCGTTCTGCCGTAACCCTGATTCCCGCGTGGTGGACAGCCGCATCGCCGACGACGGCTCGGCCATCCGGCGCCGCCGGCAGTGCCCCGAGTGCGGCCGCCGGTTCACCACCGTGGAAACCACCAGCCTGACCGTCATCAAGCGCTCCGGGGTTGGCGAGCCGTTCAGCCGCAGCAAGGTCATCAACGGCGTCCGGAAGGCCTGCCAGGGCCGTCCCGTGACCGAGGACGACCTCGCCATGCTCGCCCAGGAGGTCGAGGAGACCATCCGCGCCTCCGGCGCCGCCGAGATCGACGCCCACGAAGTCGGGCTCGCCATCCTCAACCCGCTGCAGAAGCTGGATGAGGTCGCTTACCTGCGTTTCGCGAGTGTGTACCAGGCCTTCGAATCCCTGGAGGACTTCGAATCCGCGATCTCGCTGCTGCGGCACGAGGCCGGCGCGAAGGGCCTGGACGGCAAGAGCTCGCAGAAGAGCCCGCTCTAGGCACCTTCCAGGACGCCGGACCATAGACTCCGGTGGTGGCAGCGGAGGGGAAGCCGCGGCCACCACCGGCACCACGTAGCAAGCTACCTGCCGCCGGATACCGGCAGTACGGCGCCGGTGATGTACCCGGCGTCGGCGGACAGCAGCCACAGCACGGCGGCCGCGACTTCATCCGGCTCGGCGCCGCGCCCCATCGGAATTGTCGGGTTCAGCTTCTCCACCCGGTCCGGCATGCCTGCGGCCGCGTGCAGCCCGGTGTTGGTGCTTCCGGGGGCCACGCAGTTCACCCGGATGCCTTGCGCGGCCACCTCGGCTGCGAGGCCCACCGTCAGCACGTCGACGGCGCCTTTCGACGCCGCGTAGTGCACCCACGTTCCAGGGGAGCCGGCTTTTGTGGCGGTCGAGGAGATATTGACGATGGAGCCGCCGGGGCCGCCCCGGTCCCGGCTGAGCCGGCGTACGGCCTCCTGGCAAACAAAGATGAGCCCGGCCGCGTTCACCTCGAGGACCCGGCGGACCGTGGCGGCGGGCACATCCACGAGGGGCCCGATCAGGTTCCCGGTGATCCCGGCGTTGTTGACGACGGCGGCCAGCGGACCCAGCGCCTGGGCGGCGTCGAACAGGACCGCCACGGCGTCGGGGTCGCCGACGTCCGCCTGGACGGCCAGCGCGGAACCGCCTCCGGAGCGGATTTCGCCGACCACCGCGGCGGCGCCGCCGGCGTCGGCGGAATAGTTGACGACGACGGCGTACCCGGCGCGGGCGGCCCGCAGGGCTGTGGCGGCGCCGATGCCGCGGCTGCCGCCGGTGACGATGACAACGCCGGGCCTGGAGACAGCCACGGTGCTACTTGGCCAGTTTGTGCGTCAGCGCGACCTCGATGGCGGCGCCCACGATGCCGGCGTCGTTCTTGAGTTCCGCCGGGACGATCGGCGTGCGGAGCTTCATCCGCGGCAGGTACTCGTCGGCGCGCTTGGAGATGCCGCCGCCGACGATGAACAGCTCGGGAGAGAAGAGGAATTCAACATGGGAGAAGTACCGCTGCAGCAGCACGGCGTACTCTTCCCAGCTCAGGCCGTCCCGCTCACGGGCCACGGCGGAGGCCTTGCTCTCGGCGTCGAACCCGTCAATTTCCAGGTGGCCCAGCTCGGCGTTGGGAACGAGCTTGCCGTTGAAGATGAAGGCGGAACCGATCCCGGTGCCGAGGGTAATGACCAGCACCGTGCCTGCCACGCCCTCGCCGGCGCCGTAGCGTGCCTCGGCCAGACCGGCCGCGTCGGCGTCGTTGATGACCTCGACGGGGCGGCCCAGCCGGGCGGTGAGCAGGGCATCGATGTCGAGGTCCAGCCAGGCGTTGTCAACGTTCGCCGTCGAGTGGACCACGCCGTGCTGGATGATGCCCGGGAAGGTCACGCCGACCGGGGAGTCCGTGTCCGGGGCGTCGGAACGCTTGGACAGTTCGGTGACGACCTGCGCCACCACTTCGGCAACGGCTTCAGGGGTGGACGGCTGCGGGGTGGGCACCCGGAGCCGGTCGCCGACCAGCTTGCCCTTCTTCAGGTCTACGATCCCGCCCTTGATCCCGGTGCCGCCGATGTCAATGCCGATCAGCAGGGAGTTCTTCTTCGACTTCTCGTCCTTCTTGGCCAATGTGATTCCGTTCGTGGCAGGGGGCGGGCTAGGAAACGTGCGGCCCAGAGCCGGCGGCGAACCGGGTCTTCTGGGGTGGTGCAGGGCTCAGGGGAGGGTGAGGACCTCGGCGCCGGTCTCGGTCACCAGCAGCGTGTGTTCGAACTGGGCGGTGCGCTTGCGGTCCCGGGTCACCACTGTCCAATCGTCGGCCCACATATCCCAGTCGACGGTGCCGAGCGTGAGCATGGGTTCAATCGTAAAGACCATACCCGCCTCAATCACGGTGTTGTAGGCGGGGGCGGCGTCGTAGTGCGGAATGATCAGGCCCGTGTGGAATGCCTCGCCGACGCCGTGCCCGGTGAAGTCGCGGACCACCCCGTAGCCGAAGCGCTTGGCGTAGGACTCGATGGTCCGGCCGATCACGTTGATTTCGCGGCCCGGAGCCACCGCGCGGATGGCGCGGTTCAGCGATTCCTGGGTGCGCTCGACCAGCAAGCGTGACTCCTCATCGACGTCGCCTACCAGGAAGGTGTAGTTCGTATCGCCGTGCACGCTGCCGATGAACGCGGTGATGTCGATGTTGAGGATGTCGCCGTCCTGGACGACTGTGGTGTCCGGGATGCCGTGGCAGATCACTTCATTCAGCGAGGAGCAGAGCGATTTGGGGAAACCGCGGTAGCCGAGCGTTGACGGGTACGCCTTGTGGTCCAGCAGGAACTCGTGGCCCACCCGGTCCAGCTGGTCGGTGGTGACACCGGGCTGGATGTGTTTTCCGACCTCCACGATCGCCTGGGCTGCGATCCGTGACGCGATCCGGATCTTCTCGATGGTCTCCGCCGTCTTGACCTCCGAGCCGGTGAACTTGGCCGGTGCCGGCTTTCCCACGTATTCGGGGCGGGGGATGGACGCCGGTACGGAAAGCTGCGGGCTGACTGTTCCCGGGACCAGGGTGCCGATGGGTGCAGTCGAGGCAAGTGAAGGCATAGATTGATCATATAAGGCGCCGGGCGCAGCCCGGAAAATAGAGGCCGGAAAACGCAGCCGGAATGTATTGCGGAAGAAAAGGAGCAGCGATGCCCGAGTACTGGTACAACGTCAACACGCACGAGGTTGAAGAGGACGCCATGTCCGACTGGAGCCAGCTGATCGGCCCCTACAAGACGCGGGAGGAAGCCCGGCACGCCCTGGAAAAGGTCAAGGCGCGCAACGAGAGGTGGGAAAAAGACGACGAGGACTAGCCGCCCGCAACCGGCCGGCCTGGTCCTGATCAACGGGCTGCCCGGTTCCGGCAAAACGACGCTCGCCGCCGGGCTGGCGGACGCACTGGGAGTCCCGATCTTTTCCAAGGACTCGTACAAAGAGTCGCTCTGGCCCGGGGCCGTGCCGCCGGACGCGGCGGAATCCTCGGCGCTGGGGCGGCGCGCGTTACGGCGCCTGTGGGCCGATATCGCCGCAGAGCCGGGACCCGCCGTCGTCGAGTCCTTCTGGTTCGCGCCCCGGGACCGCGGCTTTCTGCTGGCGGACCTGGGGGCCGCCTGCAGGACGGCGGCCCTGGAGCTGTGGTGCGACGTCGATCCGGCCGTGGCCCGGCAGCGGTGCCGCACCCGGACCAGGCACCCGGTGCACCATCCGGGCCATGAGGACGAGCTGCTGTGGGCTGAATGGGCCGGGAACGCCGAGCCACTGGCACTGGGTCCGGTGCTGCAGGTGGACACCGCCCGGCCGGTGGATGTGCCGGGGCTTACCGAACGGGTGGGTCCGTTGCTGGCGCTGGTCCAGGCGGGACAGCCAGGCGAATTCTAGAAGGAGTGCTCGGGCCCGGGGAACTGACCGGAACGGACGTCCTCGCCGTAGGCCCGGGCGGCGTCGCTCAGCGACGTGCGCAGATCCGCGTACTGCTTGACGAACTTCGCCATCCTGCCCCCGCGCATACCCGCCATGTCCTGCCAGACCAGGACCTGGCCCGTCGTGGCGTTGCCCGCGCCGATGCCGATGGTGGGAACCGACACGGCAGCATCCACAGCGGCCGCCGTCTCGGCCGGGACCATCTCCATCAGCACGGAGAAGGCGCCGGCGTCGACCAGCGCGACGGCGTCGTCAATGAGCCGCTGGGCGTCATCGCCGCGGCCCTGGACCCGGTAGCCGCCCAGGGAGTGCTCGCTCTGCGGGGTGAAACCGATGTGCGCCATCACGGGAATGCCGGCCTGGACCATGGCCCGGACGGTCTCGGCGTAGAACTTGCCGCCCTCGATCTTGACGGCGTGCGCGAGCCCTTCCTTGAGGAAACGCACGCCGGTGGCCACCGCCTGCTGTGCTGACACCTCGTAGCTGCCGAAGGGCAGGTCGGCCACCACCAGGGCGCGCCGGGCCGAACGCGCGACGGCGCGGCAGAGGGGGAGCAGCTCGTCCACGGTGACCGGGAGGCTGGTCTCGTTCCCGAAGACGTTGTTGGAGGCCGAATCACCCACCAGGAGGACTTCAATGCCGGCCTGGTCAAAGATCTCAGCCGTGTACTGGTCGTAGGCCGTCAGCATGGCAAAGCGTTCCCCGTTGAGCTTGGCCTGGTGCAGGTGGTGGGTGCGGATCCTGGCCGCCGGTTTGCGGGCGGCATCCGCCGGCGCCGCGGCGGCTGCGGGCGTCGCGGGAATGTTTGCGGGAATGTTTCCTGCCGGGCCGTTGCCGTAGGGTGCCGCAACCTCTGCGGGCGTGCTTGAATCGGGACTGTTGCTTGTGGCCATGGCAAGAGCGTAGTGCGATACCGCGCGTACTAGCTACTGCCCGCCCGCCGTGCGGCGGGTGAATCACGTCACGACGGCGCCTGTGCTGCGACTGCAGGTGGGCTGTCCGGGGCCTATTTCCGGCAGATTGTGTTAACGCTGTGTTACGCGCGGCGGCTGCTCCAGCAATCGGTGGCAATGCTTAGTAAAGTGAACGGTGAGCAGCTGCGGGACCCATGCACGAAGGGCCTGGGGCACGGACGAATGAACCGGAAAGAGGCCAGTATGGACCGCCAGCAAGAGTTTGTCCTGCGGACGATCGAAGAGCGCGACGTGCGGTTTGTGCGTTTGTGGTTCACCGACGTCGTGGGATCGCTGAAGTCCGTGGCTTTGGCGCCGGCGGAGGTGGAAGGCGCCTTTGAAGAAGGGCTCGGGTTTGACGGCTCCTCCATCGAGGGGCTGGCCCGCGTCTTCGAATCGGACATGCTGGCCCAGCCGGACCCCGCCACCTTCCAGATCCTGCCCTGGCGCGGCGAGACTGAAGCGACGTCCCGGATGTTCTGCGACATCCTGACGCCCGACGGCGAACCCTCCGCCGCGGATCCGCGCAATGTGCTCAAACGCAACCTGGCCAAGGCCGCGGACATGGGGTTCACCTGCTACACCCATCCCGAGATCGAGTTCTACCTGCTGAAGTCCCAGCAGCCCGGACCCGACGGTTCGCCGGTCCCGGTTGACGAGGGCGGCTACTTCGACCACGTCCCCGGCGGCGTGGCCCAGGACTTCCGGCGCACCGCCGTCACCATGCTCGAATCGGTCGGCATCTCGGTGGAGTTCAGCCACCACGAGGCCGGACCCGGGCAGAACGAGATCGACCTCCGCTACGCCGATGCGCTGCAGACCGCGGACAACATCATGACGTTCCGCACCGTGATCAAGGAAGTCGCGCTGCAGCAGGGGACCTACGCCACCTTCATGCCGAAGCCCTTCACGGCGCATCCGGGTTCCGGCATGCACACCCACTTCTCCCTGTTCGAGGGCGACACCAACGCGTTCTACGAGGCCGGCGCCGAGTTCCAGCTCTCCGAGACCGCCCGGCAGTTCATCGCCGGCATCCTCAAGCACGCCCCCGAGTTCACCGCCGTCACCAACCAGTTCGTGAACTCCTACAAGCGCCTGTGGGGCGGGGGAGAGGCGCCGAGCTACCTCAGCTGGGGCCACAATAACCGTTCCGCCCTGGTCCGGGTGCCGCTATACAAGCCCGGCAAGGGCCAGTCGGCCCGGATCGAGTACCGCGGCATTGACTCCGCCGCCAACCCCTACCTGGCGTACGCCGTGCTCCTGGGCGCCGGGCTGAAGGGAATCGAGGAAGGCTACCAGTTGCCCGCCGCGGCTGAGGACGATATCTGGTCGCTGAGCTCGGCCGAGCGCCGCGCCATGGGCCACGACCCGCTCCCGGCCAGCCTGCACGATGCCATCCGGACCATGGAGGACTCCGAGCTCATGCCGCAGATCCTTGGCGAGCAGGTCTTCGAGCACTTCCTGCGCAACAAGCGGGCCGAATGGCAGGACTACCGCCTCCAGGTGACGCCCTACGAACTGCAGCGCAACCTCGGCATCCTTTAGGCGACCCGGTGAGCCTGGCACGACGCCTCATTGCGGCCGGATTCAGTGATCTGGAGAAAGGCGAACGGTTCCTGGCTGCCCCGGAACTGGAGGGACTGGACCAGGGTGTCCTGTTTGCCGGGCTGCAGCTGGCGGCCAACCCGGACACCGCCCTGCAGTCGCTGGTCCGGCTGATCGAGAAGCACCCGGCGCTCCGGAAGCTGGCCGCGGCGGAGCTGGAGACCAGCGAACCGCTCTACCGGGTGCTGGGCGCCTCCGAGGCGCTCGGCGAATTCCTGATCCGCCACCCCGAGCACCTCGATGCCTTTGAGGTGACGGCCAGCCCGGAGCCCCGCGCGGCCGATACCGACGTCCTGCGTGCCCGGCTGCTGCAGTCCGTGCGCGCCGACCCGAAATCCGCCCGGCCGGTCGCGGGCCTGTCCGGGCAGGAGGGCTACGAAGCGCTCCGCACGGCCTACCGGCGCGGACTCGTCGAGCTCGCCGTCAAAGACCTCTGCGCGGCGGATCCCTTGGACTTCCTGCCGGCCGCAGGCGCCGAACTGGCCGACCTCGCCGGCGCCGCCATCGAGGCGGCCCTCGCCGTTTCCCGGGCCGAGGCCGCCGAGCACTTCAGCGCCGCGGAGGTTGCCGACATCGGACTCGCCGTGATCGGCATGGGCAAGTGCGGCGCCCGCGAACTGAACTACATCTCCGACGTCGACGTCATCTACGTCATCGAATCCGGTGAGCTGGAAGATTCCCGCGCCAACACCATCGGCACCGCCCTCGCCTCCGGGATCTCCCGGGCGATCATGTCCATCGGCCGGGAACCCGGGCTGTGGGAGGTCGATGCGAACCTGCGGCCCGAGGGAAAGTCCGGCCCACTGGTCCGCACCCTCGCCTCGCATGAGAGCTACTACGCCCGCTGGGCCGAGAGCTGGGAGTTCCAGGCCCTGCTGAAAGCGCGGACCATCGCCGGCGACACCGGCCTGGGTGCCCGGTACGAGGCGGCCGTCGCACCGCTGATCTGGTCCTCGGCCGGCCGCGAGGGGTTTGTGGAATCGGTCCGGTCCATGCGCCGCCGGGTCACCGAGCACATCCCCGCCGAGGAGGAACAGCGGCAGATCAAGCTGGGCCGCGGCGGGCTGCGCGACGTCGAGTTCACCGTCCAGCTCCTGCAGTTGGTGCACGGGAAATCCGATGAATCGCTGCGCTGCCGCGACACGACGTCGGCCATCGCGGCGCTGTCCACCGGCGGGTATATCGGCCGCTCGGATGCCGCGGAGTTCGACCGGGACTACCGCTACCTGCGCCTGCTCGAACACCGGATCCAGCTCTTCCAGCTGCGCCGCACGCATCTGATGCCGGTCCGTGAAGCCTCGCTGCGTGCCCTGGCCAAGGGCGTGCTGGGACCCTTTTCCGGTGAGCGGCCCAAACCGGATGCCCTCATGGCCGAGTGGCGCAAGACCAAGCGGTCCGTCCGCGAGCTGCACGAACGCATCTTCTACCGGCCGCTGCTCACCACGGCGGCAACCCTCAGCAGCGAAGACGCCAGGCTGACTCCCGAGGCTGCCCATGGACGGCTCGCAGCGCTGGGCTACCTCGATCCCCAGGGCGCCATGCGGCACATCGAGGCCCTCACGGCCGGAGTCAGCCGCCGCGCCGCGCTCCAGCGGCAGCTGCTGCCGGTCCTGCTGGGCTGGCTGGCGGACGGAGTCGATCCCGACGGCGGGCTGCTGGCCTTCCGCCGCGTCAGCGAGGCGCTGGGCACCACGCACTGGTACCTGGGCCTGCTCCGGGATTCGACGGCGGCGGCCGAACGACTCTGCCACGTTCTCGCCAACTCCCGCCTGATCGCGGACCTTCTCGAGGTGTCACCCGAATCCGTGGCCTGGCTCGGCTCGGACAAGGATTTGGCACCGCTGAGCTTCGATGCGCAGTGGCAGGAGATCCTGTCCAAAATGTCCCGGCACGCGGAGCCGGGAAGCGCCATGCGCCTGATCCGGCTGATCCGGCGCCGGGAGATCCTGCGGATCGCCATTGCCGACAGTGCCGGGATGCTGGACCAGGACCAGGTCGGGAAGGCCCTGGCGGACACCGACCGCGCCGCCGTGCTGGGCGCGCTGCGGGTGGCGGAAACCATCGTCACCGCCGAGGAGCCGCTCAAGACGAACGTGCTCGTCGTCGCCATGGGCCGGCAGGGCGGACGGGAGATCGGCTACGGCTCCGACGCCGACGTCATTTACGTTCACCGCGGGCTGCCGGGCGTGCCCGGCGAGGAAGCCCAGAACCAGGCCGCCCAGATCGTCGGCACGCTCTCCAACCTCCTCACCCAGCCGCTGAAGCCGGCCATCCTCGCGGAACGTGTGCTGATGGTCGACGCCGACCTGCGGCCCGAGGGCAAGAGCGGTCCGATGGTGCGTTCCCTGGAGTCCTATGCGGAGTACTACCGCCGGTGGTCGCTCGTGTGGGAGGCCCAGGCGCTGTTACGCGCCCGGCCGATGGCCGGCGACGACGAGCTGGCCCGCGATTTTGTGGCGGTGATCGACCCCATCCGCTACCCGGCTGAGCTCTCCGTGCCTGATGTGCGCGAAGTCCGGCGCGTCAAAGCCAGGGTCGAGGCGGAGCGGCTGCCGCGCGGAGCGGACCCTGCCCGCCATCTCAAGCTCGGCCGTGGTGGCCTGAGCGACGTCGAATGGCTCGCCCAGCTGCTCCAGCTCCAGCACGCGGGGCAGCACCCGGAGCTGCGGACCACCTCCACGGTGGAAGCCCTCGAGGCGGCGGCCGGACTGGGGCTGCTGGCGGAGGACGACGTCGAAGTCCTGCTCCGGTCCTGGCGGCTGGCCAGCAGGATCCGCTCGGCCAACGTGATCTGGACCGGCCGGGCCTCGGACCTGCTGCCGTCCTCCCGCCGGGACCTTGAAGCCGTGGCGCGGTGGTGCGGCCACGGCCAGGGAAATGCCGCTGCCCTCGAGGAGGACTACCTGCGGATCAGCCGGCTCGCCCGGGGCGTCTACGAAAGGGTTTTCTACGGCCAGTGAACCTGGCCGGCGGTGCCGGAAGTGCGGGGCAAGGGCTGACAGGCGCCGGACCCGGTGCTATTTTGGGCCCATGGCCAAGCAAATGTTCCTGAACCTCCCTGTCAAGGATCTCGACAAGACCGTTGAGTTCTTCACCGCGCTGGGTTTTAAGTTCAACCCGGACTTCACCGATGAGAACGCCACCTGCATGATCGTCAATGACGACGCCTTCGTGATGCTGCTGGTGGAGAACTACTTCAAGTCGTTTACCTCCAAGCAGGTCGCCGACACGGGCAGCGCCGCCGAGGCCATCATGGCGTTCTCCGTGGACAGCCGCGAAGCCGTCGACGAGGTGGTGCGGACGGCCCTGACCTCCGGCGGCACCGCGTCCGAGGAAGCCCAGGACTACGGGTTCATGTATACCCACAGCTTCCAGGACCCCGACGGCCACCTGTGGGAAGTGTTCTGGATGGACCCCGCCGGACCGCCCAAAGACGCCGCGCTCTGATTCGACCCCGTGGCCGACGACGGCGCACACCTCCCGTCTGGGTACGCTTCTGTCATGGTTGGAAATGTATGGCTGCTCCCGCTGAAGCAGGTCGATGACGATGCCCGCGCCATCAAACTGGGGGAGATCGCGGAGCTTGAAGTCGGCGAAGAGCAGCGCAAGTATGTCAGGGACCCGCTGCGGATGATGCTGATCGCGTTGGCAGAGGAATCCCGCTACCCCTACGCGGTCGACTCCAACGGCACAGCTGTGGGAGTGCTGACCCTGCAGACCGGTGCCGCGACCCTCGCCGGGTGGCCGGACGATGATTCCGTCCTGCTGCTCCGCGGCTTCCTGATCGACCGCCGGCGCCAGGGCAAAGGCCTCGGGACCCTCGCCGCCGGGGCGGCCGTCCAGGAGGCCGCCAAACTGACGGCAGCACTGGGCGGGCAACAGACCGGCGTCGTGCTTTCAGTCAACGACGCCAACCCGGCCGGGCTGGCCGCCTACCGCAAGGCCGGCTTCGAGGACCGCGGGGAGTACCTCGGCGGCGACGCCGGGCCGCAACGGACCATGTACCGGCCGTTCTGAGCGGCGCGTCGCAGCCTGGCGCGGATGAGCAAAACCCCCGCCAGCGGTTGCGCTGGCGGGGGTTTGATCATTCTGGTGGAACGGGGTCAGCAGTGCCTGCGGTTCCCGTCGCCGTTGTGATCACGGTGGTCACCATTGATGAAGGGTTGCTGATCGCGTCTGCAAGGACTTGCTGTCCGGCGATCTATTTGCGGGTGTTGGCCCCACTTTCGGGTGGGTACCCCGCCCTGCCCGGAGGTTCCACGAACCCTGTCGCGGTGGGGACGGTTGTCAGCTGTGCGGGCAATCCCGTGCCCACCCCAATACCTGCGGCCCGGTCCCAGGAACGGTCATCCCTGAACCGGGTGCAGCGCCGGAGCGCCGGTCCGCCAAACCTCACCCACGGAGCTGCGCTCCATATCAACGCTAACGGCCTTCTGCCCGAGAGTGAAGGGGCCAGCGGCCACATTTCTGCGGAAAGTGGGACCCGATCACCCGGGCCGCCCACCCGCGCGTGCGGCCTGTCCCTGGCCCAACAAAAAGTCCGCCCGGACTGCCGATAGTGGCAGTCCGGGCGGACTCTTTTACTGCTCTGCGGTGCTTAGACCCGGGCGGTTAGACGCCGTAGTAGAGCTCGAACTCGAACGGGTTCGGGCGCAGCGAGAGCGGACGGATCTCGTTCTCGTACTTGTACTCGATCCAGGTGTCGATCAGGTCCTGGGTGAAGACGCCGCCGGCCTGCAGGAACTCGTTGTCCTCGGCCAGTGCATCCAGGGCTTCTTCAAGCGTGCCCGGAGCCTTGGGGATGTCCTTGGCTTCCTCGGCGGGGAGCTCGTAGAGGTCCTTGTCGATCGGAGCCGGCGGTTCGATGCGGTTGCGGATGCCGTCAATGCCGGCCATCAGCTGGGCGGCGAACGCCAGGTACGGGTTGGAGGAGGGGTCCGGCGCGCGGAACTCGATGCGCTTGGCCTTCGGGTTGGAGCCCGTGATCGGGATACGGATACCGGCGGAGCGGTTGCCCTGCGAGTAGACCATGTTGACCGGGGCTTCGAAGCCCTTGACCAGGCGGCGGTAGGAGTTCACCGTGGGGTTGGTGAACGCGAGGACAGCCGAAGAGTGCTTCAGCAGGCCGCCGATGTACCAGCGGGCCATGTCGGACAGGCCGGCGTAGCCCTTCTCGTCGTAGAACAGCGGCTCGCCACCGGTCCACAGCGACTGGTGGCAGTGCATGCCCGAGCCGTTGTCACCGAAGACCGGCTTCGGCATGAACGTGACGGACTTGCCCCAGGCGTCGGCCGTGTTCTTGATGACGTACTTGAACTTCTGCAGGTCATCAGCGGCGTGGGTCAGCGTGGTGAATTTGTAGTTGATCTCAGCCTGGCCGGCGGAACCGACCTCGTGGTGGCTGCGCTCGACCTCAAGGCCGGCCTCATCCAGTGCGATGCACATGGCATCGCGGAGGTCTGCCTGCTTGTCGGTCGGGGAGACCGGGAAGTAGCCGCCCTTGATCGGCGTCTTGTAGCCGAGGTTTCCGCCCTCTTCCTCGCGGCCCGTGTTCCAGTGGGCTTCCTCGGAATCGATCTTGTAGAAGCTGCCCTGCGGGGAGGACTGGTACTGCACGTTGTCGAAGACGAAGAACTCGGCCTCCGGCGCAAAGAATGCGGTGTCGGCGATGCCGGTGGAAGCCAGGTAGGCCTCGGCCTTCTCGGCCACGCCACGCGGATCGCGGTGGTACGGGTCGCCGGTGCGCGGGTTCACGATCGAGAAGTTCAGCGCAAGGGTCTTTTCCATGCGGAACGTGTCGAGGAACGCCGTCGTGACGTCCGGGATGAGCTGCATGTCCGACTCGGCGATGCCCTGGAAGCCGCGGATCGAGGATCCGTCGAAGAGCTGGCCGTTGACGAAGAAGTCCGCGTCAACGCTCTTGGCGGGCACATTGAAGTGCTGCTGAACGCCAGGAAGGTCGGTGAAGCGGATATCGACGAACTTTACGTCTTCGTCTTTGATGAACTTGAGGACTTCGTCCGCAGTCTTGAACATCTATGCTCCTTATGCATGTGAAAGATCTGGCCGTCAGGCCATGTGGTCCAGCGCAGTCCGACAGCGGGGTAAACACAAAGGTTTGCCCCGCTCCTATGCCGCCAGCAACTGTTACCACCCTAAGGACACGGGATTTCCCCGTAGTGTCCGTATTGTTTCCGGCAGGTTACAGAATGACCTGACAGGTAAACGGTAGTCGGTGTCCACAGTGTGGCCTATCCGGTTCCACAGTGTGACCGTCCGCTGTCCACGGAGTGAACAGCGGCGGGCGGCCCGCCAAAGCCGATAGTCTTGGGGGGTGGTTGATCGTAAAGACATAGGCTCGTGGCTCAGCGGACCGGACACGTCCGGCATCTCGAAGTACCCGGGGGAGCGGCTGGGAATGCCCGAATCCGGCCCGGGCTCGATCGCCCGCGCGGGCCGCCGCATCCTGGCAATCTGCATCGACTGGGGGATTGCCCTGCTGATCAGCAATTACGCCTTTGCCGGGAACCCCTGGGCCACCCTTGCCGTGTTCGCCGTCGAACAGACGCTGCTGATCGGAACGCTCGGCTACAGCATCGGCCACCGCATCATGGGGATCCATGTGGTCCGGCTGGGCGGCGGTCCTGCCGGCCCGCTTCCGGCCCTCGTGCGGAGCCTGCTGCTGTGCCTCCTCATTCCCGCCGTCATCTTCGACCCGGACCACCGCGGCCTGCACGACAAGGCCATGAACACGGTGCTCATCCGGATGTAACTCCCGACGGCGGAGCCTCGCCGCCCTGAGCCTCGCCGGGCCGCTGAACCCCGGCGACGGGCGCTACACCCCGGCAGTTTCCTGGACGGGCTGGCCGGCCGGCTGCGCGGTCGTGGCAGCCAGGAATCCGCGGCGCCCGGCCCAGCGTTCAAACCACACGGTGGCGAACGGGAACACGGCCGAGAGCCCCGCGAAGAGCGCTACCCGGAACGGCCAGCGCTGCCCGCGCCACAGAACCAGCGCGGTCATGCCGTAGGCAATGAACAACGCCCCGTGGATGGGGCCCGCAATCTCCACGCCCAGCTCCGTGGTCCGGGTGACCCATTTGAGGAACATGCCGATCAGCAGGGCGGCCCAGCTGAAGCCTTCGGCGACGGCCAGCACCCGGAAGAGGCGGATCATGGCCGGCTTGGATGGCAGTTTCATGGGGAGTCTCCGGATTCTGTCCTGCTGGACGTTCGATCAGCGTCGGGGGGTATGCGTCGGGATAAAGGAGTCGCCCCGGCTGCCGGCCTGTCAGGCGGTAAACGGGGCGATTCCTGGAGTCTGGTGACCTGGCGGTGCGGGACGCTTACCGTCCGCGGGAGGCTTTGCGGTCCGGGCGGGCCTTGTAGGGGTCAATGCCCTTGGGAATCGGGAGGCGGCTTCCGAGGGATGAGATGCGCTTGGACACGGCGCTGACCTCGATCTTGGTCAGTTCCTTGTTGAGCTTGTTCATCTTCTTGGCGACCTCGCTGATGGGCACCTGTCCCTCGCCGCGGCCGCTCTCGATCACGTGGATGGTGACGTTCGGGAGGATGCGTGCGAGGCGCTTGCGTTCGGCGTCGACCAGCGGCTTGACGCGGGTGCCCGGGCCTTCGCTGACCAGCACGACGCCGGGGCGGCCGATGGCGCGGAAGACGGCGTCCTGGGTGCGGGGGTTCACGGCGACCGGCTGGTCTTCGGTGATCCAGCCGCGCTTGAGGGTGCCCAGCGCGGCACCCGAGGCGCCCGGCTGGTTTTCAATCTGTGCGAACGCCGCGCGCTCCGCCCGGCGGGACAGGATCAGGGTGGCCGCGAGGACACCCAGCGGGATGCCGATGATGAGGCCGGTGATCCAGTTCTCCAGCACGTAGCCAACGACGAAGCTGACGGCCACGACACCCAGGAAAGCCAGCAGCATGAGCCACGGAACCATCGGATCGTGGCGGCGGGTCATCTGGAAGACCTCGCGGATCTGCTTCAGCCGGCTCGGCTTCTTGACCTTCGCTGCCTTGGGCTTGCGGGAAAAAAGGCCGCGCTTCGGTGTATCGGAAGTCGGAGTGGAGTTGCTGGAATCAGGGGAGTTCGCCATAGTGCCTTAATTCTACGTGATGCACGGCTCAGGACCGGCACCGGATGACTCCGGCGCCGGCCCTGGGCCGCAACCTACTTCGTGGGGGTCAGGAGTGTGCCGCGAGCAGCGAGCTGGCTTCCTGGCGGGTGCTTCCGGAGCTTTCGATGTGCGCGAGTTCGGCGGGGATTTCCCAGCCCTTCTTGCGCATCGCGGT
>NZ_JBEPOZ010000021.1:0-82982 GCF_040547005.1 Arthrobacter sp. UYCu712
CCGTACCAGGACCCCGAATCGAAACAGCCTCCGGACCCCTTCCCGGAGTGGCACTCCTTCGTGGCCGGGCACGCATTGCCCGCAATGGATACCGCATTGGACACTGACGATAAGTTCTGGCCAGCTCTCCTCAACGACCCCATCCCGGAAGGGCTCCTGGTCGGAACGGCTCGGAACAAGGCCTGGGACACCCCGGCCAGGGAACGTTTGGAAGTCCTGGGAAGTCCCACCCCCGATTCCTAGGGAATCCCATAGGCTCTTGTCCATGACCAGCCATGATCCCCGTTCCGCGCCGGCGCCGCTGCCGCAGCAGGCCAACCCCAGCTGGATGGGACAAGTCCCGGAGCAGCATTACCGGCCGGCGCCGGCCAACTACCGGGAACAGCCCCGGGCCGCCCTGACCGCCGCTCTTCCGCCGGCCCGGGCCGGCAGAGGCTCCGCCGGCGTGATGGGGCTCATGGCCGCCGGCGGGGCGCTCGGCTTCATCGGCCTGTTCACGGTCCTGCCCTTTGTCCTGGTGAACACCGGGCTGGCCGGGTTTGCCATCGGCTTCGTGGCGTCGTTGCTGCCGCTCGGGGCGGTGCTGCTCGCCGTGCGCGTCATCGACCGCTGGGAGCCCGAGCCCAAGGGGCTGCTGCTCTTCGCTTTTATGTGGGGGGCGGTCGTTTCCGTTGCGGTGACCCTGCTGATCCAGCCGTACTTCTCGCTCGCCGCCGGACCGGCGTCGGGCTTGGACTACCGGACGTTCGCCGTCACCGTGCAGGCGCCGGTGGTCGAGGAGTTCGCCAAGTCGCTCGGCCTGCTATTGCTGCTGCTCTTCGCCCGCAGGCATTTCGACGGCCCGGTCGACGGCGTCGTGTTCGCCTTCACGATTGCCGGCGGCTTCGCCTTCACCGAGAACATCCTGTACTTCGGCCGGGCGATCGCCGAGTCCAGCGACCCGGGCACGGATCTCGTGGTGGTCTTCTTCCTGCGCGGGGTCATGTCGCCCTTCGCCCACGCCATCTTCACCGGCACCACCGGCCTCATCATGGGCTTCGCCGCACGCCGCTGGCACACCGGGCTGTCCGTGGCCGCGTTCGCCGTCGGGCTGGTCCCCGCGATACTGCTGCACAGCGGCTGGAACAGCATGGGCCAGGACTTCCTGGCCCAGTACATCCTGGTCCAGGTGCCGATCTTCCTGCTCGCGGTCCTTGTCATTGTGCTGCTGCGCGTGGCGGAGCGCAGGCTCACCCGCCAGCGGCTGAGGGAGTACGCGTCGGCCGGCTGGTTCACGGGCCCGGAGGTGGAGATGCTGTCCACGGGGGCCGGCCGGCGCGGGGCGCTGCGCTGGGCGACGTCCATCGGGCGGGGTCCGCAGATGACGGCCTTCCTGCACGCCGCCACGCAGCTTGCCTTCACCCGGCAACGGATCCTCAGCGGCCGGGACGTCCCCGCCCACCAGCTTGAGGAGCAGCACCGGCTGGCCGAGGTCGCGGCGTTGCGGGAGGCTGTCCTGCGCCGTTAGCCCAGGCTGTGAGTCCCTGCAGCAGCGCGAACCCGTGGCGGTCCACCGGGCCGGAGGATGCCGACAGCACAACGACGCCGGTGCCGGCCGCCCGGTCCAGGCCCATCCAGCTGCGGAATCCACCCGTCGCGCCGTTGTGCCACGTGACATGACGGCCATTTACCTCCAGGGTGATCCATGCGGCACCGATGCGGGCCGCCGGGCCGGCGAAGGCGGCCACCGGGTCACGGGCGGCAGTGCCCGGGGCCGCGCCGTCCAGGAGTGCCTGGCCGAGCCTGGCCATGTCACCGATTTCGAAGTCGGCGTCGGCGGAAACGCCGAAGGTGTCCAGTTCCATTTCCCCACCAGAAACAGTGGCGACGGCAACGCGCGGGTGGCGGGAAGACAGGCGGCTGAGCAGCACCGCTGCCGGGGCGGGGTCGGTGGTCACGCGCCCACAGTATCGCCGCCGGCAGCTGCGGACAACGGAGCACTCCGGGCAACGGAAAGGCCCCGCCAGCATGCGCTGAACGGGGCCTTTCTGAACCGGGCGGGGCTACGCGAGCAGCGAAGGCTTCAGCTGCTGCAGGCGGCCCAGCAGGCCGTTGATGAACGACGGCGACTCGTCGGTGGAGAGGGTCTTGGCCAGGGCCACGGCCTCGCTCACGGCGACTCCGTCGGGAACGTCATCGTTGTAGAGCAGCTCCCAGGTGCCGATCCGCAGGATGATGCGGTCCACCGAGGGCATACGCTCGAGGGTCCAGCCCTGCGAATAGGTTTCCAGGAATTCGTCGATCGCCACCTGGTGGGAGACGACGCCCTCGACGATTTCGAGGGTATAGGGATTGATGATCTGGTCCGTCTGTTCGCGACGGGCCTTCAGCACATCAAAGGCCGAGGCGGAACGCTGCTCGGCCTCGAACAGAACATCCAGGGCCCGGTTACGGGCCTTACCGCGTGCACTCACTAGTCGTTAACCCGCCCGAGGTAGCTGCCATCGCGGGTGTCGACCTTGACCCGGGTGTTGTTCTCGACGAAAAGCGGCACCTGGATCTCGTAGCCGGTTTCGAGGGTGGCGGGCTTCGTGCCGGCCGAGGAGCGGTCGCCCTGCAGGCCCGGCTCCGTGTAGGTGATCTCGAGCACGACGCTCGGGGGAAGCTCGATGTAGAGCGGGTTGCCCTCGTGGATGGCGATGTTGACCATCTGGTTCTCGAGCATGAAGTTGGTGGCGTCTCCCACGGTGGCGCCGGGGACGGTGAGCTGGTCGAAGTCGCTCGTGTCCATGAACACGAAGTCCGGGCCGTCCTGGTACAGGTACTGGTAATCGCGGCGGTCAACCGTGGCGGTCTCGATCTTGAGCCCGGCGTTGAAGGTCTTGTCGACCACCTTGCCGGACATCACGTTGCGCATCTTGGTACGGACGAACGCGCCACCCTTGCCGGGCTTGACGTGCTGGAACTCAATGATGTTCCAGAGCTGGCCCTCAAGCTTAAGGACGGTTCCGTTCTTGATGTCGTTAGTGGTTGCCACTGTATCCTCTGGTTTCTTTTGTGACTGGTCTAGCTTCCAGCCGCTTATGCCAGGCAGGCATGCCATGCGGCCCGCCAGCGCGTATTTATCAAAAATCCAAGAACCATTCTACCGGGTCCGGCGGCCGGCTGCCGGACGGGGTGCCGGGAAGCACGTGGCGCGGAGCCTCAGGAGGCCAGTTCCAGCACGTCCCGGGCCCGTTGCAGGGCCACCGTGGAGGCGTAGATCAGGGACGCGTCGGCGGCGCCGGCCACCCGGAGATCAAGCGCCGTGGCGAAGGACTCCACCGCGGCGGCGGTATTGCCCCCGGCAAAGTAGGAGCGGCCGAGCTGCTGGCGGATCACGGCCTCGTTCGGGGTGCCCCGGGTTTCAGCCAGGAGCGCGCGGAACAGCTCCACGGCGCGGTCGAACCGGTTGGTCACCCGCAGCACATCTGCCTCAAAGATGCGCAGCCGGAGTGAATCGGGATCCTTGTACCGGGCCTCGGCGAGGAGCTCGGCGGCTTCGCCGGCATGGCCCTCGACCAGGCGTACGAAGATCAGGTCCGCCGGATCGCTGGAGCCGGACAGCGCCGCGGCGCAGGCGTCCTCGTTGACGATCTCCGGCAGCAGGGTGACCGGATTGATCCTGATCCCGGGGAACCCGCCGTCAGGCCATTCGCTGGTGCCGCCCCTTGTCCCGTCCATCAGGAGGCGATCTCCTGGTAGGCGGCGAACAGCAGCGAGGTGTCCGGGACGTCGAGGATGCCGGGGCGGGCGACGCCGTCGAGCACCACGAAACGCAGCAAATCGCCGCGTGACTTCTTGTCCCGGCGCATGCCGTCCAGCAGGGCCTGCCAGCGGTCCCGGCGGTAGCTGATGGGCAGCCCGAGGCTCTCCAGGATGGTGCGGTGGCGGTCAGCGTCGGCGTCGCTGAGCCGGCCGACGCTCCGGGCCAGCTCCGCGGCGAACATCATGCCGACGGAGACGGCCGCCCCGTGCCGCCAGGAATAGCGCTCGACGAGTTCGATCGCGTGGCCCAGGGTGTGGCCGTAGTTGAGGATCTCGCGCTGCCCGGTTTCCTTCAGGTCCGCCGAAACAACCTTGGCCTTGACGGTGATGGCGCGTTCGATCAGTTCACGCACGGTCTCGGAGCGGGGGTTGGAGACGGCGGAGGGATCCTGTTCGATCAGCTCGAGGATGGCCGGGTCGGCGATGAAGCCGCACTTGATGACCTCGGCCATGCCGGAGATCATCTCGTTCTTCGGCAGGGTGTCCAGGGTGTCGAGGTCGGCGAGGACTCCGGCGGGCGGGTGGAAGGCCCCGACGAGGTTCTTGCCCTCGGCGGTGTTGATGCCGGTCTTCCCGCCGACGGAGGCGTCCACCATGCCAAGCAGGCTCGTGGGCATGTGGATGACCTTGATGCCGCGGAGCCACGTGGCTGCGACGAAGCCGGCGAGGTCGGTGACCGCACCGCCGCCGACGGCGATGATGGCATCCGAGCGGGTGAAGTCGTTCTGTCCCAGCACCTGCCAGCAGAAGGACGCCACTTCGATGTGCTTGCCCTCTTCGGCGTCCGGGATCTCAGCGGTCAGCGCGGTGAAGCCGGCCGCGCCCAGCTCCTCCCGGACGGTGTCGCCGGTGAGCCGCAGGGCGCGGGGATGGATGACAAGGACCCGTTTGACGCGTTCCCCCAGCAGGGCCGGAACGCCCGCGAGCAGGCCGCGGCCCACAACGACGTCGTAATTCTCGCCGGGCGTGTTGCCGGTGACTTTGATGACGGTTGATTCGGTGATCACTTTTCAACTTCCTTTGTCGCCGCCGGGGTGGCCCCTGCCGCGGTTTTCGCGGCGGCAGAACCACCCAGCGCATCTTCCAGCCGGCCTGCGAGATCCGCGATGGATCCGCTCCGGACGTCGATTACTACATCGGCCAGCCGCTCGTAGACCGGCCGGCGGGTTGCGAACAGCGCCTTCCAGCGCTGCATCGCGTCGCCGGCCAGCAGCGGCCGTCCGGAATTCCTGGCAATGCGCTCCGCGACCGTGTCCGCATCGCATTCGAGGTACACCACGGTGCACTGCTTCAACAGCTGCTGCGTTCCGGAGTCCAGCACGGCGCCGCCGCCAAGGGAAATGACGGTGGCGGCGCCCTGCGCCTTCTCAATAGCCTGCGCGACGGCGCGGGCTTCGAGTTCCCGAAAGGCGTGTTCGCCCCGGCACGCAAAGATCTCGGCAATGGTTCCATGGTTCGCGACCACCACGGCGTCGGTGTCCACGAAGGCTGCCCCCAGCTGCTGGGCGAGCTGCTGCCCGATGGCCGATTTGCCCACTGCCATCGGCCCGATCAGCGCGATGGGTCGGGGGACTGCGTTGGTTCCTGCCGGCACTACTGGCCGATCGAGTCCAGGGACGCCGGAATGTTGTCCAGGTAACCCTTGAGGTTGCGGGCGGTCTCCTGCACTGAGTCGCCGCCGAACTTTTCCGCGATTGCTTCGGCTAGGACGAGGGCCACCATGGCCTCTGCCACCACCCCGGCGGCCGGGACCGCACAGACGTCGGAGCGCTGGTGGTGGGCCTTGGCGGCCTCCCCCGTGCTCACGTCGACGGTCTTGAGGGCACGCGGCACGGTGGCAATCGGCTTCATGGCGGCGCGGACGCGCAGCACGTCGCCGATGCTCATGCCGCCCTCGATGCCACCGGCGCGGTTGGACGTGCGGATGATCTTCCCGTCGGCGTCCTTGACGATTTCGTCGTGGGCGGCCGAGCCGCGGCGCGCGGCGGTCCGGAAGCCGTCGCCGACTTCGACGCCCTTGATCGCCTGGATGCCCATCAGGGCGGCGGCGAGCCGCGAATCGAGGCGGCGGTCCCAGTGGACGTAGCTGCCGAGCCCCGGGGGCAGTCCGTAGGCGAGCACTTCAACGACGCCGCCGAGGGTTTCGCCTTCCTTGTGCGCGATGTCGACCTCGGCCACCATGGCGTCGGAGGTTTCACGGTCGAAGCAGCGCAGGGGGTCGGCGTCGAGGGCCAGGACGTTGCCGGGAACCGGCAGCGGACGGCCTTCGGGAACGGCCACGCTGGCGATTGAGACGGTGTGCGAGACCAGCTCGATGCCGAGCTGCTTGAGGTAGGCCGATGCCACGGTGCCGAGGGCCACCCGGGTGGCGGTTTCGCGGGCGCTGGCGCGCTCCAGGACCGGGCGGGCCTCGTCGAAGCCGTACTTCTGCATGCCGGTGAAGTCGGCGTGGCCGGGCCGGGGCCGGGTCAGCGGGGCGTTGCGGGCCTGGTCGGCGAGGATTTCGGGGTCCACGGGATCGGCAGACATGATCTGCTCCCATTTGGGCCACTCGGTGTTGCCGATCTGGATCGCGACGGGACCGCCCTGGGTCAAGCCGTGCCGGACGCCGCCGAGGATGGCGACCGCGTCCTGCTCAAACTTCATCCGGGCGCCGCGGCCGTAGCCAAGCCGGCGGCGGGCCAGCGCTTCGGCGATCTGCGCACTGGTGAGTTCAACACCGGCGGGCACGCCTTCGATAATTCCGACCAGGGCCGGACCATGGGATTCTCCGGCAGTCAACCAACGCAACATACAATCCATCCTGCCATGTAAGGCGCTCAGAACACCCGTCGGGGCGCCCCCACTGCGTCACACATCACATCTATGACCTCCGCGGAAACGGCGTCGCCAAGCCCGGTGAAGTGCCGTATCTGTTCGACCGCCTGGTAGATCAGCATCTCGAGACCGGGGACCACGGTGCCGCCTGCGTTCTGCCAGGCCGCCGCGATCCGGCTGGGCCATGGATCGTAGGCCACGTCCAGGAGCACACCCGGGCGGTTGCGGGCGGTTTCCGGCGTGCGCTCCCCCCCGAAGGCCGGTACCAGCTCCGCGGCCAGGGTATCCGCGGCGCGGGGCGGCAGGGTGGAGATCACGACGTCGGCCGCGGCGACGGCTGCTGCCGCACCTCCGATCGGGAGCACCCGGATGGGGAGTCCGACGGCGGCGGAGGCGGCGCGCGCTTCGGCGGCGCGGCTGACATCCCGGACGTAGACATCCACGGCGGGGGCGCCGAGTTCCTTCAGCGCGGCAATGGAGGCTGCCGCGGTTCCGCCGCCGCCGAGGATGGCGGCTGCGGGGGCTGCGTCCGCCCCCGCATGGCGCAGGGCGTTGACGATCCCGGCGACGTCGGTGTTGTAGCCGATGAGGCGGGTCGCGCCTCCGGACGGTTCGTGGTCGAAGGCGACGGTGTTGATGACGCCGAGGGCACGGGCCACGCCGCGGACCTCGTCCACTTCGGCGACCATTGCCGTCTTCAGGGGCATGGTGACGGACAGTCCCCGCCAGCCTTCGCCGTGCCGGACGTCCTGCCGCACCCGGGCCATGAAGGCAGGCAGTTCCGCCTCGGTCACGTCGATCGCCGAATAGTCGATCCGGACGCCCATGTGGTCATAGGCTGCCCGGTGCAGTGCTGGTGACTTCGAATGGCTGATGGGATGCCCGAGGACGGCGGCCCGCAGCGTCATACGCAGCGTCCGGGGTTGGCCTCGCACCAGGCGTTGTACTTTTCCACGTAGCCGCCGTGCTCCGCGAGGGTCTTCGAGAACTTCGTCTCCTTGGTGTCCAGGTTGATGGTCACCCAGTAGAGGTAGTCGTTGGACTTGGGCTTCGCGGCGGCGTCAATGGCCGTCTTCCCCGGCGAACCGATGGGACCGGCCGGGAGCCCGACATTGGCGTAGGTGTTGTACGGGTTGGACGCGTCCGCCTTCTGCTCCTCGTCGATGTGGAAGCTGCGGATTCCCAGCCCATACGTGACTGTCGCATCGGACTGGATCAGCCCGTTGGTTTCGGTGTTGGTCGGCTTGAGCCGGTTGTAGATGGCCCCGGCCACATCCCCGTATTCCGCCTGGCCGCCCTCGGCCTGGACGATGCTGGCGACGGTGACGACGTCGTATTGCTTGGCCTGGTCGGTGACGCCCTGGGACTTGAGCTCGTCCAGGGTGGTGCTCACGAGCTTCTTGAGGATGTCCTTCGCCGGGGTGCCGAGCGGGAACCGGTATTCGCCCGGGGCGAGGAAGCCCTCCAAGTTCTTGGACTTGGCCGGAACGCCGAACTGTTCCGGTGAATCGCTGAGGCTCTTCAGATCGCCAACAGGCACCCCGGTGCCCTCCGAAATCGCCTGCAGGGATTCACCGATCCTGAGGCCCGCGCTGAGGGCGACATACATGACCTTGCCCTTGTCCTTGTTGAGCAGCAGGGCCACGGCATCTGAGTTCTTCATTTCGGTGCGCATGCTGAAGTCACCCGGGCTCAAGGCTCCGCCCGAGGCCGCGAACTCCTTCAGGAAGGAATCTGCGTTGGCGACGACCTTCTTGTTCTGGAGTTCCGTGGCCACGGACTTGGGGCCGGCACCCGGCGGCACCGTGATGGACACCTCACCGGTTCCCGGTCCCGGGTAGTCCGCCACGGCGTCGCCGCCCAGGAGCGGTTTGAGGAATTGTGCCCCCACCACGATGGCCACCACGAACACGGTCAGGGTCAGCACGAGGGCCAGGAACCGGCGCCGCCGGCGGACCTTCTTGGACGGGCCCGTGGCGGTCCGGATGGCGCCGGGCATCACGCCCTGTCCGTCGTCGTCGTGGTGATAATCGGGGTGGCGGAGAGCTTCATCGCCATAGGGATCGTGGGCCTCGTCGTCAGGATGGGCCTCATAGCCGTGGTGTTCAGCAGCGGGGTGGGCTTCGTAGCCGCGCTGGAATCCGGTTTCAGGGTGGGCGCCCGCTTCAGCGGCGGGACCGCCGGCGTACTCGTGCGCCGTGTCTTCCGGGGCGGCGTACGCGGCTTCCGGGGCTACTTCTTCGTGTGCGGGGTGCTCCGGAGCTACTACTTGGTGCGCGGCTTCCGGCTCAGCGTCTTCGTGCACCGTGGGCTCAGCGGCAGGCAGTTCGGGCGTGTCGGCAGCAGCGAGTCGCACCGAGGGAGCCGCCGGGGCTGGAGCTGGGTGGTCCTGCCCGGTCTCGTAGGCCTGCGGCGGGATGGCCTCATGCCCCTGGGTCACGTGGGACTTTTCCCGTGCCCTGATTTCCTTGCGCGTCAGCGGTCGGCCGGAGGCGCCGAAGGCATCCCCTGGGGAGTCGTCACTGTTGACCGGGCTCACTGTAGCCTTCCATGTTCTGCAGAGTGCGTGTTTACCTCCGGGACGGCAGAAGCGCTATCCCGGGTCGGCCCCGGAGCGGCTTCCGCGTAAACGCGGCTTCCGATCTCCGTTCCCCTGGCCTTTTGCATATCGATCGCATGTTGCAGGATACCTGCGGCCGCAACCTGATCAACTACTTTACGGTGATTCCTGCTGCTCATGCCAGCCTCGTGCAGGTTGCGGTGCGCGGTGACAGTGCTCAACCGCTCGTCGACAAGCCGGACCGGAACCTCGGAACCGCGGTCCCGGAGGGCACCCGCGAGCAGCTGTGCGTAGTCCGTGGCCATCCGCGCCGAGGCGTGCTCTTCGCCTTTCATCGTCCGCGGAAGTCCCACGAAGATCTCGACGGCATTGAGCTCGTCGGCCAGTGCCGCGAGGATCCGCACGTCGGTGTTCTTCTTCGCCTTCCGTTCCAGGGTGCGCAACGGCGTCGCAAGGATGCCGTCGCGGTCGCAGACCGCCACGCCAACCCGGACAGTGCCGACGTCCACCCCGAGCTTTACGCCCCGGGGGTAGACGCCGGGCCCAGCAGCTTCGTTCACGTGGAGTTCCGCTGCTAGCGCCGCGTGATGGAGTCCACGACGGCGGCGAGGGCCGCGCCGACCTGCGCGGCGTCCGTGCCACCGCCCTGGGCGACGTCGTCCTTGCCGCCACCGCCGCCGCCGAGGATGCCGGCGGCGAGGCGTACCAGGGCACCGGCCTTAACTCCGGCTGCCCGCGCTGCTTCGTTGGTGGCGACCAGGATGACGGGACGGTCGTTACTGACACCGGCCACCGCGACGGCGGCGGGCTCGGAGCCGAGGCGCGTCCGCAGGTCCAGGGCCAGGCCGCGGAGGTCGTCCGCGCCGCTGACCTGGCCGGCGTCGTGGGCAATGACCTTGACGCCGGCGGCATCCTTGGCCGTGCCGACCAGCTGTGCGGCGGCCGCCGTGAGCTGCTCCTTGCGCAGCCGCTCAAGTTCCTTCTCGGCCGTCTTGAGCTTGGCCAGCGTGGCGGCGATCCGGTCCGAAAGCAGCCCGGACGGAACCTTGAGCATTTCGGTGAGTTCGGTGACGAGGGCGCGTTCGGCGGCGAGGTGCCGGAAGGCGTCCATGCCGACGAAGGCCTCGACGCGGCGGTTTCCCGATCCGACGGACTGTTCGCCGAGCAGGGACAGGCTGCCGATCAGCGAGGTGTTCTCGACGTGGGTGCCGCCGCAGAGCTCCCGGGACCAGGCGCCGTCGATCTCCACGACGCGGACCTCGTTGCCGTAGTTCTCACCGAACAGCGCCATCGCGCCGAGGGCCTTGGCTTCGGCGAGGCCCATGACCTTGGTTTCCACCCGGTAATTGTTGCGGATGGCGATGTTGGAAACTTCCTCGATCTCGGAGCGGGTGGCGGCGCTGAGACCTTCACCCCAGGCGAAGTCGAAGCGCAGGTAGCCGGCCTTGTTGAACGAGCCGCGCTGCAGCGCCTCCGGGCCGAGGATCTGGTGCAGGGCCGCGTGCACGATGTGCGTGCCGGTGTGGGCCTGCTCCGCGGCGTGGCGGCGTTCCCGGTCCACGGCGGCCTGGACGAGGGAGTCGGCCCCGATTTCGCCTTCGCGGACGATTGCCTTGTGCACGCTGAGGCCCTTGATCGGGCGCTGGACGTCCAGGACCTCGACGACGAAGCCGTCACCGGTGATCAGGCCCGTGTCGGCCGCCTGTCCGCCGGCCTCGGCGTAGAACGGGGTCTCGGCGAGGACTAGTTCGATCTCGTCGCCCGTGGAGGCCTGGGAGACCTTCCGGCCGGCGGACAGTATGCCGCGGACCTTGGATTCGCCCTGGAGCTCGGTGTACCCCGTGAAGACGGTTTCGCCGGCGGACAGCAGTTCCTGGAAGGCGCTGAGATCGGCGTGCGAACCCTTCTTGCCCTTGGCATCGGCCTGGGCCCGCTGGCGCTGTTCGAGCATGAGCTTGCGGAACTCGGGCTCGTCGACTTTCAGCCCGGCTTCCTCGGCCATTTCCAGGGTGAGGTCGATCGGGAAGCCGTAGGTGTCGTGCAGGGCAAAGGCATCGGCGCCCGAGAGCGGCTGGTTGGCGGCTTTGGACTCCTTGACGGCATCCTCGAGGCGGGCCGTGCCGGAGGCGATGGTGCGCAGGAACGCTTTCTCTTCGGCGTAGGCGATCCGGCTGATGCGCTCGAAGTCGGTTGCGACGATCGGGTAGACGCCCTTCATGGCGTCCCGCGAGGCCGGCAGCAGCTCGGGCAGGCAGGCCCTTTCGACGCCGAGCAGGCGCATGGAGCGGACGGCGCGGCGGATGAGGCGGCGCAGCACGTAGCCGCGGCCTTCGTTGGAGGGGCTCACGCCGTCTGCGATCAGCATGAGCGAGGACCGGATGTGGTCGGCAACCACACGCATCCGGACGTCGTCGGTGTGGTGCGGGTCCTCGGCGGACTCCGCGGAGGTGTACTCCCGGCCGGAGAGTGCCGCGGCCCGGTCGATCACCGGGCGGACCTGGTCCGTCTCATACATGTTTTCGACGTCCTGCAGGATCATCGCGAGGCGCTCCATGCCGAGGCCCGTGTCGATGTTCTTCTTGGGCAGTTCGCCCACTATGTCGAAGTCCACCTTGGAGCGGACATTGTCGATCTGGTACTGCATGAACACGAGGTTCCAGATTTCGACGTACCGGTTTTCGTCGGCGATGGGGCCGCCCTCGACCCCGTAGGACGGGCCGCGGTCGTAGTAGATCTCCGAGCAGGGGCCGGCCGGCCCGGGCTGGCCGGTGGACCAGTAGTTGTCCGCTTTGCCCATCCGCTGGATCCGTTCGGCCGGCATGCCCGTGTTCTTCAGCCAGAGCTGCTCGGCCTCGTCGTCCTCTTCGTAGACAGTGGCCCAGAGGCGCTCCGGCGGGAGTCCGTAGCCGCCGTCGTCAACGCTTGTGGTGAGCAGCTCCCACGCGAACTTGATGGCGTCTTCCTTGAAGTAGTCGCCGAAGGAGAAGTTGCCGCACATCTGGAAGAAGGTGCCATGGCGGGCTGTCCGGCCGACTTCTTCGATGTCGCCGGTCCGGATGCACTTCTGGACGCTGGTGGCCCGCTTGTAGGGGGCTTCTTCCCGCGCCGTCAGGTACGGGATGAACGGAACCATGCCGGCCACCGTGAACAGCAGGGAGGGGTCGCTGGAGACCAGGGAGGCGGAGGGAACCGCCGTGTGGCCTTTGCTGACAAAAAAGTCGATCCAGCGCTTGGTGATCTCCTGCGACTTCATGAGCTGATTACTTACCCTTCAATTTGCACTGCGTTCGTGGTCCACGCGTGTACTTCGCGCAACGATGTGTTTCCGGTCTGCGGACCGGCCTGGCCGCCCCGAGCGGGTACGGCCCTTTACTAATTCTCGCCCGGCTAGCGCCGGACTGCATCCCGGCCGGCGACGGCCATACTGGCGTCTGCCTCAATTCCCAGGGCGCTGCGGAGCTCGGATTCCCGCTCCTGCATGCCTTCCCGGACGGCGTCGGCGAAGTCGAGCAGGCCATCGGCGAGACGGCCCACGGCCCGGTTCAGGCCGTCGGGACCCAGGTTGGACTGGGCCTCAGTGATCTTGCGGAACGCGATGACGCCGATTGCGACGCCGATTCCCATCCAGATGATTCTGTTCATGTCACGTGCTCCAGGAGGGCTTAGCGGCTGCGGCGGCCGGTGGCGGGCTTTTTGCGGGCGGTGAAGGCGGAGCGGACGCCGTAGCTGAACGCGGCAACCTTGATCAGCGGCGAGCCTACGGTGGCGGCGACGAGGGAGGACAGCGCCGAGATGTTGGCTGAGGCGTCCGAGACGTTGGAGGATATCCCGTCGACCTTTTTCAGCTGCTCATTCGTGGTGGAGACGGTGGCGGTGACTCCGTCTATGAGGGGGGTGGCGCCGTCGCTGATGGAACGTATGGCCGTCCGGACTTCGTCAAACACTCCCCCGAGCTTCAGAATCGGCACGGCGAGCAGCAGGACCAGGAGTGCAAACACTCCGGCCGCGATCAGGCCGGCAATATCGCCACCAGACATAGTCGTTCATCTCCTTGTTGCGTCGTATTCCTGCAGCGTGCTCCGGCTGGCTCAGCCGGCAACCGCAGAAGTCCCCCAAGTACCTTACATACAAAGAAGCCCGCGGCGCTTGCCACGGGCTTCTTTGTAAGGTGTTGCGTTATATCTAGCGCGCGTAGAATTCCACGACGAGCTGCTCTTCGCAGGTCACGGGGACCTCGGAGCGCTTGGGGCGACGCACGAGGCGTGCCTGCAGGGCGTCAAGCTTGACGTCCAGGTATGCCGGAACCATCGGCAGGACGTCGCGGTGAGCGCCGGCTGCTGCAACCTGGAACGGAGGCATGGTCTCGCTGCGGCTGTGAACGTGGACCAGCTGGCCCTCGGAGACGCGGAAAGACGGGCGGTCAACGCGGATGCCGTCAACCAGGATGTGGCGGTGGACAACCAGCTGGCGGGCCTGGGCGATGGTGCGGGCGAAGCCTGCACGCAGCACGAGGGCGTCGAGACGCATTTCGAGCAGTTCGATCAGGTTTTCACCGGTCAGGCCCTTGGTGCGGCGTGCTTCTTCGAAGGCACGGGTCATCTGGGCTTCGCGGATGCCGTACTGGGCGCGCAGACGCTGCTTTTCGCGCAGGCGTACGGCGTAGTCGGAGTCCTGCTTCTTGCGGGCACGGCCATGCTCACCGGGGCCGTACGGGCGGCGCTCCATGTACTTGGCGGCCTTGGGGGTCAGAGCGATGCCGAGTGCACGCGAGAGGCGTGCGGTACGGCGAGCACGAGTGTTGTTAGCCACTTGTGTCCTTCCAATATCTGCGGTGTGTCAGTGTTACTGGCCTCCATAATGGAGAGCATCGGCCAACCGCTGCCTTTTGCTACTGGGCACAGGGCAAATCCCATCAAATCAGCATCAGATACTGAATTCAGTGGGATTGTGCGTCCGCGCCTTGCCAGACAACGAACAATCCTACCATGTTGGGGCCGTCGGGCCCTCCGTCAGAACCTGGCGTGCATGCCGCGGCTGCCGCGCCGACCGAACGAGGCTGCGCCCAGGAACTCCACGGCCACGAAGGGTGCGGACCCCACCACCCACTCGTCGTGGCCGGGCGGAATCGTGTACGTATCGTTCGCGTGGATCATGGAGCGCAACCCTTCCGAAGACGCCACTTCCATGGTCCCGGAGATGCAGAACCCGAGGTGGTGGTGCTGGCACAACTCGGTCTGTTCGAGCGGCCGGATGCACTCGGACCACCGCCAGCCGGGGCCGAGAATCAGCCGGGCCACCGAGTAGTCATTCACGGTGACGAGATCGAATTCGGCGTTGTCCGGGCACCGCTTCTTATCCGGTAAGTCAAAGGATTTAACTGCCATGGCTGTGACGAAATTTACGGACATGGGGACACTACCTGGGGGTTGGGGATTGGGGATGGATGAGCGCGGGCACGGCAGCAGATCCTTGCTACACGTAATTCCACGTTAGACCTCCCGGACCGGAAGTCAACGGGCAGTTTCCGGGCCCCGCCGGTCACTTGCCGCGGATGATCCTCCGGAGCCGTTCCAGCCGGGTGGAGATGTCCCGTTCGGCTCCGTTGGCCGTCGGGACGTAGTAGTTTCGCCCCACGAGGTCGTCCGGCGGGTACTGCTGGGTGGCCACCGCGTGGGGCGCGTCGTGGGCGTAGATGTAGCCCTTGCCATGGCCGAGCTGCTTGGATCCCGGGTAGTGGGCGTCGCGCAGGTGCGCGGGGATGCCGTTGCCCAGCCCGGCCCGGACGTCGGCGATCGCCTGGTTGATGCCCATATACGCGGCGTTGGACTTGGGCGCCGTGGCCAGGTGCACCACCGCCTCGGCCAGAATGATGCGGCCTTCGGGCATGCCGATCAGCTGCACGGCCTGGGCCGCGGCGACGGCGGTCTGCAGCGCCGTGGGATCGGCCATGCCGACGTCCTCGGCCGCGGAGATGACAATGCGCCGGGCCACGAACTTCGGGTCCTCCCCCGCCTCAAGCATCCGGGCGAGGTAGTGCAGGGCGGCGTCGACATCGGAGCCCCGGATGGACTTGATGAAGGCACTGGCGACATCGTAGTGCTGGTCGCCGGCCCGGTCGTAGCGCACGGAGGCGACGTCAAGCGCGCGTTCCGTGTGCTTGAGCTCGATGTTCACCGGAACGTCCACGGCCGCACCGGCGACTGCGCCGGCGACCCCGTCGGCGTCGTCCGCGTCGCCGAACGCAACCCCGGCGGCCGCCTCCAGGGCGGTCAGCGCGCGGCGGGCGTCCCCGCCGGAAAGCCGGACAAGATGCGCCAGGGCATCGGCGCTGAGCCCGACCTTGCCGTTGAGCCCGCGGGCATCCGCCGCGGCCCGCAGGAGCAGGCCCTCGACGTCGGCGTCGGTGAGCGGCTTGAGTGTCAGCAGCAGCGACCGGGAAAGCAGCGGTGAGACGACCGAGAAGGACGGGTTCTCGGTGGTCGCGGCCACCAGCACCACCCAGCGGTTTTCGACGCCGGGCAGCAGCGCGTCCTGCTGCGCCTTGTTGAATCGGTGGATTTCGTCGAGGAAGAGCACGGTGGTGGTCTTGAAGAGGTCGCGGGCGGTGAGGGCTTCGTCCATGACGCGGCGGACGTCCTTGACGCCGGCGGTGATGGCTGAGAGTTCGACGAACTTCCGGCCCGGGCCTTTGGCGATGACGTGCGCGAGGGTCGTTTTGCCCGTGCCGGGAGGTCCCCAGAGGATCAGCGAGCTGGGGCCGGCGGGTCCGGTGGCGTCCGTCCCGGCGGCAAGCTGCCGCAGCGGCGAACCCTGGCCCAGGAGGTGCTGCTGGCCCACCACATCGTCCAGGGTCCTTGGCCGCATCCGGACCGCCAGCGGGCTGCGCGGCGAGGCGGGCCCTGCCGCGGGCCGGCCTTCTCGGGAGTCCTCGGCGTCGTCGTCGTTGCTTCCGCCGGCGGCGTTGTCCTGCCCTGCGCCAAAGAGATCATCCACATAGATAGGCTACTTCTAGTTCCTGCCCGCACTGACAACGGTGCCACCACCCACGCAACGGAGAACCAAGCAATGGCCACCACCGATACCCGCCAGGCGTTTGTGTCCGGTGCGCGGCTGACGGGCTGGGTGGAGCGCTTCGCCGCGAGCCACGGCCAGGTCGCTGAGGAAGAGCTCGATGACGGTCTGAAGTTGCGTGCCGAGGACGGGGCCGTGGCCCTGCTCCAGGCCCCGTGGCCGCCGGACGGGCGCCCCGGGCGTGGCGGCGACGCCGTGTCCCGGCTGGCGTCCCTCGCCGGGCAGCCGCGCAACATCGGGGCTGTGCTGGTCCGCCGGGGCGGGTACTCGGTGGCCGTGGTCAGTGCCGGCGCTGTGCTCGCGTCAAAGACCGGCACGCGCCACGTGCAGTCCCGGACGGCGGCGGGCGGCTGGTCCCAGCAACGCTTTGCCCGGCGGCGGGCAAACCAGGCCGACGCCCTGGTGGAGGCCGTGGCGGAGCATGCGGCGCGGATCTTCGCGGAGCACAGGATCGAGTATCTGGCGCCGGGCGGGGACCGGACCCTGGCTGACCTGGTGCTCGCCGAGCCCGTCCTGAAGCAATACGCCCCGCTGGCCAGACTGCCGTTCCTGGACGTCCCGGACCCGCGCGCATCGGTGCTGAAGAAGGCCGCCGCGGACCTGTGCGCGGTCCGGATCCTGGTGACGGATCCGCCGGCATAGGAACGGCCGCCGGTTCATCCCCCAATATCTGCAGAGACGGTCCGGGTTGCAACATGGTTCTTCCCAAACTGGCCCGCTACCTGGCCTTGCGGCTTCAGCACCTCGGCGATCGCTGGGTCCCCGACGGGGTTGCCGCCCGCGCCTTACCGGCGCTGTTCGTCCAGCTCGTTTGGAAGCACCATGTCGACGGGGTTTTCGCTCGATCCGCGCACGACCACGCGCGGCGAGCCGAAGAACGGAGCCTGTACCCGCATCGGCACCCTCGCGATCCAGCCAACGATCCAGAAGCTCCCGCCGGCGAGGACCATAAGCGCGATGCCGCCCAAAACGCCCACGGAGTCCAGACGGGCCCGAGCATCTCTTGGCCCAGCTCAGAGTTTCCGGCGGCCGCGGCAAACATGCCCACGATGGGGAAGAAGCCGATGATGCCGGCACCGGCCCGGATCGCCTCGCCACCGAGGACGGCAGCCAGCAGGAGGGGGAGCGCGAGTCCGCCGATGATGAGCGCTGCGGCCACAAGGCCGAGAACATCTCCTGATTCCCCGGCGACATTGTCGCTGAGCGGTCCGATAATGAACCCGGCGGCAATCGACACCAGCATTACAGTGATGAGGACGGGGGTGGTCGTCTTGATGAAGCGGTCGCTGAACCGGTACGTTCCGGTGGGGAGATGGGCCTGCGCGCGTGCCGCCTGTCGCGTCGGCGCCCGCGACGTCGGCCGCGTCGCTGAATTCTTATTCTGCATTTCTTTCCCCCGCGTTTGGATTACGACGCCGACCGCGCCGCGCAGGCTTCCGCCGACTGGTTACCCCGGGGGCCGCAGGCCACTTCGCTGCAGCGACCCGCCTCACATGGATCCGCGGGGGCTATGACGCCGGCCACCAGCACTGCTTTCATCTTGTGCACCATCAACTCTTCTATTTATCTACCAAATGGATAAGCGGAGTATGCGGTCCTAAGGTTGAGCCAGCCGCCGGGCGCGAGCTGCAGGGCCCGCGTCAGCAGCCCGTCAAGTGCCGCTTCGGCCGTTCCTGCCGGTAGAGGTATTGGCCCGATTCCTGGAAACCGGCTCGCGAGTAGAGTTCCCGGGCGCCGGCATTCGAGGCCATCACGAGCACCCAGTACCTGCCGAGGCCCCGGACACCGCCCTCACGCAGCAGGGCTTGCAGGATCCGGGCGGCATGGCCGCGCCGCCGGACCTCCGGGCGCGTGGCCAGACAGTACAGCCCGCCCGGACCGCCTGCCCCGCCGGAAGGAACAGCGAGGCGCCCGACGGCGGCGGGGTGGCCGTGCTCGTCCCGTGCGAGGGCGTACAGCGAGGGGCAGCGTTCGAGGATCCCGCGGGCGACGGCGAGGGCAGTTTCGTCGCCGCGACCGTCGACGCTCCACCACAGCCGCAGCCACTCCGTGGAGGGCTCAGTTGAAATCTCGACGCCGAGGTCAGTCCCCGGGGAATCCGTACCGCCGTCCCGGACCAGCACCAGCGTTTCGGACTGCCGGGTAAACCCTTCCTCGTCCAGCACGGCGTTGAGCGGCGCGTAGCGAGGGTCATCGAAGACCTGGAAGATCAGCGGCAGCCGGCGGTTCCGGTACCACAGGCGTGCCTCCCGGAGCGCGGCGAGCCGGCCAAGGGCATCGCCGCCGGGTTCGCGGGGCCACACGGAGTTGGCCCGCTGGGTCACGCCAGAGGCCGCGCGGAGCACCCAGCCGCCGGACTCCTCCCGCTCGGCGGCAGGCCACGCGGCATCCATCAGAGCCTCAAACCCGGGCATCGCTTCCGGTTCCATCCGGCCCCCTCCGTCCAACTCATCTTCCAGTACGTCTGCCAGTACTTCCGAGACAGCAGACGCATGCGACAGCAAAGGCCCCCCGGTTTCCCGGAGAGCCTCCACTGATCGATCAATTCAGGCTAATTGGTGCCGTCCTCGGTCTTTTTGCCGTCTTCTGCCGGCGGCGCTGCGGCCTTCTTGGCCTCCGGCTTGAAGTCCACGCCGGCTTCCTTGCGCTGCTGCGCAGTGATCGGCGCGGGCGCCTGAGTCAACGGGTCGAAGCCGCCGCCGGACTTCGGGAAGGCGATGACGTCGCGGATCGACTCTACACCGGCGAGCAGCGCCACAACGCGGTCCCAGCCGAAGGCGATGCCGCCGTGGGGCGGCGCGCCGAACTTGAAGCCCTCGAGGAGGAACCCAAACTTGGTCTGCGCATCTGCCTTGTCCAGGCCCATGAGTTCGAAGACCCGTTCCTGGATTTCGCGCTCGTGGATACGGATGGAGCCGCCACCGATTTCGTTGCCGTTGCAGACGATGTCGTAGGCGTAGGACAGTGCCGCTTCGGGATCCTTGTCGAAGCTGTCCATGAACTCCGGCTTGGGCGAGGTGAACGCGTGGTGCACGGCAGTCCACTTTCCGGAACCGACTGCGACGTCACCGGAGGCAACAGCGGCTGCGGCCGGTTCGAACATCGGGGCGTCGACAACCCACACGAACGCCCAGTCGGCCGGGTTGATCAGGCCGGTGCGGTGGCCGATCTCGACGCGGGCGGCACCCAGCAGGGCGCGGGCCGCGGACTTCTCCCCCGCGGCGAAGAAGATGCAGTCGCCGGGCTTGGCACCGACTGCGTCGGCCAGGCCGGCGCGCTCGGTGTCGGTCAGGTTCTTGGCCACGGGGCCAGCCAGTTCGCCGTCTTCCTTGAAGAGGACGTAGGCCAGTCCCTTGTGTCCGCGCTGCTTGGCGAACTCCTGCCAGCCGTCCAGGGTGCGGCGCGGCTGGGAGGCACCGCCGGGCATCACGACGGCGCCGACGTAGGGGGCCTTGAAGACGCCGAAGTCGGTGTCCTTGAAGAACCCGGTCAGTTCGGTGAGCTCCACGCCGAAGCGCAGGTCAGGCTTGTCCGAGCCGTAGCGGGCCATGGCATCGTGGTAGGTGATGCGCTGGATCGGCGTCGGGATCTCGACGTCGATCAGCTTCCAGAGCGCCTTCACGATCGCTTCGCCGAGGCGGATGATGTCGTCCTGCTCCACGAAGCTGGCTTCGATGTCGAGCTGGGTGAATTCCGGCTGGCGGTCCGCGCGGAAGTCCTCATCGCGGTAGCAGCGGGCGATCTGGTAGTACTTTTCGAAGCCGCCCACCTGCAGGAGCTGCTTGAACAGCTGCGGGGACTGCGGCAGTGCGTACCAGGAACCGGGCGCGAGGCGGGCGGGGACCACGAAGTCGCGGGCGCCTTCCGGGGTCGACCGCGTCAGCGTGGGGGTTTCGATTTCGACGAAGCCATCCTCGTGGAGCAGTTCGCGGGCCACGCGGTTGGCCTCCGAGCGCAGGCGCAGGTTACGCGCGGGGCCGGGGCGGCGCAGGTCCAGGTAGCGGTGCTTGAGGCGTGCTTCCTCGCCCACTTCGACGTGCTCATCGATCTGGAACGGCAGCGGGTCCGAGGTGTTGAGGATGGTGACCTTCTCGGCCATGACCTCGATCTCGCCGGTGCCGAGCGCGGGGTTCTCGTTGCCCTCGGGGCGCCGGGAAACGGTGCCGGTCACCTGCAGCACGTACTCGTTGCGCAGGCCGTGGAACACTTCTTCCTCACGGACCACCACCTGGGCGACGCCGGAAGCGTCGCGCAGGTCAACGAACGCAACACCACCGTGATCACGACGCCGGCCGACCCAGCCGGCCAGGGTTACGGTTTGTCCAATGTGCTCGGAGCGAAGGGATCCGAGGTCATGTGTGCGCAGCACAGCACGCCTTTCTGAAGAAGACAGAGGGAAGACAGAATTAAGTTGGAGAGGACCGCTACTGGAACGGTCCCGTCCGAGTTTACCCGCTGGCCGGGACAGTCCCGGAATGAGAGGTGCCATGGCGGCTGTCATTCCGGGCCAAGCCCGGACTGCGGGCGGGGCGACCTAGGCTCTGGTGACCCGGACGTGCAAATCCTCATCGGCCGGGGTCCAGCTGGCGGGATCGGCGTCGGCCTGGTCGCCGGAGCGGATGTCCTTGACCTGGTGCTTGCCCTCGTCGTCGGTGAACCAGACGTACGGGATGCCGCGGCGGTCGGCGAACTTGATCTGCTTGCCGAACTTCTCCGCCTTCGCGGCGACTTCGGTGGCAATGCCCCGGCCGCGGAGCTGCGCGGCGACGTCCTGTGCCGCTCCCCAGCTGTCGTCGTTGTTCAGCGTCACGAGCACGGCGGTCGGCACGGAACGTGTCGCCTTGGCGAGGTCCTGGCTGAGGATGCGCGAGACGAGCCGGGTCACGCCGATGGAGAGCCCGACGCCGGGGAACTTGCGGTTGCCCTTGCTGGCCAGGGCGTCGTAGCGGCCACCGGAGCAGATCGAGCCGAGCTGTTCGTGGCCCACCAGCACGGTTTCCACCACTGTCCCGGTGTAGTAGTCCAGGCCGCGGGCGATGCTGAGGTCCGCGACGACCCGTCCGGGGGCGTGCTGCACGGCGGCCGCAATGACCTGCTCCAGCTCGTTGAGGCCTTCTTCCAGCAGGTCGTTGCTCACGCCCAAGGCGCGGACCTGCGCCACGAAGGACGTGTCCTCGGTGCGGATTGAGGCGAGCTTGAGCGCCGCTTCTGCTTGTTCCGCACTGGCGCCCAGTTCGGTCTGCAGGAGCCCGGCCACCTTGGCGGCCCCGATCTTCTCGAGCTTGTCAATGCTGCGCAGCACCCCGGCGGTGTCCGTCAGGCCGATGCCGTTGTAGAAGCCCTCGGCCAGCTTCCGGTTGTTGATCCGGAGCAGGAAATCCGGGATCGGCAGGGCGCCGAGGGCTTCGGCGATCACGAGGGCAATCTCGACGTCGTAGCGGAACGGGAGTTCGCCGTCGCCGACGATGTCGATGTCCGCCTGGGTGAACTCGCGGGCGCGGCCCTCCTGTGGACGTTCGCCGCGCCAGACCTTCTGGATCTGGTACCGGCGGAAGGGGAACGACAGGTAGCCGGCGTTCTCCACGACGTAGCGGGCGAACGGCACAGTCAGGTCGAAGTGCAGGGCCAGGGCGTGCGGGTCCCCCTTGTGGGACTTGGCCTCATCGCTTTCCTCGTCCTGGAGCCGGCTGAGGCCGTAGACCTCTTTGTCGATCTCACCCTTGCGCAACAGCTGGCCTACGGTTTCCACGGCCCGGGTCTCGATCGAGGAGAATCCGTGCAGTTCGAACGTCCGGCGGAGGGTGTCCAGGACATGCAGTTCCACCAGCCGCTCCTCGGGAAGCCACTCGGGGAATCCGGACAGGGAGGCGGTGCGTGCCATGGTGGAATTCTCTCCTCGGGTAACACCGGACGGGGTTGCTGGCGCCATCCGCGCCCCGAAACATGGTGTCCGAAACGGGGAACAGATAGGCGGCAGACCGGCCGGTCGTGCATAAACTGTGTGCGGCAGTCAGTTTATGCGTTTGGCGGCGGCATCTCTAATGCGGCCTGCCGCCACCGGGCTGCAGGCAGCTTGACAGCTGAGCCAGCGACGGCGCCAACGGCCGTGCGGTTTCAGCCCTACAACCAGGAGGAACTTTGGCGGCCAGTTCACGGAGCGCCCGCGAGGCAAAGCGGCGCGTCCAGCAGATGGAAGCGAAGCGCGGGCTGCGCAAGGAACAGGACAAGCGCAGAAAACGCGACAACGTCCTGGCCATCAGCGCCGGCACGGCCGCCGTCGTCGTCGCCTTGGTCCTCCAGCTGACGGTTTTTTCCTCCAACCCCACGGAGGACGAGTTCAAGGCCGCCGAGGCCGGGCTGACCACACCGTCGGCTTCTGCCTCCGCCCCGGCGGCCAATGCCGAGAACATCCCGAAGCCGGAGACCGCGGCGGGCATAACCTTCACAGGAGAGCTCAAGCTCAATTCCGGCACGCTTGGCGTCGAACTCGACGGCACCAAGGCACCGCAAGCGGCCGCCGTATTCAAGTCCCTGGCCGACCAAAACTTCTACGCAGGCCTCAGCTGCCACCGGCTCACCACGGGCGAGACCTTCGGCGTGCTCCAGTGTGGTTCCAAGTCCGGCGACGGCAGCGCCGATCCCGCCTACACGTGGGGCCCGCTGGAAAACACCCCGGCGGACAACACGTACCCAGCGGGCACCATTGCCGTGGCCAGAACGGGTGGTAACGCCAACGGCAACGGCACCCAGTTCTTCATTGTCTACAAGGACACCGTCATTCCGGCCGACGCGGCCGGCGGCTACACGGTCGTGGGCAAGGTGACGTCCGGCCTGGACGTGGTCGCCGGCATCGCGGCCGCCGGTCTCAAACCGGGTGACAACGCCACCGACGGCGCACCTGCGGAACCAGTCACGATAGACTCGTTCTCACTGAAGTAGCCAGCCGGGGCCCTTGCGGCCACGGTGCCGGTATTTCCCTCCAAGCGAAAGACTTCTAGCGGTGACAGACAGTCAGAAATCCGACGAAACAGTGTCAGCAGCAGCTGCCAACGAAACCGAAGCCGAGGCAGTGTCCACAGAACATGTGACAGGACACGCCACGGAACAGGCAACAGAACAGGCGTCAGCACAGTCGACAGACACTCACACCGGCCAGGCCGCCGAGGCGGGAACCGAGCCGGCAAGCGAGCCGCAGGCAACCGAGGCGGCAACCGAGCCGCACGGCGAGGCCACCCCGGAAGCTTCCGAGCCGGAAGCCGCCCCTGAGGCCACTGCCGAAGCTCCCGCCGTGGAGGCCGCCCCCGAAGCAGCGCCCGCTGCAGCGCGTCCCGCACCGTCCCCGGCTGCCTTCGCCGCCCGGCCCAAGGCCAAGCCCTCCCCGGCTGCTCCTGCCGCCGCACCGGCGGTGGTCTCTTCGGCCGCCTCGCTGGCCGAGGCCGCCCGCTGGGGCCGCGTCGAAGGCGACGGCCACGTCTTCCTGACCATCGGCGACGAGGAACACCCCGTGGGCCAGTACCCCGGCGTCAGCAATGACGAGGCCCTCGGCTACTTCGCCCGCAAGTACGACGACATCGTGGCCCAGATTGTCCTGCTGGAACAGCGCGTGAGCTCCAAAGCCCCCACGACGGACATGCAGAAGACGGTCACCCACCTGCGCGAACAGCTTGCCGAGCGGAACATGGTGGGCGATCTCCGCGCCGCCGAGGACCGCCTGGACGCCCTGTCCACGCAGATCACCGAGCTCGAGAAGGTCGAGAAGGCCGAACACGACGCCGTCCGTGCCGCCGAACTGGCTGCCCGCGAAGCAATCGTTGCCGAAGCCGAGGAGATCGCCGGCCACGACCCGGCGCAGATCCAGTGGAAGACCTCCAGCGCCCGGATGAATGATCTCTTCGAAAGCTGGAAGACGGCCCAGAAGAGCGGCGTCCGGCTCGGCCGGAGCAACGAGGACGCGCTCTGGAAGCGTTTCCGCGCGGCCCGCACGGTCTTTGACCGGCACCGCCGCGCTTATTTCTCCCAGCTGGACAGCAACAACTCGGCGGCCAAAGCCGCCAAGGAAAAGCTGATCGCCGAGGCGGAAGCGCTGTCCTCCTCGACCGACTGGGGCTTCGCGGCGGGCGAATACCGCCGCCTCATGGACCAGTGGAAGGCCTCGCCCCGCGCCAGCCGCAAGGACGACGACGCCCTCTGGGCCCGTTTTCGGGCGGCGCAGGACGTCTTCTTCACGCACCGCCAGGCAGCTAATGACGAGATCGACCAGGAATACGGCGCGAACCTCGTGGTGAAGGAAGAACTGCTGGTCGAAGCCAACCAGCTGCTGCCCATCAAGGACCTGGCCGCCGCCAAGAGGGCCCTACAGTCCATCCGTGACCGCTGGGAAGAAGCCGGCAAGGTACCGCGCGCCGATATGGGCCGCATCGAAGCCGGACTCCGCAAGGTGGAGGACGCAGTCCGAAACGCCGAGGACGAGAACTGGAAGCGCTCCAACCCGGAGACGAAGGCCCGCACCAACAGCGCGCTGAGCCAGCTCGAGTCCACCATTGCCGGCCTCAAGGACGACCTCGCCAAGGCTGAGAAGGCAGGCGACCAGCGCAAGATCAAGTCCGCGCAGGAGGCTCTCGAAGCCCGCCAGGCGTGGCTGGAACAGCTCGAGCGCTCAGCGAGCGAGCTCTCCTAGCACCCCGGCTGGAATCCAGCCCAGGCCCCGTCCCGGTTATCCACATGACCGGGACGGGGCCTGTTTCCTTTTCCGGGTAACCGGCACGATTGCGGAATGGTCCACCCGTCCGGCGCCCCTGATCCGGTAGCCCCCGATGCCCTTCCGGCCGAGCTGTACTCCCCCGGCCCGCTCTTCTCATGGCCGGAGCTGCAGGCCATGGCGTCCGACGGCGTGCTTACGCAGCTGTACCAGCGCGGCTACCTGCCGCCGGGCACCCGTTCCACCCCGCAGCTCCGTGCCCGTGCGCTGTCCGTCATGGTCCCGCCGCCGATCAGGAGGCGAGTGGTTGCCGGCAGGATGACGGCGGCGTGGATATACGGCTGCGCGCCCGAGCCGGACCGCCTGGCGCTGCTGGTGGACGCCAACCGGCGAATTTCGAGCCTGCGGTCCACGCGCGGCTGCACCTTTCACGAGGTCCGTCTGGGCCCGTTCGACGTCGTGAGCCTCGGCGGGCTCATGGTGTCCAGCCCGCTGCGGACTGCCGTGGACATCGCCCTGCATGTGGACGCGGAACGGGCGTTGCCCGCACTGGGCGCCCTCCTGGACCGGACCGAGCTGTGCGTGCGGCTGCGCCTGCTCAGGCTCGCTGTGGACGCCACACCGCGGGTGCCGTACAAGAAGGCGGCGCTGGAGAAACTCGACGCCCTGGCGGGCGGACTGCCGCCTTAGCTGCGCCGCCGGTTCCCGGTGGTGCGGTAGACGTCAAAGACACCGTCGATCCGGCGGACAGCGCTGAGCACGTGGCTCAGGTACTTGGGATCACCCATCTCGAAGGCAAACCTGGAGATGGCCACCCGGTCCGTGGACGTGTGCACGCTCGCAGCCAGGATATTGACGTGGTTCTCAGACAGTATCCGTGTGACGTCCGAGAGCAGGGACTTGCGGTCCAGGGCCTCGACCTGGATTTCCACCAGGAACACGCTGGACTGCGTGGGGGCCCAGTCGACCTCGACGATCCGGTCCGGCTGGTCCATCAGGCCAGAAACGTTGGTGCAGTCCGTCCGGTGCACCGACACGCCAGAGCCGCGCGTGACGAAGCCCAGGATGGGGTCAGGCGGCACAGGTGTGCAGCAGCGGGCCAGTTTTACCCAGACGTCGCCCACTCCGCGGACCACAACGCCCGAATCGGAGTAGCGGACCTTGCTGACCTGGGTGGGGATGGAAACTTCGGCGAGGTCATCGTCGGGCGTTTCGTTCCCGCCGAGGCTCTCGACCAGGCGCTCCATGACGGACTGGGCGGAGGTGTGGCCGTCGCCCACTCCCGCATAGAGCCCGGAGATGTCGGTGTACTTGAAGTCCTCGGCGATGGCCGCGAGGGCGTCGTGCGTCATAAGCCGCTGCAGCGGAAGGTTCTGCTTGCGCATGGCCTTGGTCAGGAGTTCCTTGCCGCGGTCAATCGCTTCTTCGCGGCGCTCCTTGCTGAACCACTGCCGGATCTTGTTGCGTGCCCGGGCGCTCTTGACGAAGTGCTGCCAGTCCTGGCTGGGACCGGCTCCTTCGGCCTTGGAGGTGAAAATTTCCACCCAGTCGCCGTGGTTCAGTTCGCTGTTGAGCGGCACCAGCTTGCCGTTGACCCGCGCACCGATGGTCCGGTGGCCCACTTCGGTGTGCACGGCGTAGGCGAAGTCCACCGGCGTGGAGCCGGCGGGCAGGGCCATGACCTCGCCTTTGGGGGTGAAGACGAAGACCTCGCGGGCGTTGATTTCAAACCGCAGCGAGTCCAGGAATTCACCCGGATCCGAGGTCTCCTGCTGCCAGTCGACGAGGGAACGCAGCCAGCCCATGTCGCCGTCGCGCGGGCTTCCCGGCCCGGCCGCGGTGCGGTTCGGCTGGTCCTTGTACTTCCAGTGCGCGGCGACGCCGTATTCGGCGCGGCGGTGCATCTCGTGGGTGCGGATCTGGATTTCCACCGGTTTGCCGCCCGGGCCGATCACCGTGGTGTGCAGTGACTGGTACATGTTGAACTTGGGCATCGCGATGTAGTCCTTGAACCGGCCCGGGAGCGGGTTCCAGCGCGAATGCATGGCGCCGAGCGCCGCGTAACAGTCCCGGACGGAGTCGACGAGGACCCGGACGCCCATGAGGTCGTTGATGTCGTCGAAGTCTTTGTCGCGGACGATCATCTTCTGGTAGATCGAGTAGTAGTGCTTCGGCCGCCCGGTGATCGTGGCCTTGATTTTCGCCGCGCGCAGGTCATCGGTGATCTGGTTGCGGATGACACTGAGGTTCTTTTCGCGCTCCGGGGTCCGGTCCCCCACCATCCGCACGATTTCCTCGTAGACCTTCGGGTAGAGGGCCGCGAAGGAGAGGTCCTCGAGTTCCCACTTGATCGTGTTCATGCCGAGCCGGTGGGCAAGGGGCGCAAAGATCTCGAGGGTTTCCCGGGCCTTCCGCGCCGAGGACTCGGCAGAGACGAAGCGCCACGTGCGGGCGTTGTGCAGCCGGTCGGCTAGCTTGATCATCAGCACGCGGATGTCCTTGGCCATGGCCACAACCATCTTGCGCACGGTCTCCGACTGCGCGGCCTCGCCGAAGCTGACCTTGTCCAGCTTCGTGACGCCGTCCACCAGCATCGCCACTTCAGGCCCGAACTCCGCCTTGAGGTCCGCCAGGGTGTAGGACGTGTCCTCGACGGTGTCGTGCAGGAGGGCCGCGGCCAGTGTTGTGCCGCTGAGGCCCAGCTCGGCGAGGATCGTGGCGACGGCCACGGGGTGCGTGATGTACGGATCGCCGCTCTTGCGCTTCTGCCCGCGGTGGCAGCCCTCCGCCACGACGAAGGCGCGCTGGATGAGGTCGAAGTCCTCTTTGGGGTTGTTGGCGCGCACGGTGCGCAGCAGCGGTTCCAGGATGGGCGAGTACGCTGGGGCGCCGCGGCCTGTCAGCCGGGCGAGCCGGGAGCGGGTGCGTTCGCGGCGGCCGGGGAAGGTGGCCCGGGCGCCCGGGTTGTCGACCGGGACCTGCGGATCGGCGCGTACGGGAGCCACCACACCAGTATGTGAACCCTGGCCGGTACCTTTATCCGCTGGTGCTGCCGGCACCGGCGTCGAACGTTCTTCCAATGAAGCACCTCTCACAACCCGTTAATTATTCAAGTCTATTCCCGCGGAAGGATACTTCGATAACCGGCGGGGATATGGCGACGGGCCGGAGAACGTCACGGATGACGTTTTCCGGCCCGTCGGATCACGCGAGGCGGATCCGTGTCAGGCTATGCCGGGGCCGGAGCGCCCGTCTTGGCGGCAGTTTCGGCCCGGCGCTGTTCGACGCGCTTGGCCTGCTTGACCAGGTCCGGTTCGTTCTGGCGGAGCCAGGCGTAGAGCGGCGCGGCGATGAAGATCGTCGCTGCCGTGCCGATCAGGATGCCGACGAACAGCGCCAGCGAGAGGTCCCGCAGCGTTCCCGCGCCCAGCAGTCCGGCGCCGATGAAGAGGATCGCGCCGACCGGCAGGATGGCCACCATCATCGTGTTGATGGAGCGCACCAGGGTCTGGTTGACGGCCAGGTTGACTTCCTCGCCGAAGGTCCGGCGGGTGGAAGCCTGCAGGTCCGTGGTGTTTTCCCGGATCTTGTCGAACACCACCACGGTGTCGTAGAGGGAGTAGCTGAGCACCGTCAGGAAGCCGATGATGGCCGACGGCGTCACTTCGAAATCACTGAGGGCGTAAACCCCTGCGGTGATGAACATGGTGACGAGCATCCCGACAATGGCGGAAAGCGACATCTTCCAGGTTCGGAAGTACAGCGCCATCAGCACGGCTGCGAGGCCGACGAAGATCACCAGGCCCAGCAGGGCCTGCTTCGTAACGTCGGCGCCCCACGTGGGGCCGATGAACGTGGATGTCACCTCGTTCTCGGTGACACCGAAGGCTTGGGTGAGGCCTTCCTTGATCTGCAGCGTCTCGTCGTCGGTGAGCTTGTCCGTCTGGATGCGCATCGTGTTGCCGGCGACGTTCGCCACCCGCGGGATGCTGCTGGGAACAACGTCCTGGACAGCCTTCTCGCCCACGCTCGCGTCTGTCGTCTTCACATTGGAGACCGTGAATTCTGACCCGCCGCGGAACTCGATGCCGAGGTTGAAGCCGCCCTTGGCGACCGGGATCAGGATCGACAGCGCGACGGCTACGGCCGCGATCAGGAACCAGATTTTCTTGGAACCGACGAAGTCGTACGAGCGCTTGCCCGTGTAAAGCTCGTTACCGAAATTGGCGAAACTGGCCATTTACTTGCCCTCCTTGGAAGCGCTCTTGGAGGATCCAGCGAGCTGTTCCTGCTTTACCTGTTCCTGGCGTTCCGCGAGGCGGCGCTCTGCAATGGTCATCCGGCGCTCGGCCTCAGCCGCGGCACCAGTGTTCTTGGCGCGAACCGTGACTGAAGGTTTGTCCTCCGGAGTGCGGATCCGGCCCGCTCCCCGGTACAGGGGAACGGCGCCGAGGCGCTTCGGGTCCAGTCCCGAGAACCGGTGGCCTTCACCGAAGAACTTGGTGCGGGCCAGCAACTGCAGGGTCGGGTGGGTGAACATGAAGACGACGATGAGGTCGGCGATCGCGGTCAGGCCGAGGGTGAACGCGAAGCCGCGCACGTTGCCCACTGCCACGAAGTACAGCACGCCGGCCGCGAGGAGGTTCACGGCCTTGGACGCCAGGACGGTGCGCTTGGCACGCTTCCAGCCGTTCTCAACCGCCGAGACGAGGCCCCGGCCTTCACGCAACTCGTCACGGATGCGTTCGAAGTAGACGATGAACGAGTCCGCCGTCTGGCCGATAGCGACGATGAGGCCCGCGACGCCGGCAAGGGACAGGCGGTAGTTTTCGGTCCAGCCCAGGATCGCGATGGCAAGGTACGTCAGCGCGCCGGCCACCACGAGGGAGGCGACGGTGACAAAGCCCAGTGCGCGGTACTGGAACAGCGAGTAGACCACCACCAGCAGCAGGCCGATCAGGCCGGCAAGCATACCCATGCGCAGCTGCTCGCCGCCGAGGGTTGCCGAAATCTGCTGTTCGCTCTGGATTTCGAAGCTGATCGGCAGGGCGCCGAAGCGCAGCTGGTCGGAGAGGGCCTTCGCGGACTCCTCGGTGAACCCGCCCGTGATCTGCGGACGGCCGTCAGTGATGACAGCGAGGGACCGGGGGGCCGAGATGACCTGGTTGTCCAGGACGATGGCGAACTGGGCCTTCGGGTCCGAGCCTGTCTGGCCGCCGCCGGCAACGTAGAACTGGTAAAGGCGCTCGGTGACTTCCTTGAACTTGGCGGTGCCCGCGTCGTCGAACTGGATGTTGACGGCCCACTCGTTGGTCACGGCGCCCTGGGCGCCGCGCTGCAGCTGGAAGGACGAGCTCTTGATGTTCGAGCCCTTCACCTCAACCGGGCCAAGGATGTACTTGATCGCCGGTGAGTTGGCGGAGGCAGGCTCGCACGTGACCAGCGGCTTGGCCGGGTCGGAGCGTTCCTGCTTGTCCTGCGAGGGGTTGTCGCAGTCCAGCGCCTCGAACTGCTTGTAGACCTCGGGGGTGATCCAGTTCTGGTCGCTGCTGTTGGCAGGCTCAGCCGTGGGCTTGGGGAGCTGGTCGTCCGGGGTCCGGGACTCCGCGGGGACCGCTGCGCCGGCGCCGGCCTGAAGGACCGGCCGGAAGTTCATGTCGGCGGACGCCTGGATCAGCGCGCGGGTTTCCTTGGAAGGCGTGCCAGGGAGGCTGACGACGACGTTGCGGCCGGACTGCGTGCTGATCTCAGCTTCCGCGACGCCCGAGCCGTCCACGCGCTGGCGGATGATCGCCACGGCCTGGTTGAGCTGCTCTTCGTTGATGCCCGAGCCGCCCTCGACCTTGGGCGCCAGGATCATCTGGGTGCCGCCTTCAAGGTCCAGGGCGAGCTTTGGAGCCCAGCTCGCCTGGCCGGCAATGCTGCCGCCCGCCAGGACAGCGGTAAGGACGGCGAGGATTACGCCAAGCCAGACCAGCGTCCTGACAGCTGTGTGTTTGGGGCCAGTTCGTGCCATTGTCGATCTTTCTATTGTTTACGGAGGAACCGCCGGTGCGGGCCACGAGGCCTGCACCGGCGGATGCCCGCAGCCGTTACTTCGCGGGATAGCTCAAAAAGGCAGACTAGCTGTCTTTTTTGCCTTCGTCGTTGAGGCGGCGCAAGGATTCTTCAGGGGTTTCAGTGCGCGGGGCTTCATCGACCGGTGCAACGCTGTCCGCCTTCTCGGAGGTCAGCGAGGAGGCGTCGTCGGGAACGACGGTCGGCTCCTCGGCGGCAACAACCGGCTCAACAATCTTGGTGACGGCCTGGCGGTGCACGGTGGCGGTGTTTCCCGGGGAGAGCTCGAGGAGCACTTTGTTCTCCTCCTCGTCGATTTCGACGATCCGACCGTACAGGCCGAAGCTGGTCATAACCTCAACGCCCGGTTCGAACTTGGACTGGAGCTGGGCCTGCTGCTGCTGGGTCTTCTTGTTGCGGCGGAACATCATGAAGACGAAGAGTCCGAGCATGACGAACAGAAGAATGGTCATGATGTCGATGCCGCCGCCGGCCTGCGGCTGGGTCTGGGCAGAAATAAGTCCGAACACAGGAATAATTCCGTTCTGTACTGCGTAGCTGGGTTTCAGCAACGTCCGCTTTGCTCCGGGCCGCCTGGCACAATGCCTGGCAGTGGACCTGCCAGGAAACCATGCCCGGCCGGCAGCGGCCAGATGCGTGCCGCCCACAGAAACAAAGACCCGAACGTGCCGAGCGTCATACCAGTCTAAAGGGAAAAGGTAACGGGGCGGTGCTATTGACTATTACGGATCCATTCCGGATCCGCCTCCTCGCCCAGTTCATCGCCAGGTCCTTCATCGGGGTCGGCGGCCTGGAACAGCTCCAGCGGGTCCTGCGCGAAGATTCCGGCCGGCACGGCGTAGCCGAGGTGGGTCCAGGCGGGGGCCAGGGCGATCCGGCCCCGCGGTGTCCGCCCCAGGAGGCCTTCACGCACGAGGTACGGCTCGGCGACCGTTTCCACCGTTTCGGTCTCTTCGCCGACGGCAATGGCGAGGGTGGACAACCCTACGGGCCCGCCGCCGAACTTGGTGATCAGCGCCTCGAGGACGGCGCGGTCCAGCCGGTCCAGGCCGCGCTTGTCCACCTCGTACATGTCCAGCGCGGCGGACGCGGCCCGGGCGTCGATCTGCTCGATGCCGTGCACCAGCGCCCAGTCCCGCACGCGCCTTAGGAGCCGGTTGGCAATGCGGGGTGTGCCACGGGAGCGCCCCGCAATTTCACTGAATCCCGCGGAGTTGACCTTGAGGTCAAGGAGCCCGGCGGAGCGCCGGAGCACCAGTTCGAGTTCCTCCACCGAGTAGAACTCGAGGTGGCCGGTGAAGCCGAAGCGGTCCCGCAGCGGCCCGGGCAGGAGGCCGGCCCGGGTGGTGGCGCCGACGAGGGTGAACGGCGGGAGCTCAAGCGGGATAGCGGTGGCGCCGGCACCCTTGCCGACGATGATATCGACGCGGAAATCTTCCATCGCCATGTAGAGCATTTCCTCGGCGGGCCGTGACATCCGGTGGATCTCGTCGAGGAAGAGGACCTCACCTTCGGAGAGGGAGGACAGGATCGCGGCCAGGTCCCCGGCGTGCTGGATGGCCGGGCCGCTGCTGATCCGCAGCGGGGCGTTCATCTCGGCCGCGATGATCATGGAAAGCGTGGTCTTGCCCAGCCCGGGAGGCCCGGAGAGAAGCACGTGGTCGGCGCTGCGTCCCCGCATGCGGGACGCCTCCAGGACCAGGGAGAGCTGCTTCCGGACCCGGTGCTGGCCGACGAAGTCGTGCAGGTTCTTGGGCCGGAGCGCGGCCTCGATGACGCGCTCCTCCGGCTCCTCTCCCCCGGCGACAAGCGACGGCTCAGCCACGGGCGCCTACCCGGTTCCCGGCACGGGCGCCGTCCTGGCCCAGCCAGCGGAGCGTGGCGCGCAGGATCTCGGCCACGTTGCCCTTCTCGGCCAGTTCCGGGGAATCGGCCAGGGACTTGTCGATGCTGGCTGTGGCGTCCTTTTCGGACCAGCCGAGGCTCGTCATCGCCGCGATGACCTGCGGCTTCCAGACCGCTTCGGCGGACAGGGCAACGGCCGCGCCGTCGGTGCTGCCGGTTCCGTGCGGCACGAGTTTCCCGGCCAGTTCGAGCACGATCCGTCCCGCGACTTTGGGTCCGATCCCGGGCACCTTGGTGAAGGATTTGCCGTCGCCGGAGTGGGCGGCGACGCGGATGGCCTCGGGTTCATGCACGGCCAGGACGGCCAGCGCCAGGCGGGGACCGACGCCGCTGACGCTGAGCAGGATGTCGAAAACCTCGCGTTCGTCGTCGCTGGTGAACCCGAAGAGGGTGAGGGAGTCCTCGCGGACGATCAAGGAGGTGAAAAGCTTGCCCTCCTCGCCCACCCGGAGGCCGCTGAGTGTCTGCGGGGTCGCGTTCACGCTCATGCCGGCACCGTTGAGGTCGATCACTGCCGAAGACAGGCCGACGTGCGCTACGGTTCCGCGGAGAAAACTGATCAAAGCCGGGCTCCTGGTTTACAGCGAAAAATACAGCTGACAATATAACCGGGAAGACCCGGCTATCCGAACATATCTACGAATACCCTACCAAGCTCTGCAGCGCCAAAGCCGGACATTTACCGCGAACGGCGCGCTTTGGCCTCGGCGTCGGCCCAGGCCCGCTGCGCGGGGGTCAATGACTGGCCGCCGGGTCCCGTCGTGACTGCGCCTGCGCGACTGTTGGCGGTTCCGCTGCCGGCCCGCCAGGCGTGGGTGATGGCAAGCGCCAGGGCGTCGGCGGCGTCGGCCGGCCTCGGCGGGGCATCGAGGCGGAGGATCTTGGTGACCAGTTTGGTCACGGCGTCCTTGTTGGACGTTCCGCTGCCCGTGACTGCGGCCTTGACTTCGGAGGGGGTGTGCAGTGCCACCGGGATGCCGCGCCGGGCGGCGGCGGCAATCACCACGCCGGACGCCTGGGCGACGCCCATAACGGTGCTGACGTTGAGCTGGGAGAAGACGCGTTCGACGGCGAGGACGTGGGGTTCGTACTTGTCCAGCCACTCGTCGATCGAGGTGGCGATGACCAGCAGCCGCTGGTCCAGGCTCTCCTCGGGCGAGGTGCCGACGACGCCGAACGCCACCATGGTGGCGCGGCGGTTCTTCTCGACGTCCACGACGCCGATCCCGCAGCGGGTGAGACCCGGATCGACGCCGAGGACGCGAAGGGTCACTCGGCTTCCAGTGCGGCCTGAACTTCGTCGCTGAGGTCGGCGTTGCTGTAGACGTTCTGGACGTCGTCGAGTTCTTCCAGTGCGTCCACGAGCTTCATGAACTTCTTGGCGGCTTCGAGGTCCAGGGGCACCTGCATGGACGGCACGAACTCCGCCTCATCGGTCTCGTACTCGATTCCGGCTTCCTTGAGGGCATCGCGGATGGCCTGGAGGTCGGTCGGCTCGGAGTGGATCTCGAAGTTGTCGCCGTTGTCCTTGACTTCCTCGGCTCCGGCGTCGAGCACGGCCATCAGGACGTCGTCCTCGCCCAGACCGTTCTTCGGCAAAGTGACGACGCCCTTGCGGCTGAAGAGGTAGCTGACCGAACCGGGATCGGCGATCGTTCCGCCGTTGCGGGAGATGGCGAGCCGGACCTCGGAGGCGGCGCGGTTCTTGTTGTCCGTGAGGCACTCGATCAGCAGCGCCGAACCCTGCGGGCCGCGGCACTCGTACATGATCTCGGTGTAGTCGACGACCTCGCCGGTGAGCCCGGCGCCGCGCTTGATGGCGCGGTCGATGTTGTCGGCGGGCACCGACGTTTTCTTGGCCTTCGTCACGGCGAGTTCCAGGCCAGGGTTGCCGGCAAGGTCAGGGCCGCCCATCCGCGCGGCGACTTCGATGTTCTTGATCAGCTTGGCGAACGACTTGGCGCGGCGGCTATCGAGGATGGCCTTCTTGTGCTTGGTCGTCGCCCATTTGGAGTGGCCTGACATGCTTTACGCTTCTCCTCTGATCATTCGAATAAACAGTTCGTGCACGCGTTTCTCCCCTGTCACTTCCGGGTGGAAGGAGGTGGCCAGCAGCTGGCCGGAACGCACAGCAACAATTCTAGCCGTCCCGTCCAACGACTCGGGGTGGCCGGCCCTGGACGGTTCCACCCTGGCGAGGACCTCCACACCGTCCCCGACGCGTTCAACCCATGGTCCGCGGATGAAGACGGCATGCACGGGGGCCACGCCGTGTTCCGTGGCGCTGAATTCCAGCCCCTTGAAATCGAGGTCGGTCTCGAAGGACTCGCGCTGCCGCCCGAAGGCGTTGCGGCGCACAGTGATATCCAGTCCGCCGAAGGTCTGCTGCGGGTTTCCCACGAGGTCCCTGGCCGGATCGGCGATCTCGTCCGCGAGCAGGATCATTCCGGCGCAGGAGCCGTAGACGGGCAGCCCGGCCCGGATCCGGTCACACAGCGGGTCCCGGAGTTCGAAAATCCTCGACAGCTTGTCAATGGTGGTCGATTCGCCGCCCGGAATGATGAGGCCGTCGAGGCCGTCGAGCTCGGACGGGCGGCGGACTCCGATGCCGGTGGCGCCGGTATCCTCCACCGCGCGCAGGTGTTCGCGGAAATCGCCTTGGAGTGCCAGGACGCCGATCCGAAGGCCTGCGCCCGCGCGGGACGGAAGCGCAGAAGGGGGGTTGGTCATTCGACCAGCATAGTGGGGCGGGCCTTGCCGAACTGCACCAGGTGACGCCGCCCGGCAGGCTTCCATGCCGCCGCTGGGATATATTACAGAGCATGTTTTACTTCAGTGTTCCGCTCGGCAAGTTCGTCCGCCGGGTCTCCCGGCTCAGGGGCGGAGGCTCTGCCCTTCCCGGGCTGGTGGTCGAAAAAATCGACCCCGGCTTCATGCGGAGGACACTGTCCACGCTGCCCCTCGGCGTCGCCGTCGTCAGCGGTACCAACGGCAAGACGACCACCACAAAGATGGTCGTGGAGCTGCTGGAAAGCCAGGGGCTGACGGTCTTCACCAACCGCACGGGCAGCAACTTCACCCGGGGCGTCGCCGCCGCGCTGCTCGGCGAGGTGGACTGGCGCGGCCGGCTAACGGCCGACGTCGCGGTTTTGGAGCTGGACGAGGCCCACGCCGTGCACTTCGTCAACCAGGTGCCGCCGCGCTACAGCCTCCTCCTCAACGTCCTGCGGGACCAGCTGGACCGCTTCGGGGAGATCGACAAGACCGCGGAGCTGCTGCAGCACATTGCTTCCAAGACCACCGGCACCGTCGTGCTGAACCGTGAAGACCCGCGCGTCGCCCGGATCGCCAGCACGCTGAACGGGCCGGAGGCCCTGTACTTCGGGCTGGACGACTCCCTGTTGAGCACCTTTCCCAACGATGACGAGATGCGGGCGGCCCCCGGCAGCCCGGTGCCGCCGGCCTCCGCGAGGCCGCACGCCGACGTCGTGCTGCGCCGTGTCGGTGCCGACGATGCGGACTTTGAGTACGACGGCGCCACCGTCACCACCGGAATGAAACTGCGCGGCGTCTACAACATCTTCAACGCGGCCGCCGCACTGACCCTGGCCCGGGCGATCGCGGTGCGGGACGCGGGAACCGAACAAGCCCCACAGGGAAAAACTGTTGCGGACAACGCCGGGCTGCTGAAGGCACTGTCCAAGGTGGCGCCGGCGTTCGGCCGCGGCGAGAGCCTCGTGGTGGACGGCCTGCCGCTCGACCTGATCCTGGTCAAGAACCCCAGCGGCTTCCGGCTCGGGCTGAAGTCCTTCCCCGCGGCGGGCTACGCCACCATGATTGCGATCAACGACAACTACGCGGACGGCCGGGACATGTCCTGGCTCTGGGATGTCGAATTCGACACCCTCCGCGGGGGCGGGGTGGACCAGCTCAGCGGCTCGCGCGCATACGACATGGCCCTCCGGCTGCAGTACGACGACGTCGCGATCGGCGCCGTCGACACGGAGATCGCGCCGGCCCTGGCTGCGTTCATCCGCGGCGCCAAAGACAAACCGAAGCGGATCTTCTGCACCTACACAGCCATGCTGGCCATCCGCCGCGAGCTTTCCAAAATCACCACAGTAGAGGTGGTCTCATGACCCCCCCGCCCCCCGGAACCCCGCACGAACCCACCTTCGGGCACGAACTGCCGCCGGAAGAATCCCCCGCGCCCAGCAAGGGATCCATCCGGATCCTGCAGCTGTACCCGCGGGACATGAACATCTACGGCGACTGGGGCAACGCCCTGGTCCTCGCCCAGCGGCTCCGCTGGCACGGCTACGCCCCGGAACTGCTCGAATACAACGTAGGCGACGCTTTCCCCGCGGACGTGGACCTGATCGTCGGCGGCGGCGGGCAGGACAGCGGACAACTCGTCATCAAGGACGATCTCCTGTCCCGGGCGTCCACCTTGACGGAGCTGGCCGAGGACGGCACACCCATGCTGGTGATCTGCGGGCTCTACCAGTTATTCGGGAAGTTCTTCAAGACCCGGCTCGGGTCCGTCATCCCGGGTATCGGCATCCTGGACGTGGAGACGCACGGCACTGAGGAGCGGCTGATCGGCAACGTCTCGGTGTCTTCCCCCGAGTTCGGCACCATCCTCGGCTACGAGAACCACAGCGGCCAGACGACGCTGGGGCCCGGCATCGCACCGCTGGGCACCACCGCCAAGGGCACCGGCAATAACAGCAGCGACGGCCAGGAAGGTGCCCGCTACCGGAACATCGTGGCGAGCTACCTGCACGGTTCGCTGCTGCCCAAGAACCCGGACCTGTCCGACTTCCTGATCCGGACCGCCGTCGAACGCAAGTACGGCACTTTCTCGCCCGGCCAGCCGGACGACTCGTACGCGGTTCTTGCCCGCGAGCACGCCGCCCGCCGGCCGCGCTGACAGCGGAGCCGGGACGTGGAGAGTGATTCCGTAGGGGCCCTGCACCATGTGGAGCTGTGGGTGCCCGACCTTGCGCGGGCCACGGCGGAATGGGGCTGGATCCTGGAGAACCTGGGATATGAGGCGTACCAGAGCTGGTCCCACGGAACCAGCTGGCGCCTGGGCCGGACCTACATTGTGGTCGAGGAGTCGCCTGATCTCAGCAGCCGCGAGCATCACCGCACCGCTCCGGGACTGAACCATCTGGCCTTCCACGCCGGAAGCGCAGAGCAGGTTGACGAATTGGCGGGTGCAGCCCCGCTGCACGGCTGGATACCGCTGTTTCCGGAGAAATACCCGTTTGCCGGCGGCCTGGGAAATCATGCTGCCTATCTGGCGAATTCCGACGGCTTCGAAATTGAACTCGTTGCCGCATCTTGAGCTGACCCGGCCTCCCCTTCTGCGGCCTCTGCTGCGGCGCTAGAATGGGCTTTCCTGCAGCTGCTGGACCTCGATCCGGGGATCACATTCTGGACCGCACAGCAGGACTCCGACGTCCTCGGCTGCGGCGCGCTCAAGGAGCTGCAACCCTGTGAGGGCGAGATCAAGTCAATGCGGACCGCGGCCCGCGCCCGCGGCCGGGGCGTTGCCACGCTTCTGCTCGAACACATCCTCGAGGAGGCCCGGCGCTGCGGCTTCGACCAGTTGTTCCTGGAGACCGGAAGCCAGGAGTTCTTCGCCCCGGCCCGTCGGCTGTATCACCGGCACGGCTTCATCGACTGCCCGCCGTTCGCCGGCTACGTACTCGATCCGCACAGTGTCTTCATGACCCGTGAACTGCGCTAGTTGCCGTTGACGAACGCCAACACGTCGCGGGCCACCCGGCTGCTGGCGGCCACCCGGAGATGACCGAGGCCTTCGTACCAAACCAGTGTGCAGTCCGGAATCAGCCCGGCGGTCTCGGCGGCAACGTCCTTCGGGAAGAACCTGTCGCTGTCCCCGCAGATGAGCAGTACCGGCGGCCGGATCCTCGGCAGGACGTCCCGTGAATTGAATCTCAGCTCCGCCCGGACTTCAGTCTGGACGTCCTCCGGCGGGTAGTCGGAGCCGGTGAGCAGGGGGCCACCGATGAAGGGTCCCAGGAGCCGGCGGAGCCACCGCAGCCGCGTCCCGGGAAACAGGTACTCGGCGAACACTGTCCCGGCCCTCCCGGTGTCGCCGCTGGCGATGGCCCCCGCCATCCGCGCGTCGACGTCCTTGCCCCAGTCGCTGAGCTCGGCCGCGGCGATGACCAGGACGATCCGGCCGAAAGCGTCGGGGTGCAGGGCCGCGAGGTACTGGGCGATCATTCCGCCGAACGATTCGGCCACCACGACGTCGACGTGTCCGCCGAATTCCTTCGTGATGACGTGGGCGTAGTCGTCGGCCATGTCGGTAATCGTGTGCCCGGGCGGCATGTTCCTGCGGCGGGTGACAATCCAGACGGAATACCCCGCGTTCAGATACGGCTCGAACTGCCGGCGGAACAACCGGCGCATCGTCCCCTGCGGCACCGTGCTCCCGGGGCCGCCCTGGATGAACAGGAGCGTCTTCGGGCCGGTGCCCCAGCACAGGTACTCCATTCCGTTCCGGAACGTCCCGGTCCGGGCCGGGCGCTCCCCCGCCGGACGCACTGTCATCGGCTGACGTGGCTTCCCCGCAGCAGCTCCGCGAACTCCGCCGGGCGGGACGCCGGCCACCAGTGGCCGCTGTCCACCCGGATCACCGTGAGGTCATCCACCCACGAATCCAGTCCCTCCACGAGGTCCGGCGACAGGAAGGAATCCCTGAGCGGCACCACCACCTGGACGGGGATCGTCACGCGGCCGCCTGCCGGCCAGCCCGCGGCCGAGAAGAAATTGGCGCGGTAGAGCGCCAGCCCGCGGACGGGATCGTCGCCGACGTCGCGCTTCGCCGTCTGCTCATAGCGTCTGGTGAGGGACAGGCGCCAGGCGGCCTCCGGCACCTTCGGCACGAGGAACGCGGCGATGTACCAGCTGCGGGCCAGTTGCCCGGCGAGCTGCGGCCACGCGCGGGGACGCGAATACCGGCTCCGCACCCAGCGGGCGAAGTGCCGCAGGTCCGGGCCCGAGATGCTCGTGTACCGGCCGATCAGGGCCTGTGCCCTGGGGTCCTGGACGGCAGCCCAACCCTGGATCGATCCCCAATCGTGGCCCACGAGGTGGACGTCCGTGACTCCGACAGCCGCCAGCACGGCGAACATGTCATCCACAAGCGTCGCCAGGGTGAAGTCCCCGGGAAGGGCGACGACGGCGGACGCGCCGGCGTTCCGGGTGTCGTAGGCCACCACGTGGTGGCTCCGGGCCAGGTCCCGGATGGCCGGCAGGTAGACCTGGTGGTCGTCCGGATAGCCATGCACCAGCAGCAGCGTCGGCACATCCGGTCCGGGCTCCGGGCCGTACTCAAACACAGCCAGCTCGGCTCCATGCGACGCGACCGTGCGGCGTCGTTCAGTGAACATCTCCATGCTGCCCAAGCTTAGGGCTCCCGGGAAAGAATCAGCTCGTGGGCGCCCGCCGCCGCGGCGCCCATCGACTCCAGCACGGCTGTGGTGCGTCGGCGCGTGGCGGCGTCCGCCGCCGAGCCGGCGCAGCGGCCCTGCGGGGTGTCGGCCGCCACCGAACACCAACGGTAGGGGTCCCGGACCATCACCGACGGCGCCCACGCCAGGTCCGACGCGGCCCATGCCCCGGCCGCGTCCTGGCTGAACTGCGCCCGGACCAACAGGCCCTCGTTGTTGACCACGAATGACGGTGATAGTTCGGTGATGCCGTTGCCGAGCCCGTACACAATCCAGGTTCCCTTGTACTTCTCAATCGGCAGCACCGAATGGCTGTGGTGGCCGTAGATCATATTGAACTGCCCGCTGTCCACGAGCGCATGGGCGACGTCGCGCTGCTCGGCGTTCGGCTCACTGGAGTACTCCTCGCCGGCGTGCATGACCCCCAGCACGATGTCCGCGCCCAAGGCCCGCGCCTTGCGCGCCTTGGAAGTCATGGCGGCAGGATCGAGCAGGTCCACCTGCCAGGGCCGCTCGGCGCGCTGCCCGTTGAGACCGTATGCGGCATCGACGACTGCGATCCTGGCCGCGGCGGTCTGCAGGATCAGCACTCCCTGCGACTCCGCCTCGGTCCGGTAGGAGCCCGTATGGCTGAGCCCGGCGGCGTCGAGTGCGTCCAGCGTGCGGACGAGTCCTGCAGTGCCGCGGTCAACGGTGTGGTTGCTGGCCGTCGTGCAGGCCTGGTACCCCACGCCCCGGACGGCGGTAATGATCTGCGGCGGAACGTTGAAGGACGGGTACCCGGAGAAAGGTCCGTCCGGGCCCGCGACCGGGGTCTCCAGATGGCAGATCGCCACATCGCTCGTCTCGATGTAGCGCCGCTGGCTCTCCAGTATCGGCCCGAAGTCCAGCCCCGCCACACCGGCAGCTCTGGCGTCCTCGCGGGCCTGCTGCCAAAGCTGGGGGTGGACCAGCATGTCTCCGGTGACCAGGACGGAGGCGCACCGGACCGCCGCGCACGCGGGACCCTTCCCCGGCGTCGGCGTCGGCGTAGGGATCGGTCTAAGCGTCGGGGTGCCCGGCGGCGGCGTCGGTGTGCCCGGCGGCGGCTGCGCAACGCCGCCCGGTCCGCCGGCACCAAGGGCTCCCGAGGTGGGGCTCGGGGCGCCGCCCGGCCCGGCGAAGAGTCCGCAGGATGCCAGCAACGACGCGAGAAAAACGGCGGTGGCAGCGGCCAGCAACCGGCCTCGCGGCATTCCTGTGGTGATTCCCATGCCGGTCATCCTACGGTGGCGGCCATCACAAAACCCTCGCTCCACCGTTGGAAACGCGCCGCTTGCATGAAAGAGTCATTTCATGACTAACCCCCTACTGAGCCCCAGCACCCTGCCCTTCGGCCTGCCGCCGTTCGGGGAGATCCAAGACGAGCACTACGCCGAAGCCGTCGAGGCCGGCCTCGCGGAGCATCTGGCCGAGATTCAGGAGATCGTGGAGACGGCCGGACCGGCGACCATCGAAAACACCGCCCTGCCGATGGAGCGCTCCGGCCAACTGCTGCAGCGTGCGGCGGCGGCGTTCTTCACGCTCGTCTCCGCCGACGCCTCCGACACTATCCGCGAACTTGAGACGCGGCTGTCCCCCAGCTTCTCGGCCCATCAGGATGCCGTCTACCTGAACCGGGGACTGTTCGACCGCTTCGCCGCCATCACCACGGACCAGCTCGACGACGAATCTGCCCGGCTGGTCCAGGAGTACCTCAAGGAGTTCCGCCAGTCCGGCATCCAGCTGGAGGCGGCCGGCCAGGAGCGGCTCAAGGCCATCAACGCCGAACTGGCCCGGCTGGGCACGGAGTTCGGCCAGCGCGTTAAGGAAGGGATGAAGTCCGCGTCCCTGCTCCTGGGTGACGCCGCTGAGCTTGCCGGCCTGCCGGCCGATGACGTGGCCAGCGCCGCGGAGGCAGCCCGGACAGCCGGACACGAGGGCACGTTCCTCCTCACCCTCATCCAGCCCAGCAACCAGCCTGCACTGGCAGCCCTGGAAAACCGGGACGTGCGCCGGCGGCTCTACGAGGCCTCCATCGGGCGCGGCAGCGGCGGCGGCACTCTCGACGTGCAGGACCTGGTCAAGGACATGGTCCGGCTGCGGGCCGAAAAGGCCGGGCTGCTGGGCTTCGCGAACTTCGCCGAGCTCATGGTGGACCGCCAGACCGCCCCGGATTTCGAGGCCGTGCAGACCATGATGAACCGGCTGGCCCCGGCGGCGGTCCGGAACGCCGACGCCGAGGCCGAGGCACTGGCCGAGGTGGCCGGGCATCCGCTCGAAGCCTGGGACTGGGCCTTCTACTCGGCCAAGGTCAAGCGCGAACGCTACGCCGTGGACGAGCAGGCCCTGCGCCCCTACTTCGAACTGGACCGGGTCCTCAACGACGGGGTGTTCTTCGCCGCCAACGCCCTGTACGGCATCACGTTCCATGAGCGCGCGGACCTCAAGGGCTACCACCCGGACGTCCGCGTCTGGGAGGTCCAGAACTCGGACGGCACCGGGCTGGGCCTGTTCCTGGGCGACTACTACACCCGCGACTCCAAGCGCGGCGGGGCGTGGATGAACTCCCTCGTGGAGCAGTCCGGGCTGCTGAACACCCGGCCCGTGGTGATCAACAACCTCAACATCTCCAAGCCGCCGGCCGGGGAACCCACGCTCCTGACCCTGGATGAGCTGCGCACGACCTTCCACGAGTTCGGCCACGCCCTGCACGGGCTGTTTTCCGCCGTGACGTATCCTCGGTTCTCCGGCACGTCGGTGCCGCGGGACTTCGTCGAATACCCGTCCCAGGTCAACGAAATGTGGATCATGTGGCCCGAAGTCCTCGCCAACTACGCGCGGCATCACGCCACCGGAGAGGCCCTGCCGCAGGAGATCGCCGACAAACTCGAAGCCGCCCGGCTCTGGGGCGAGGGATTCGGCACCACCGAATACCTTGGCGCGGCCCTGCTGGACCTCGCCTGGCACGTGCTGGACGGCTCCGACATCCCGGACGACGTCGTCGAATTCGAGGCGAAGGAACTGGCCGCAGCCGGAGTGGCGCACAGCCTGATTCCGCCGCGCTACCGCAGCGGCTACTTCCAGCACATCTTCGCGGGCGGCTGGTATGCCGCCGGATATTACTCCTACATCTGGAGTGAAGTCCTGGACGCGGAGACGGTGGAGTGGTTCAAGGAACACGGCGGGCTCAACCGGGCCAACGGCGACTTCTTCCGCGCAGAGCTGCTCTCCCGCGGCAACAGCCGGGACCCGCTGGAGTCGTTCCGCGCCTTCCGCGGCCGCGACGCCGAACTCGAGCCTCTGCTCAAGCGCCGCGGCCTGGACTGACCCTCATCGTCTGCTCCGTTGGTGGCCTTTTGGAGCCTCATAAGGGCACCTAGGGAGCAATCGATGGGGAATCGACGGGGAAACGACGGCGGCCGGCCACCTGAAAAGGTGACCGGCCGCCGCGTTCGACTGCTTGGTAAGAGAGACTGCAGAGGCTCCATAAACGAGGCGCCTTGGCGCCGAGTTTGTGAAGAAGCAGGCGAACGTTACCAGCCGCGCTCGGCGAGGCGGTGCGGCTGCGGGATCTCGTCGACGTTGATGCCGACCATGGCTTCGCCCAGGCCGCGGGAGGCCTTGGCGATGACGTCCGGGTCGTCGAAGAAGGTGGTGGCCTTCACGACGGCGGCGGCGCGCTGGGCCGGGTTGCCGGACTTGAAGATGCCCGAGCCGACGAACACACCGTCGGCGCCGAGCTGCATCATCATCGCTGCATCGGCCGGGGTGGCGATGCCGCCGGCAGTGAACAGCACGACGGGGAGCTTGCCGCTGGCGGCAACTTCCTTGACCAGTTCGTACGGGGCCTGCAGTTCCTTGGCGGCAACATAGAGCTCGTCCTCGGCCATGCCGGCAAGCTTCTTGATCTCCGCGCGGATCTGGCGCATGTGGGTGGTGGCGTTGGAAACGTCGCCGGTTCCGGCCTCACCCTTGGAACGGATCATCGCCGCGCCCTCGTTGATGCGGCGCAGGGCCTCACCGAGGTTGGTGGCACCACAGACGAAGGGAACCGTGAAGTTCCACTTGTTGATGTGGTTGGTGTAGTCGGCCGGGGTCAGGACCTCGGACTCGTCAATGTAGTCCACGCCGAGCGACTGGAGGATCTGGGCTTCGACGAAGTGGCCGATCCGGGCCTTCGCCATAACCGGCACGGAGACGGCTTCGATGATCTTGTCGATCATGTCCGGATCGGACATGCGGGACACGCCGCCCTGGGCACGGATATCGGCGGGAACGCGTTCCAGCGCCATCACGGCCACTGCACCGGCGTCTTCGGCGATGAGGGCCTGCTCGACGTTGACGACGTCCATGATGACGCCGCCCTTGAGCATCTCCGCCATGCCGCGCTTGACGCGGTTGCTGCCCGTCACGTTCTGGGCGGACGCGCCGGCTTCGCTGCTTACATCAGGTGTAGACACAAAAACCCCTATGGGTAGATAGATGACCTCGCCGGGGCGCGGACGGCACAGAGACGACGTACTCGCACACACCGGATTACCGGATCCATTGGCCGGTATTGCTAATACTAGTCCCCCGCCACGACGCCGCTGAATTCCGGTTACAGGCGACGGCGCAAGGGCGCGGGGGCGTCAGGCGGCCTGTTCGCTGGAGGTGCCTTCGTTCTCCTGCAGCGACTGCCGGTGCACGGCAATGATCCGCTGCACCACCGTCACCAGGCTGGCCAGGGCCAGCAGGCAGAGCGTCACGAAGAGCACCACCGCGGGCAGCCCGAGCCCGGTGAACCCGGTGACCACCAGCACGGAGACAAGCCGCTCGGCCCGCTCGGCGATGCCGACGTTGGCGTGGAAGCCGAGGGCCTCGGCCTTGGCCCGGGCGTAGGAGACCACCATCCCGAGCACGAGGCAGAGGACGGCGGCAATCGCGATCGGGGTGTCCGCGCCGCCGGTGAAGAACCAGACGGCAACGCCGGCGAACAGCGCGCCGTCGGCGACGCGGTCCAGGGTGGAGTCCAGGAAGTTGCCCCAGCGCCCGCCGCTTTCCTGCATCCGGGCCATGATTCCGTCAATGACGTCGGAGAAGATGAACGCCGTGATGAACAGGGTCCCCCACCAGAGTTGTCCCAGCGGGTAGAACACGAGGGCGCCGACCACGACGCCGAGGGTGCCCACGATGGTGACGGCGTCCGGGGAGACCCCGATCTTCAGGAGCCAGCGGGCGAGCGGGGAAAACAGCGCGGTGAAAAATCCGCGCGCATGCCTATTCAGCATCTGGCTCCCCGGCGGAAGGCTCCTGGGCGCTGCCACTCTGCTGCGGCCAGGCATCGGCGACCTGCTGGCGGACCTCGCCGAGGGTCTGCGTGACGGCCTTGGTCTGGGCAATGATCGGGAAGAAGTTCCCGTCCCCGCCCCAGCGCGGCACCACGTGCTGGTGCAGGTGCCCGGCGATCCCGGCCCCGCCGGTGACTCCCTGGTTCATGCCCAGGTTGAACCCGGTGGGATTGGCCACCTTGCGCAGCACGCGCATGGCCGTCTGGGTCAGCTCGGCGAACTCCGCCGTTTCCTCCACCGTCAGGTCCGTGTAGTCAGGGATGTGCCGGTACGGGCAGACCAGCAGGTGCCCCGGGTTGTACGGGAACAGGTTCAGCACCACGTAGCTGGTCCGTCCCCGGTACACGATGAGCGACTCCTCATCCTCACGGTCCGGGGCGACGCAGAACGGGCAGTCGTCCTTGTCCTTGAACTGGTGCTGGCCGCCCTTGATGTACGCCATGCGGTGCGGAGTCCACAGGCGCTGGAAGGCGTCCGGAACCCCGGCCAGGCCAAAGTCGTCTGTTACGGCGTCGTCGCCCGGATAGCCCGGACCGGCCCCTGTGGTCTCCTGCATGCGCTCCCCCTAGCTGGTCCGGTTGCGGACGGCGTCGACGATCCGCTGGACAGCCTCGGCCACCGGCACGCCGTTGTCCTGGCTGCCGTCGCGGAAGCGGAAGGACACGGCGCCGGCGTCGGCGTCGTCTCCGCCGGCGATCAGCACGAACGGGATCTTATCCTTGCTGGCGGTTCGGATCTTCTTGGGGAAGCGGTCCGAGGAAATGTCCACCTCGGCGCGGATGCCGGCCGCCTTGAGCTGGTCGACGACGTCGAACATGTAGTCGTTGAACGCTTCGGCCACCGGGATGCCCACTACCTGCACGGGTGCCAGCCAGGCCGGGAAGGCGCCGGCGTAGTGCTCGGTGAGCACACCCATGAAGCGTTCGACCGAACCGAACAGGGCGCGGTGGATCATCACCGGGCGCTGGCGGGTGCCGTCCGCGGCCTGGAACTCCAGTTCGAAGCGCTCGGGCAGGTTGAAGTCCAGCTGGATCGTGGACATCTGCCAGGTGCGGCCGAGGGCGTCCTTAGCCTGCACGGAGATTTTGGGGCCGTAGAACGCGGCTCCGCCCGGATCCGGGATGAGTTCCAGGCCGGAGGCTTCGGCCACCTCGGCGAGGGTACGGGTGGCTTCGTCCCAGGTGGCGTCGTCACCGACGAACTTGTCCGGGTTCTTGGTGGAGAGCTCCAGGTAGAAGTCGTCGAGGCCGTAGTCCTTGAGCAGGCCCAGCACGAAGTTCAGCGTGGTGGTGAGCTCGTCCTTCATCTGCTCGCGTGTGCAGTAGATGTGGGCGTCGTCCTGGGTCATGCCGCGCACCCGGGTGAGGCCGTGCACGACGCCGGACTTCTCGTAGCGGTAGACGGAGCCGAATTCGAACAGCCGCAGGGGCAGTTCGCGGTAGGACCGTCCGCGGGACCGGAAGATCAGGTTGTGCATGGGGCAATTCATCGGCTTCAGGTAGTAGTCCTGGCCGGGCTTGCGCACGGTGCCGTCCTCGTTCAGTTCCGCGTCGATGTGCATCGCCGGGAACATGCCCTCCTTGTACCAGTCCAGGTGGCCCGAGACCTCGTAAAGGTGTCCCTTGGTGATGTGCGGGGTGTAGACGAAGTCGTAGCCGGCATCGACGTGGCGCTGGCGGGAGTAGTCCTCCATGGCCTTGCGGATGATGCCGCCCTTGGGGTGGAACACCGGCAGGCCCGAACCCAGCTCGTCCGGGAAGGAGAACAGGTCCAGCTCGGCGCCGAGCTTGCGGTGGTCGCGGCGCTCGGCCTCGGCGATGCGCTCCTGGTAGGCCTTGAGGGCGTCCTTGGTGGGCCAGGCGGTGCCGTAGATGCGCTGCAGCTGCTGGTTGTTCTGGTTGCCCAGCCAGTAGGCGGCCGAGGACCTGGTCAGGGCGAAGGCGTTGGAGATGAGCTTGGTGTTGGGCAGGTGGGGGCCGCGGCACAGGTCGCACCAGATGCTGTCCCCGCTCTTGCGGTCCACGTTGTCGTAGATGGTGATGTCCCCGGCGCCGACCTCGACGTTGACGCCTTCTCCGGCGTCGGCGGCGTCGTTCTTCCTGCCCAGCAGTTCGAGCTTGTAGGGCTCGTTCTTCATGGCTTCGCGGGCGTCCTCCTCGGACACCACGCGGCGGACGAACTTCTGGTTCTGGTTGATGATCTTGAGCATCATCTTTTCCAGGGTCTTCAGGTCTTCCGGGGTGAACGGCTCCTCGACGTCGAAGTCGAAGTAGAAACCGTCGGTGATGTACGGGCCGATGCCGAGCTTGGCGTCGGGGCGCAACTGCTGCACGGCCTGGGCCATGACGTGGGCGGTGGAGTGGCGCAGGACGTTGAGGCCGTCCGGGGAGTCGATGGTGACGGCCTCGACCGAGGCGTCTTCGGGCAACGGCTGATCCAGGTCCAACAGAGCGCCGTTGACACGGGCTACAACGACGTCGCGGCGCTCAAAAAAGAGTTCCGCGCCGGTGGTCCCGGTAGCCACCTTGGTCTCTTCGCCATCGACGAGAAGGGTGATCTGCTGGGCATCTGACACGGGTGTCTCCTATTCAAAGTTGAGGCTTCGTAGCTTGTGGCGTACGGGGACCACAGCCAGCCTCATCCATGCTATCGGTTTACGCGGGGGCCAACCAACGCCGGTGACGGCGCGGCGGCTGTCCCCGGGGGCCGGCGCAGGCCGGCTGTTCAGCCTCCCAGCCCGGTGATGGCGAGGTTCCGGGTGATCCCGTCCAGCGGGCCGGGCAGCTCCGGTTCCAGGTGGGCGGGGGCACCAGGCGCCGGTTCCGGGAACGGCAGCGTCCCGGTGCGGCTGAGATCCCACGCCATGCTGGCACTGATGCTGATCCCCCGGGGTCCGGTCCGCCGGGTGGTGCCCCTGATCAGCAGCAGCCGGGTGCCGAACAGCAGCGGTCCTGACAGTTCCTGGGCCTCATGGAAGAACACCGAATCCACGCAGCCGGTGCCGTCGTCGATGCTGATGAACACCACCCGGCGGCCGCCGCGCATCGGCGGAGTCTGGGTGGCGACCCGGACGCCGGCCACCAAAACCTCGGTGCCGTTGCGCAGCCCCAGCAGCTTGTCCGCGGTGGTGACACCCAGCCCGTCCAGCAGCGGACGGTGGCTGGCCATCAGGTGGTCGCTGACATCCACCGCCATCAGGTCCAGTTCCGCCCGGACCGTATCCACCAGGGTCGGCGCGGGCAGGAGGGGCTTCAGGTTGCTGAGCTCGACGTCGCCCAGCGGCAGGGACAGCTGCCCGTCGATCACCTCCACCCCTTTCCGGTGCGGGCGGCCCTGCAGGCTTTGGAGGTGCTGGACCAGGTCCGCCCGGTTGGCCGCATTCCCCGAGGCCCTGTGCAGTGAATCGAAGGCACCGAGCTGGGCAAGCCGCTGGATGCTCGGCTTGCTGAGCCGGGACCGGGCGCGCAGGTCCGCCAGCGAATCGTACGGCTGTCCTGCCACGATCCGTTTCAGCTCGGTTCCGGAGAGTCCGTAGATGCCGTTCAGGCTCAGCCGGATGCCCAGCTTGCCGCGGTCCGGCCCCGCAGCCACCCGCTCAACCCGGTACTCGGCCTGGCTGCGGTTGATGTCCAGGGGCAGGATCGGAATCCCCAGCCGCCGGGCCTCGGCCACCAGGAGCCGCTTGGGGTACATGCCGGGATCATGTTCCCACAGCCCGGCCAGGAATGCCTCCGGATGGTGGGTCTTGAGCCAGGCCGACTGGTAGGTGGGCACGGCAAAGGCGGCACCGTGGGCTTTGCAGAAACCGAAGCTGCCGAAGGCCTTCAGCGTCCCCCAGACCTTGTCCACCACCTCGGGACCGTACCCCCGGGTCCGGGCCTCCTTCCGGAAGAACTCCTCCACTTTGCCTTCCAGCACCTCGTTGCCGAGGGCGCGGCGGAATTCATCGGCCCGTGCCAGCCCGCAGGCAGTCATGACGTCGAAGGTTTTCAGGATCTGCTCATGGAACACCGTGACCCCGTGCGTCTCCTTGAGGACCGGTTTGAGGTCCGGGTGCGGATAGATCTCCGGCGCGAAGCCGTGTCGGTGCTCCAGGAAGGGCCGCACCATGTCCGATTTCATCGGCCCCGGCCGGAAGAGGGAGATGTCGATGATGAGGTCGTTGAACTCCCGGGGCGCCAGTTTGCCGATGAGTTCGCGCTGGCCCGGGGATTCGATCTGGAAACAGCCCAGGGTGTGGGTACTGCGGATCAGTTCGTAGGTGGGTTCGTCGTCGAGCGGTACGGCGTTGAGGTCGATGCGTCCGTCCGCGGAGATGTAGTCCGGTCCCGCGCCGTCCGGGCCGGCCGGGTGCGCCCCCGCGGCCACCACCTCGGCTTTCGAGGGGTGCAGCCGGATGACCTCACGGACGGCGAAGGCCATGGCGCTCTGCATCCGGACCCCGAGCACATCGAGTTTAAGCATGCCCATGGGGTCCATGTCGTGCTTGTCGAACTGGCTCATCGGCAGGCCCAGTCCGCTGGGCTGGACCGGGGTGCGGTCCAGCAGGGTGGCGTCGCCCAGGATGACCCCGCACGGGTGCATGGAGATGTGGCGCGGGAGCCGGTCCAGGCGCTCGGTGAGGTCCACCAGGAGGTCCAGCTGCTGGTTTCCGGTGAAGTCCCGCTCTTCCACCCGGCCTGCGAATTCCTTAAGCTCCGGCTTCTCCTGGAGGGCCTCGCGGAAGTTCCGGGCGGAGAAGCGCCAAAGCTGCTTGGCGATGTCCCCGATTTCGCCTTCCTCCATGCCCAGCGCCATGCCGGCGTCCCGGACGGCCCCGCGGGCGCGGTAGCCGTTCTGCATGCTCATGAGCGTGACCCGTTCCGAGCCGAAACGCTCGAAGATCTTCCGGTAGACGTTGTGCCGTTCGGCGCTTTCGACGTCGATGTCGATATCCGGCAAGGTGGCACGGTCCCGGGAGAGGAAGCGTTCGAAGATGAGGTCGTGCTCGAGGGGGTTCACCTGGCTGACGTCGATCAGGTAATTGACCAGGCTGGACGCGCCCGAGCCGCGGGCGGCGGCACGGACGCCCATGTCCAGGATCATCCGGGAGACTTCGGCGACGGTCAGGAAGTAGGCGGCGAAGCCCAGGGTGTCGATGATCCGCAGTTCGTGCCCCAGCCTGGCGCGCAGCTCCTCGGCGGGCTTGCCGCCGATTCCGGGGAAGCGGCGGCTGATGCCGGCCTCGCAACGCTGGCTGAGTTCGACGAGGGGATCCCCGGCGATTCCGATCACGGAGGCTTCCGGCACCACCGGCTGCTTCCAGCCCATGTCCGTGACCGGGTCCATCCGGCAACGGTCCGCGAGCGCCTCGGTCTGGGCCATCAGCCGTTTCAGGTCGGCGGTCCCGTATCCGGCGGCGTGCATGATCTCTTTGCCCAGCTGCAGCATCTGCCCGGCTGATTTGAGCCACCCTTGCCCGTTGGGCTGGAGCAGCGGGGCGGCGGACAGTTCCGGCAGAGATTTCAGCGTCCGTGCGGAGTCCAGCACATCGGCGGTGGCCGCACCGTCCTCCGCGACGTACCGGACGGCGTTGCTCAGCACGGCCGGGACGCCGTGTTCCGCGGCGAGCTTGAGCATACGTACCGCGTGGGCGGTGCTGAGCGGCTCCCCGGGCGGGCTGAGCTGGGTGACCACTTCCGCGGCCAGGGTCCCCGGCGGCATGGCCTCCAGCCAGCGCTTGAACATGGTCCGGGGGCGCAGGTAGCGCCGCCCGCCCATGGCGCGCCCGACGTCGGAGTCCGGTCCGAGCAGCACGGTGAGGACGGGTTGCAGGGTCTCCGGATGCAGGGTCCGGGAGGCAAGCTCCGCCCGGGTCACCGCCACGGGCACCGCTCCCCCGGCCTTGCCGGTGGTGCGGGCATGGGCGTCGGAGATCAGCCGGCACAGGGCCCGGTAGCCGGCGCCGTTGTTGTGTCCGTGGGCCAGGACCACCACGCGTCCGCCCACCTGGGTGCGGAGGTCGCCGTCGTCGTCAAAGACCGCAAGGTCAACCCCGACCACGGGATCAAGTCCGGCAGCCATGCAGGCCTTCAGGTGCTTGACCGTCCCGTACAGTCCGTCGCGGTCAGTGCAGGCGAGCGCGGTGGCACCGTCGGCCGCGGCCGCGGCGGCCAGCTCATCCGGCCAGGAGACCCCGTAGTGGGCGCTGAAGGCGGTGGAGACGTGGAGATGGGTGAAGCTCATGCTGATTCGGGCTTCCGGAATGGAAGCAGGGCATCATGGATTTTCAGCAGCCGCCAGCGCCCGCTGCCGACGTGCCTGGTCAGGTCCAGGGTGAGGGACTCCCCGGGGTTGTCCGCCTGTGAACCGGCCGGGCGCACCTGGACCCGCCAGATCTCGTGGTCCACCAGCCCGGGGCCGCTTCCCAGAGGTGCGCGCTGCTCCTCCGCCCACCATTGGCGCCGCTCATACCAGCGGACCGGGTCGGCGCAGACTGTGAAGTTCCGGCCGGCCCAGTTAAGCGTCAAGGGGACACCGGAGGGTGTGCAGACGACGTCAACTGACTCGCTGAACATGCCCACAGTGCCTCCCCGCAAAGAATCATTCGAATATATATTCGAATGATTCCAGTCTACGCCCGGCCCGGGACAAAACCTAGATCAGGGGTGGACGCACGATGACACAGGTAGCAGGATTGAGCCATGAGCTCCCACATCGCACTCCTGAGGCAAGTAAAGATCGCCGCCAAGAATTCAACCTTGGTGGCGACCTTCGATATAGACGGAAATATCCCGGGGCAAGGCGCCTACGTGGTGGGTCTGCTGGCAGCAGGGCCGGATTATTCCCATCAGCGCAGACTGGGCATTGAGTTCATGAACGGCGAGGCCGTTTCCTTCTACTACTTCAACCATGACGGCACGGAAGAGAACTTCGATCTCAAAGGCGTGGAACACTCCGGGAACACCATCACCGGAAACTTCCCGATCGCAACCGTGCTTGGCCTCCCCAAGGGCCACCTCATGACGGCGTTCAGCGATTGTGACGGCCGGGACTACCAGGCCAACGTGCCTGTCGAAGAGTCCCTCTAAGCCGCTGCTACGAGGTGGACTTGTAGACTTCCAGCTCGAGCGTGATGAACGCATCGATCATCGCCCGGTAGGTCTTCTCGACGAGTTCGACGTCTATGTCCTTCTGCTCCGCGGTGGCGCGGACGTGTTCGATAACCCGCTCCACGCGTCCGGGCGCACGCACCTCGGCACTGTCCGCCTTCAGCGTCCCGGCGATCCGGATCAGACGTTCGCGGCGCCCGATCAAGGCCACGATCTGCTCGTCCACTTCGTCGACAGCCACCCGCACGGCGGCGAGCTGTTCCCGGTCGGCCCGGGCGGTCTTGTCGTCTGCGTGATTTGTGGACATGTCCATGACAGTATCGAACGATGCAGCCACGAGTCGACTTAATTTCGCTGGGTGTCCGCAGTGTCGACGCCGCACGCAGCTTCTACGTTGATGGCCTGGGATGGCCGGTCCACCGGGAAGTCCCCGGCGAGGTGCTCTTCATCCAGGCCAACCACGGCCTCATCCTCTCGCTCTGGGACGCGGGCCAAATGCAGGCCGAAGCCGCCACCGATGCCCCTGCCGGCATTCCGTGCATCACGCTGAGCCACAATCTGGCCGGCGCCGCGGAAGTCGACTCGGTGATGGCCGCAGCCGAGACCGCCGGGGCGCGCATCGTCGCGGCACCGAAGACCCAGCCCTGGGGCGGCTACACCGGCTACTTCGCCGATCCCGACGGCTACCGCTGGGAGGTCGCCTTCAACCCCGGCTGGGCGGTCGACGGCGGCGGAAAAGTGACGCTGTAACCGCCTCGGCGTGAAACACGGCCTGAGGTCATACGAGGCGGAAAAGCTGGGAACCCGGGACTGACAATCCAGGCTCCGGATCGTCCGGCCGATATGGCGGCCCGCTAGAACAGGCTGCCCACCGGCTGGATGAGTTCCGGCGAATCGTTCTTCACGTTCCCGACGGCGGTGCCGACGGCGTCGATCGTCCAGCCCTCCGCGACGTCGTGCGCCCCGGCCCGGACCAGGTCCACGAGGCCGGCCGCGTCATCGGCCTGCGGGTCCAGCCAGGTCTGCATGGTCCCGCGGTCCATCGGCAGCGGAACCCTGTCATGCAGCGCGGTCAGTTCAGCCAGCATTCCCCCGGCGTAGCCCTCCGGCGGCGAGTCGGTGGTCATGATCGACGTCGAGAGCATCCAGCGCTCCGGGTCGCCCTCCGCCTTGGACGGATCCTTCCACCATTCGTAGAGTCCGGCGAAGACAATGGGACGTCCGTCCTTCGGATGCACGTAGTAGGGCTGCTTGCTGCGGCCCTCGCCCTTCCACTCGTAGTAGCCGTCCGCCGGGACAGCGCAGCGCCGGGAGCGGGTGGCTTTCCGGAAGGCCGGCTTCTCCAGCACCGTCTCGCTGCGGGCATTGATCATCTTCGACCCTATGCCCGGATCCTTGGCCCAGGACGGCACCAGGCCCCAGCGGGCAACGTGCAGTTGGCGGACCGGTTCGCCGTCCACCAGGCGTTCGAGCAGGATCGGCACATCCGCCGTCGGGGCGACGTTCCACGACGGCGGGATCGCGACCTCCTCCTCCAGCCCGGCGTCGAACTCGGCCAGCAGGTCTCCGACGGCCCGGGCCATCACGTAGCGTCCACACATGGCACCAGCATGCCACCGCACCCAATCCCTGTCATCCGCGGGGACCCCGGGCCGAGCCCGCCGGAAACGTGCGAGGTCGCCGGAATTTTCCGGCGACCTCGCAGCTTTCCGGCGAATTCGCGTCCGACGGCGTAGCGTGCGCCGCCGGTCAGTCCGCCCGGCGTGGGCCATCATCCGGCCGGCCGCATCCCCTTAGACTCCGGGCATGGCAAAGACAGCAACCGTGGTCCTGATGTGTGGAGTTCCGGGGTCGGGCAAGACCAGCTATGCGAAGATTCTCGAACGCGACGGGTTCGTCCGCCTCTCCGTTGACGAGGAAATGTGGCGCCTGGACCAGGAGCTCGCGGCACGCTTTGGTAGCCCGGAGTACTTCGACTTCACCGTGGCGGTGGAAAGGCAGTTACGGACCTGGCTCGTGGAGCTGATGTGTGAAGGCCGGGACGTCGTCGTGGATCTGTCATTCTGGTCCCGGCAGCGGCGCGAGGAGTACAAAGCGCTCATCACCGCCCACGGCGCCGCCTGGCAGCTTGTGTATCTTGACGTGCCCCGGGACGAGCTGCTCCGGCGTCTCGAACTGCGCCGGCTGGACCCGGGACCGAACTCGGCGCCGGTCGGACCGGCCTACCTGGACAAGTTCCTCGCCGGCTTTGAGGCCCCTGCCGATGAGGGCGAGACCGTCATCCGCCCGTAGCGTGCGCCGCACTCCGCGGGAATAGCACGCTGCGGGTTACGGTTATTGGGAGTGACGTACGACTTTTGTCGGCACCGGCGCTCTCAACCAGCACCGCCAACCAGCTTTGAGGAGAACTTCGTGGATTTCACCCCCGAATCCGGCACCATCACCATGTTTTCAACCACGTGGTGCGGTTACTGCAACCGCCTGAAGAAGCAGCTGGACGCTCAGGGCATCGGTTACACCGAGATCAACATCGAAGAAGTCGAAGGCACCGCAGACCTGGTAGAAAAGCTCAACGGCGGCAACCGCACCGTCCCCACCGTGCTGTTCCCGGACGGCACCGCGGCCACGAACCCGTCGGCGGCACAGGTCAAGAGCCGGCTCGCCGCCTAGACCCACCCGTTTAGACCCACCCGCCTAGACCCACCACGTTCACGCACGACTTCAACCACGACGGCGCGGCCCCCTAGGGGCCGCGCCTTACCGCGTGTTGCGACGCGCAAAAGGGAGATTCTTATGGTCCACAAAGTCAAAGGCGCTGTAGCCCGCTCCAAGGGAACACCCGTCACGGTGGAAACCATCCTGGTCCCCGATCCCGGACCGGGCGAGGCTCTGGTGGATATCCTCACCAGCGGCGTCTGCCACACCGATCTGCACTACAAGCTCGGGGCGATCAGCGACGACTTCCCCTTCCTGCTCGGCCACGAGGCCACCGGCGTCGTCAGCGCCGTGGGACCGGACGTCACCTCCGTTGCCCCCGGCGACCGCGTGGTCCTGAACTGGCGCGCCGTGTGCGGCGAATGCCGGGCCTGCCGCCGCAGCCAGCCGCAGTACTGCTTCAACACCCACAACGCCACCCAGAAGATGACCCTCGAGGACGGCACCGAGCTCACCGCCGCGCTGGGCATCGGCGCCTTCGCCGAGAAGACCCTCGTGGCCGCCGGCCAGTGCACCAAGGTTGATCCCGAGGCCGATCCGGCCGCCATCGGCCTGCTGGGCTGCGGCGTCATGGCCGGCCTGGGCGCCGCCATCAACACCGGAAACGTCAAGCTCGGCGATTCCGTGGCCGTCATCGGCTGCGGCGGAGTGGGCATGTCTGCAGTCGCCGGCGCCGCGCTCGCCGGTGCCACCACCATCATCGCCGTGGACATTGACGCCAAGAAGCTCGCGCGCGCCACGGACTTCGGCGCCACGCACACCGTGGACTCCTCCGCCGTCGATCCGGTCGAGGCGATCCGCGAACTCACCGGCGGTTTCGGCGCCGACGTCGTGATTGACGCCGTCGGGCGCCCCGAGACCTACAAGCAGGCGTTCTATGCCCGCGACCTCGCCGGCACCGTGGTGCTGGTGGGTGTCCCCAGCCCGGAGATGACCCTCGAGCTGCCGCTGCTGGACGTCTTCGGCCGGGGCGGCTCGCTGAAGTCCTCCTGGTACGGCGACTGCCTGCCCTCGCGCGACTTCCCGATGCTCATCAGCCTCTACCGGCAGGGCAAGCTGGACCTCGATGCGTTCGTCAGCGAGCGGATCACGATCGACCAGATCGAGGAAGCCTTCGACAAGATGCACGCCGGCTCGGTGCTGCGCTCGGTGGTTGAACTGTGAGCGCCGAATCTGAGGGGAACGCCGGAACTGAAGGCGGAGCGGGAGCCGGCGTCCGGATCGACCAGCTGGTCACCTCGGGCACGTTCTCGCTCGACGGCGGCACGTGGGATGTCGATAACAACGTCTGGATCATCGGCAACGACGAGGAATGCGTGATCATCGACCCGGCACACGATCCGGCCGCGGTCGCCGCCGCCGTCGCGGGCCGGACGGTGAAGGCCATCCTGCTGACCCACGGGCACGATGACCACATCGGCGCCGTCGGCGAGGTCCGCGGGCGCGTCGGCGCCCCGGTCTACCTGAGCCGCGAGGACTGGATGCTCTGGGAGCGCGTGTTCCCGGGCACCGAACCGGACCACGCAATCGCGGACGGGGACACGTTCGAGGTCGCCGGCGCACGGCTGCTGGCCCTGCACACGCCGGGCCACTCGCCCGGCTCCGTGTGCTTCTATGTCGAAAGCGAAGGCACCGTGTTCAGCGGCGACACGCTGTTCCAGGGCGGCCCGGGCGCGACCGGCCGGTCCTTCAGCGACTTCCCGACCATCATCGAGTCCATCCGGACGCGCCTGCTGACGCTCCCAGCGGGGACGGTGGTCCGGACCGGGCACGGGGATCCGACGACGGTCGGCGCGGAAGCGCCGCAGCTTGCGGAATGGATCGCCCGGGGGCACTAGCTCCCCCGGCACCCTGCGCGGTCAGCCGCGCAGGGTGCCGAAGTCCGCGTAGTCCAACTGCGCGTAGCTGGCGTAGGTTTCAACCACGGCCGCCTCGATGGCGTCCACGTCCAGGTGCGGGACGAGGTCGTTGACCGCGCCCGCCGTGGCCGGATCCCAGTCCAGGCCGAGCGCCGAGTAGCTGGCTTCCAGCACCGCCCGGATCGGGGCCGAATTCTCCACCACGATCACCGAGCTGAACAGCCAGCCGCCGGCAACAACACGCTGGGCGGTGCCGATCAGTTTGACCTGGTGCTGCGGGAATTCCGGATCCTGGCCGTGCACGCTGAACTCTCCGGGGCAGTATTCACCCGGAATTTCGCCGACGGCGGCGTCGACTCCGGCGGTGCGAAGCGCCTGCGCCAGCAGTTCGCCGAAGAAGGAGAACCGCCCCTTGGCGCCGGCGATCGCGTCCCGGTGCGGTTCAAGGTGGTCGATCACGAGGGTTCCCTCGTGGTAGGCCGCGGCACGTCCTCCGGCCTTGCGGACCAGCGGCTCGAAGCCCAGTTCGCGGCACGCCCGGGCGGCGGAGTCGAAGCCCGGAAGGTGCGTGTCGCGCTGCCCGAACGCCACGGTGGGCACGGGCCGGTAAAGCCGCAGCATTGGCCCGACGGCACCGGTTTTGACCCTTTGCAGCAGCTCGATGGCGAAGTCCAGGTCCGCGGCTGCTCCGAGCGACTCCTCCTGCCGGACGATCGTCAGCGTCCGTGGTCCCACCGCGGCCTCCGTCATGTTGTTATGCTCCCTTATGGTCATCTTGCAGTTCCTCGTCGTTGCCGCCGCGTTTGCCGTGATCGATTCCGTCTGGCTCAAGACGATGAGCAAGTTCTACCGCCGGAATCTGGGCCACCTCATGGCGGACAAGCCCCATCTAGGGTATGCCGTCGTCTTCTACGTCCTGTACATCAACGGGATCGTCTTCTTCGCGCTCCAGCCGGCGCTCGACGGCGGCAGTTGGCTTACCGCGCTGGGCTACGGTGCCGCGCTGGGAACCTTCGCATATGCCACCTATGACCTCACCAACGCGGCGACCCTGAAGAACTGGCCGCTTGCCATCGTCGTGGTGGACATTGTGTGGGGCGCATTCCTGACCGGAGTGGCCACGGTGGTCGGCTGGCTGGTCTTCCACTAGGGAAGCCGGCCGTCAGGACTTCCGCAGCGTCAGGATCTGTTCCGCGCGGCCGAACGGTCCCTTGAGGTCATGCAGCACCGTCGAGGTCAGGCCGATCCCGTCCGTGCCGAAGGAGACTTCATTGTCCAGCCCCAGCCAGTCCCCTTCGGGGCGCCGGTACATGTGGATCTGGAGGTCCAGGTTGGGGAAGGCGTAGCTGCCCTTGCCCGGCGGGACGCGCGCGGCAATCCCGTTCGCGGTATCCACAAGGCCCACCAGCCTGGCCAGGTCGCTGCTGTCCTTCTTGTCGGTGAGCGGGTGCTCGGTGTGCAGCCAGACCGTTCCCGAACCGGCGCGGTGCCCTTCGGCGATCCTCATCTGCAGCGACGCAATGTAGCCGCCCGGCCAGATGCTGGCGGCGTCATACGGTTCGCACGCGTCGGGCGCCGGGATTCCCGGATCCTCGAACGCGGCGACGGCGGTCGTGTCGGACATGATCATCCGCCAGGCGGTCGCACGGATGGCGACGCGGCCCTCCGCCACCAGCTCGGCCTGCACCAGCTCGATGGTCCGGCCCGGGCGGAGCGTGGTGGTGGCGACCTCGAACTCGCCGCCGGGGATCAGCCCCAGGATCTCGTAGCTGAGGCGGGCCATCCGCATGTCGTCCCGCGGTTCGTGCCGGGCCAGGCAGTCTGCCATGATCCCGGACGCCGGTGCCATGTGCTGCTCGTGTTCGTTCCAGGCCCCCTGGGCGTGGATGGTGGAGCGGAAGCGGCCGCCGCCCAATGCCTCGTAGTAGAAATCGCCCTCGGCAAGCACCGGTAGTTCAGCAGTCAACGTCTGCCCTTTCGCGTGGCTGGTAATCCCAGAACACACTATCGCTTCCGGGCCACTGGCCGGCCACGACGCAGCCCGCCCGCACCGGCGCCGGTCCGGGGCGCAGCGTCCGGCGGCTCCTCCGCCACGGATCCGACCACGGATTCAGCGGCGGATTCCGCCGCGCAGACCACGGACAGTTCGTACACCTCGGACGATTCCGCCATCAACATCTCCAAAGACGCCGGGAACATCGTCGTCGCACTCCGGGGTCCAGCTAACCTTCGGCACGGCGGCCGCCGCCGGAACCACAATCCTGCTGGCGGATTCCAGCGGGAAAGTGGTGGCAACGTTCGTGACGGCCAAGCGGACGGCATCCCTCGTGTACTCGTCCGCCGCGATCACCGCCGGCCAGACGTACACCATCTACACCGGCGGCACGGCCCAGGTAGCCTCGGGGCTGGGCGAGGGAACGCTGGACGGTGGACAGCAGCAGGGAACCGTGACCGCCGGCGAGTACACGGGAGCGCGGGGCCCCGGCGGGCGGCCCCTAGGCACCGGCGGCCGTTGCCGCGCACCGGGCGGGTATCCGGCGGCCGTTGCCGCCCGATACCCGCTCTCCGGCCGGACCCGCGCTGCGGCTATTCCCACCCGATGCGCTCTGACTGGGTAGACTCGGGTCAGGTTTCCAACGACTATCCACCGAAGAGGTGCTCCCCTGATTCGAGTCATCAGCTACAACCTCCGCAAGCACAAAGCCAGCGGTGAGCTGGTAGATCTGGCCCGCGATTTCGAGATTGATGCTTTATGCCTCCAGGAGTGCGACACCAACGATCTGCCGGAGACCATCGGTGATCTGCATCTGGCCGACTCCACCAAGGGCAACCGGCTGGGCCTGGCGATCTACTACAAGATGGACCGGTTCACGGCCTTTGAGACCAAGACGTTCGCGCTGAAGAAGTCCATGCACGACCACGTCCTGTCGCCCGCGCACGAGCGGCTTATCGGGACCCGGGTGGTCGACCGGGAGACGGACCACGATCTCGTCATCGCGTCCTTCCATGCAGCCCCCCTGACCGCCTCCAACTCGCTGCGGCGCAACCAGATCCACGCAGCGCACGCGGAGCTGCTGAGCATGGGCGGCGGTTTGATGTCGCTGATGGTGGGCGATTTCAACTACCCGTTCTTCACTAAGTCCCTCACCGCCCGGATGAAGGACGCCGGTTACGACCTCACCCTCAGCGACCGGCGGACGTACACCCGCTACAAGGTCTTCAAGGGGCACTTCGACTTCGCCACTTCGCAGGGACTTGAGATCGAAAGCGTGGAAACCCTTCCGCGGGGCGCCTCGGACCACCTGCCCATCCTGATTTCGGCAGAATACGGTCAGGATGCGCCGGAGGCTGAGGCTCCGGAGGGCAGCGCGCCGGCCTGACCCGCGGTCACGCCGGCCCCGCTCCGGATCAGGCCTTGCGCTGGGATACGGCGCCGGCAAGGGCGGACAGTCCCTTTTCGAAGTCGGTGCCGACCATTTTGTCCATGTTCATGAACAGGGCGAAGATTTTGCCGACGCCTTTGTTTTCACCGGTCATTGTCCAGGTGACCTTCGTCCGCTGCCGGACGGTCCAAACGTGAACGACGTCGGGTTGACGGCCTTGAACGGCTTGGTGAATTCGAGCCGAATCTTGATGCCGCCCGGCTCCGTGGATTCGACAATCTCCATGGTGCCGGAGCCCGCCTTGCGGTTGCCGCTCCAGGCGTACTTGGCACCGACGCCGGATTCGCTGCCGGAGTAGCTGCGTTCCATGGCGGGATCCACGGACTCCCAGGGGGACCATTTGGTCCACGCATGGAAGCTGTTCACAAGCGGGAAGATGTCTGCGGCCGGGGCCGGGATAACTGCATTTCGGGTGACTTCATATGTTGACATGGGGCAATCCTGGGGGCTGATCAACCTCTGACTGCATTGTTTTGGTGATGAGCCCGTCCAGGACCTTCATGAGACCCGTGGGCTTCAGGTCAAGGATGGGCCTGCCCCGGGGACCGGTGAGGGTCTGCCCGTAGACGGCGCCCGTTTCACACGGGACGCCGCTCCTGAGCGCGATGCTCTGGACGCTCCGGCGCCAGGACGGGTTGTTCAGCCCGTCCGCCAGGAAGGCATAGACCGCTGAGCCATTCAGTTCCTCTCGTGGTGGGGTGCAGGGGGTCTGCCATCAGACTACATTTCGGCGAGCTCGAAGATCTCCAGGGTGAACTTTCCGTTGCCGTCCGTAAGGAACGGGTGTCCGTCGGCGAGGGTCCTGGCGGCCTGGAGATCCTCGGCTTCAACGATTGAATAGCCGTTCAGGTCCGAGGCCTCCGCCTCCGAGCCGTTGTCGACGACGGCAGTGCGGGCCGGGGCGAACGGCGCGCCCATGTCGAGGAGGGCAAGGCCGGTCCTTTCCATCCAGGCGCCCCAGCCGTCCAGCGTCTTGGCTGCCGTCGTCATTGTTGCCGCGGCGTCGGCCCTGGACCTGAAGGCGTTCCTGCGGCTGCTCCGGATGAGCCGCACCGAGGCTGCCTTGCTGGTCGCCACGTTCCTCGGAGTCGCATTCGCGGGCGTGCTCGAAGGCATCCTGGTGGCAACCGGGCTGTCGCTGATCGCCTTTGTCCGCCGTGCCTGGGACCCTATCGCACGGAGCTGGGCAGCGTCCGGGATGTGCCCGGTTACCACGACCTGAGCCGGCACCCGGAAGGCCAGCGCATCCCCGGCCTCGTCATCGCGCGCTTCGACGCACCGCTCTTTTTCGCGAACGGAGCCGTCTTCGCCAGCACATCCGGACGTTGGTGGCTGGCGCCCCCGGATCGGCCCGGTGGGTGATCGTGGCTTCGGAGGCCATCACCGACTTGGACACCACAGTGCCTGACGAACTCATCGCGCTCGATGACGAACTGGACAGGCGCGGCATCAGCCTCGTTTTCGCCGAGATGAAGGGTCCGGTCAAGGACCGCCTGCTCCGCTTCGGGGTCAGCAGCCGGTTCGGTCCGGACCACTTTTTCCCAACGGTGAACAGCGCTGTCCGGAGCCATAGGAAACGCTACGGCCTGGAGTAGCCTGAACCGTCCTCAGCCAATGCCAGTGATGCTGCCCGCCGGTTCTTCGGTGAGATCGACGACGTCGGATGCCGCGTTCTTCTTGACGGATTCAACCCCGCCCAGGGCGCTGGCCTTCGACTTGTAGCTTGGCGAGGATGCGATCACCTCGCCGTTGGAAGCTTTGAGCCGGAAGCGGAATCCGCCGGACTTGTCCTTGTAGACCTCAAATTTTCCAGCGATTTCGCACTCCTGGACTAAATGTCGGTGTAGCTGGCCGGGCGGCCGGCATGCACAGATTGGCGCCGGCAGCGGGGGCCCGCCAGAGTCTTGTGGCACTCTCCGCGGCCTCTCATCCCAGCAGCGGTACCGCCTCGATCCTGCCGTCCGGGCCCACCGTCACTAGCAACCGCCTCGCGGGCAGTCCTTCGAGGATCGCCGCGAGCCGGACAGCGATCTGCTGGTCCTCGTTGGGGCCAAGGAGCCCGGCATCGGCCCGCCGCCAGACAGTGACGCTCGCCCCCGTGGTCTCTTCGATGATCCGGCGCAGCGGCGCCGGCTCGGTGCCCGTAACCAGGATGACGTGGCCGATCGTGTGTTTCCGGGCGGCGCCGGCAGCGGTCAGGGCCGCGCGGCCGTGACGCCACACCGCGAAGTGGTATCCGGCCGCCAGCCCGGTGGCCACGAGGAGACCGAGCGGGGCACGGATGCGGTCCAGCAGGCTGCCGCCCGTGACGTCGTCGAGGACGTTCTCGAACACCCTGAACCCGATCACCAGGAGCGTGCTGACGGCAACCACGGCGCTGAGGCCGAAGACCGCTACGAGGTAGACGCGCCGGGCGTTCAGTCCAGTGCCTGCAGACCCCGCGCGGTCAGCCACCACGGCTTGCCCACGGCCGCGGCGGCTCCCCGCAGGGCTGCATCGAACAGGGCGGACAGGGCGCCGACGGCGCCGCTGACGCCGCTGACGCCGTTCACCAGCCCGATGACGGAGCCGAGTACGGTCGGGACGTCGGCCAGCTCCGTGGGCCGCTTCCGGGCATGCCGCCACATCCAGCGGTGCCAGAGCCACACGGCCGCCCAGACCAGCCCGGTGGCCAGGGACTGCCGCCACTGCAGCGACCGCCCGCGGAGCAGTGTCGAGACCGTGCTGAGCAGGTTGCTGCTGGCGACGATGAGCGCCAACGTGGAGGGCGATCACGCCCAGGATGGCGAAGAGGGTACGGTCCGGGGTTCGCGCCTGCGTTTCGGCTGTTGCCTCGTCCGGTGGGCGGTCGCTCGCTCTGGGCTCATGGCGCAAGTATGGATGAGCGGGACCAGCCAGTCACGATGTCTTTAGGCCTCATTCCGCACTACGCTCGACGAATGGGAATCATGCGGAAACTGATCGGCGTCGCGGTCCTGGTCCTGGCGGGGCTGCTGGCAGCCGGGCCGGCCGCCCTCGCCGTCCGGCCGGTAGACGTCGTCGTGGAGGACCGTGCGGGCGTACTTGACCGCAACACCCTCCTGCCGGCGGTGCAGTCCATCGATTTCTATCAACCCACGAAGGTGGCCGTTTACACCTACAACGGAACGGCCGCGGACAACCTCAACGAGGAAGTCCTCCGCTTTGCCCGCGCCGAACACCCCGAGTGGATCAGCAGCGACGGGCAGAAGTGGGCCGACGGGCTGTTCATCTTCGCGCTGGACCCGGTGGGCCGGCACGTCGGGACCTACATGGGCGAGGACCGTAAGGTCTCGCTGGATCACCGCGAGGACATCCAGAACGCGTCCAAGGAACTGCTCCGTGATGCACAGTGGACCGACGGCACGATTGCCGGCATCCAGCGCGGCGCCGAGCTGATCAACCAGCCGTGGTACCGGTCCACGGCCTTCCTGGTCACCGCCTGGGCCACGGTGACGGCGGCTGTGGCCGGCGCTGCCACCTGGCTGATCGTGCGGTGGCGGACCCGGGTGAGCAGCCGGCAGGAACTGGCCCGCGGCGACGCCAGCTACGCGAACGTGAGCGTGGACCTGCAGGTCACTGAACTCAACGCCAGCACCATTCCGGAGTCTTCGCGCTACGGCAGCACCCTGCTGGAGAAACATCGCAGCTTCATGGCGAAGTACAACACCGCCACCGGGCTCTCCAACCAGGTACATGCGCTCACTGCCCGGGCACTGAGCCTGCGGCCGAACCTCAGGCTGGTCCGAAGCTTCGCCGACGCGGCGGCCGAACTCGACGCCCTGGACGACGTCATCTCGGACACCAATGCCCTGCTCAACCGCGGATCGTCCTGGGCGCCGGCCTGGGACCGGCAGCTGGCCCCCTTCCGCAACGACCTCGCCGGCCTCGAACAGATGCTGAGCAAGCGCCACGCCGGGAGCGACTCCGCGACGGCAGCCGCCCTGCGGTCCTTCCGCGATCAAAGCCACCGGGAGCTGGAACGCTGGACTTCCGAACTCGCCGATGGCACCATCACGCCGGAGACGGCCCTTGACCGCCTGCGCGACGCCCGCACCCACCTGTCCGAACTGCTGAGGAACCACGCCGACACCGTTATCGAAGGCTTCGCCAGGAATGAAAAGGAAGCCGAGCTCATGCGCACAGACATGGAGAGCGCCCAGGCCGGCTCCAAAGCCAAGTACGGCCGCAGCTACGAACCCAGCATCCTGGGGACGATCTACCCGTCCTATTACTTCTTCTCTGTCCCCACCTTCAACTCCGGCTTCAGCACAGGCGTCAGCAGTGTCAGCGGCTCACGCAGCGGCGGCGGCAGCAGCACCGGTTACGGCAGCAGCGGAGGGAGTTTTTCCGGCTCCGGCAGCTCTTCAAGTTTCTGACGCCCCGGCGCCGCGGGCCGGGCGTCAGCCGGGCGTCAGCCGGGCTTCAGCCGTTCCGCCTGCTTTCGACGACGAAGTCACCGCCGGGAAAGAGGATTGTTTCGTGGCCGTCGTCGAACCTGACATGGTACGGCGGGGCCCCGTCGGCACCCCGGACTTCGAGGATCTCCCCGTGCCGGTCCGCGGACTCCACGGTGTGGCCCCGGATGATGATGCGGTCCCCTTGGGTTGCTTTCATTGCATTCACCTCCCTCATCCAGCCTACGAGTGTCCGTCCCGCCGCGGAACGGTCATTGGATGCCGACGGTTCGCGAATCGGCCGTCAAAACAGTCCTGCAGCGGTGGCCTGTGTCAGCTCGTGGATGACGCGGGTGCGGGCCGCCGCGTCCGAGCCGTCCTTGCCGAGGGTGTACACCACGAAGGCGTACGCCTTGTCGCCATGGACCAGGATGCTTGCGTCATGCAGGTTGCCGAACAGCAGCCCGTACTTGTGGAAGACAGTGATGCCCGCCGGCACCGCCGCAGGGATGAGCGTTTCGAAGTTGGTGTTCTGCATGTAGGAGAGCAGCTGCGCGGTGTGCTCCGCGTTGAGCAGCTGGCCCGAGTAAAGCAGGGACAGGGTCTTGGCTGTCTCGGCCGGGGACAGGTGGTTCAGCGTGCGGTCGTAGGTAATGCCCAACGACGCCGCGTAGGCCGTCAGACCCTTCTGCCCCACTGCCCCTAGGATCAGTGCCCAGGACTGGTTGTTGCTCTGCTGGATCATCTGCCGGATCTGGGCACCGGACGTGGAGCTCCCCATCCGGGCCGTCAAGGAAGCCCGGCCCGTTTCCACGAGGTTGTAGTAGCCGGCCGCGGCAAGGACTTTGGCCGTGCTGGCGGCCACGAACTTGGTTTTGTCCCCGTATTCATGGGCAACGCCATCCTTGACGTCGATGATCGCAACTCCCACCTGGTACCGGCTGTTGGCGGCGATGATGGTGTTGATCTGGGCGTCGAAGGCGGGGGTGAAGGGCGTCGCAGCTGCAATGGGAGTCGCGGTGACGGCCGGGGTCGACGGGGCAGCCGTGGTGGCTGCGGCCGAGGCGGACGTTGGGCTGGCCGTGCCCGACATGGTCGGGGTTGCCGAAATTGACGAGTCGGGACGCGCGGCCGGCTCAGCCTTGTCCGACTGGACGGAGGCGTAGACCGCAGTAGCAGAAATCAGCGCCAGCGCCGCTGCGCCGGCTGTCAGCAGTCGCGGCCGGAGCCTCCGCAAGCGACCGGGGGCATCTTTATCTGCGCCCTGCCCGTGCCGGCCGGAAGGGTTGTTCTGGCGCGGGTCGTTCGTTTCCACGGTGTCTCATTCCCGGCTGCAAAAATGTCGGACTTCGGGATGGAACAGGATCCCGGCTCTCGCCACGGGCATGTTCGCAGGCATGCGTTCCCTCCGAAAGCAAAAACCACATTGAACTTTAGATTCCCTGAATTGTTCTCCAGCCAGGGCCGAAGCGCAAGCTGTGACTCTTCGATCATCCTCCCACAGCCCGTACGCTGGGTCCGTAGAGAGGGAGGAGTCCGGAATGCGAAAAATCATCCTGATGATGCAGGTTTCCTTGGACTGGTACATGGAGGGGCCGGGCCGGGACATCAGCTGGCACATGGTCGACGAGGAACTGCACCAGCATTTCAATGACGAGCTACGCACGATGGGTGGGTTCCTGGATGGCCGGGTCTCCTACGAGCTGATGGCCGATTTCTGGCCGACAGCGGACAGCGACCCCGCAAACAGCGGCCCGCTGAGCGAATTCGCCCGCATCTGGCGCGAAATGCCGAAGGTCGTGTACTCGACCACGCTGCAATCGGCCGGCTGGAACACCACGGTGGCGCGCACCGTCGACGTCGACGAAGTGATGGCCCTCAAGGCGCAGCCCGGCGGTGACCTGGCGCTCGGCGGCGCGGACCTGGCCGCGTCCTTCCGCGGGCTCGGCCTGATCGATGAGTACAGGATCTACGTGCATCCGGTCCTGATCGGCCGCGGCAAACCCCTGTTCCAGCCCACCGACGCCACGGCCCAGCTGCGCCTCGCCGAAACCCGGTCCTTCGGCAACGGAGTGGTGCTGCTGCGCTACGAGGCGTAAGCGGGCACTCCCGGAAGGCGTCCAGCGTTGAGCTCGCATCCCCGCCTGGCCCGCAGGCTTAACACTGTTGATGCGGTGGCCATCGGCCTCGGGTCGATGATCGGCGCCGGGGTGTTCGCCGCCTTCACTCCCGCCGCCCAGGCGGCCGGGTCCGGACTCTTGATCGGACTGCTGCTCGCCGCCGTCGTCGCGTACTGCAATGCGACGGCGTCAGCCCAGCTGGCGGCCGAATACCCGATGCCCGGCGGGACCTATGTCTACGGGCGGGAGCGGCTCGGCGAGTGGCCGGCGGTCATCGCTCTCAGCATCCTCCCGGTCCTCGGCGCCGAGGGCATCGCCCGCACCCCGGCGCCACTTGCCGCCGCCGTGGCCGCCGGTTCCTGGGACTGGGCTTCGCCGGTCGTGCGGGCCGGCACGGCACTGGCGTCGTTGGGCGCGTTGCTTGCCCTGATAGCGGGCTGCCGTCCATCCCCGCTTCCACGTCCCGCACCGCGCCGAACCGGTCCTGGCCGCGGTCATCTGCGTGATTGTCGGCTTCGCCGATCTGCGCGGTGCGATCGGCTTTTCGTCCTTCGGCGTCCTCATCTATTACCTCGTGGCGAACGTGTCCGCATACACCCAGACCGGTCAAAACCGCCGCTACCCGGGGGCCCTGCAGCTCACCGGCGCCGCGGCGTGTGTGGTCCAGGTGGCCACGCTGCCGCCGGAGTCCGTGATCGCCGGGATGCTGATGTTCGCGGTCGGCATCGTGTACCGCGTCCTGCGTCTGGCAACGGCTTGGGCAAGGCAACGCGGTATAGCTGACCGTCGTCCTGCGATGATGAGCCGGTGACTATCGCAAAAACCATCGTGTTGTTCGTATTGGCCGCCGCGGCGGAGATCGGCGGCGCCTGGCTGGTGTGGCAGTCGGTGCGTGAAGGCAAGGACTGGTGGTGGGCCGGGCTCGGCGTGCTGGCACTCGGAATCTACGGTTTCGCGGCGACGCTCCAGCCTGACGCGCACTTCGGCCGGATCCTTGCCGCATACGGAGGCGTGTTCGTCGCGGGATCCCTGGCCTGGGGAATGGTTTTCGATGGCTTCCGGCCCGACCGCTGGGACATCGCGGGGGCGGTGATCTGCCTGGTCGGTGTGGCGGTCATCATGTTCGCCCCGCGCAACGCAGGTTAAGCATGGCGCCGGGCACAGTGGAGCCGGGCATATAAGAGGCCGGTGATCCGATGCCCCCAAGGCAACTGATCACCGGCCTCTTTCGCCGCTGAGCGGGTTAGACTCCGGCGCGGACGAAGGTCACGCCGCCGGTGGCGGTCAGCCATGACAGCGGGTGGGCCATCGTGGCGTTGACACCGTTCATGCCGCCGCTGACGGCCTGTCCGTTGCCCGCGTAGATGGCAACGTGGCCGGACTGGACGATGATGTCGCCAGGCTCCGGAGTGGAAACAACCTTGCCGTACTTCAGGAACGCCGCCGGGCCGATGTCGCCGACCGGGATACCGGCTGCGCCGAGGGCCTTCTCCACCATGGCGGTGCAGTCCTGGGTGATGCCGACCTGGCCGTAAGCGGCGGCCAGCAGCGTGGCGTTGATTCCGCCGGCTGCGGGGGCAGCTGCCGGTGCGGGGGCAGCAGCCTGGACCTGGACCGTGGGCTTCGCCGCGGCAGGGGCGGCAGCCGGAGCTGCCGCGACCGGCTTGGGCTGCTCGACGACGGGCGCCGGAGTGGACACGACGGCCGGACGCTCAAAGGTGATCTGAACGGAGGAATCCGCGCTGACCGGTGCGGAGACCTGGTCCTTGACATCGACGGACGACGCCGGGGCGGAGTCGCGCTCGACCGGTGCTTCGGCTGCGTTGGCGGCCATGGCGCTGCTGAGAACCAGGCCCGATGCTGCGGCGATTACCGCAGCCTGGCGGCCGATGGTGCCGGCCTTGCCTGCAAAGGCGGAGGAAATTGCCGTACGCCGACCGGCGGGGGTGGTGCCACGATGGCGCGCGAAAGTATTGCTTGAAGACATGAATGTAGCCTCTCCCAATGCCTGCGAGGTGAGCTGTCGGATTCGGATGGGAGGCACCCGGCCGCACTCTGGGCCCGCGTGGCGGGCCGTGCGGCTTCACCCCAAGACTGGCATGATCAGCTGGTCAAAAAGTGGTTTCCCCGTCTCTGCCGGATGTTGGTGCGAGTTATCCCCGGGCCGCGGCAGAGTTAGGCAATCGGCTGGGGAGCGCCCGTATCGGAGACAACAGGCACCTAACAACGGTAACGGGATGATCACAAAATGTCACATTGAGGTAACGGGTCGGGGTGTGCCGAGGGGCTTTTTCCCGTGGGATCGGTGGGCCCAGGCATAGGATGATGCCATCAGCGATCCCCGAAGCGGAGGCCCGAAATGAACAGCCGCTGTGTCGCCATCTGCCAGCTGAGTAGCCAGCCTCAGGAGGATTTTGACGTCAACACGGAGCTGCTGATTCTCGAAGGCAACGAAGTCCACATCTCGACGTGGGACGCCGAGCCCCGCGACGGCGGTTTTGACGTCCATGTCCTGAACGACCGCGTCGATGCCCTTGGCTTCATGGTGGTTACCGACTGGCAATTCCTGGACGGCAAGGCCTACGCCGTGGTGGAGCGACGGACGGACCACGGAGCCGGGCCCTCCCTCACGTCCCGGTAGCTGTGAATTCCAGCTCGGGCCGGTTTTTCGCCACGTCTTCGAGCACGACGCCGACAGCCTCCCTGAGCAGCCCGCCGTCGGCGGCTTGATCGTCATGCTCCCGCGGCCGGGACAGCGCCAGGTTGGCGTGCCGGACGAATCTACCCCAGTCTCCCCCACCGGCCCGGAGCTCGCGGAGCGGTGACAGCAGGGCCGCGCGCCGCAACCAGACGTCCTGCTCCCGGGTCCAGCGGTCCAGCACGCTGTCAGCCCGGACCCTGCCGACGGTGTCCAGACCCGCGATCAGCGGACCGACGACGTCGATGGCCAGCGGATCAGCCAGTTCGCGAAGTTGCGCAGTCCGCAGGAAGCCTTCGATCCGGGTCAGGTCCGCGTTGTCCAGCACACGGATTTTGGACTGCAGGAGCACCACTGCCGCGAGGCGGCGCTCGAAGACCGGCACCGACCACAGCTCGGAGCTCAACGCGGTGACGTCGTCATGATTTAACCCGCGGTGGCGGACCAGCGCGTCGCGGATAGTCCCCCGCACCGCGCCGACCGACGTCCCGTAGAAGCGCAGATCGCCGACGCGCGGATCGCCACCCAACCGGGCCCGAAATTCGTCCGCCCGCGGCCAGGACCCTTCCCGCTGCAGCGCGAGATCGATAAATTCGCCGGCATCTCTCATCTGACCATTGTTTCGCATTGTTGTGGGCGGCATTCCCCTTGCGCAGAAGGCGTGCCCCCTGGTGTCCAACCCGGCGCCAATTAATGTCACAGGTCGCTTTAATGTCACAGGTCGCTGGGAGACTGGATTTATGGACGGCAATCGGGAGCCCGAAATGGGTCCGGCAGAACGCGGCGGAGCTGGAGGCGGAGCGACGGTCCGGGATGTTGTCCGGCTGCTCGCCACCGTTTGCTGTGCCCCGTCCGACTTCGACGGCGGGGCCGGGCTGATCGACCAGGTCCGGGACCTCGAGGACCTGAAGTCCGCCGCGACCGCGCTGCAGGCCCGGTCCACGGCCGCCTTCGACACCGCCCAGCGTCGTGGACAGGCCGCCGCCGGGATGCCCGCGGCCGAGTGCGGGACCGGGGTCGCCGCGCAGATCGCCCTGGCCCGGCGCGAATCCCCGGCCCGCGGCGGACGGCTCCTGGGCCTGGCGAAGGCGCTGGTCACCGAAATGCCCCACACCCTCACCGCACTGGACACCGGCCAGCTCAACGAATGGCGTGCCACCCTGCTCGTGCGCGAAACGGCCTGCCTGACCGCGGCGGACCGGTCCGCCGTGGATGCCGAACTCGCCGCCGACACCGGCACGTTCACCGGCGCGGGCGACCGTGCCCTGGTCGCCGCGGCCCGCGCCGCCGCGTACCGGCGGGACCCCCGCACCGTCACCGAACGGGCCAGCCACGCAGGGACCGACCGGCACGTCAGCCTCCGGCCCGCCCCCGACACCATGACCTACCTCACCGCCCTGCTCCCCGTCGCACAAGGCGTCGCCGCCTACGCCGCCCTCACCCGGCACGCCGACACCGCCCGCGCCGCCGGCGACCCACGAGGCCGCGGCCAGCTCATGGCCGACACCCTGATCGAACGGCTCACCGGCACCCCGCACGGGATCGCCGGGATCGAAATCCAGCTCGTCATGACCGACCGGACCCTGCTCCAGGGCGACAGTGAACCCGCCCGGCTCCCCGGCTACGGCACCGTCCCCGCCGGCTGGGCCCGCCAACTCCTCAAAGGAGGCGAGAACCAGGCAGCCGAGAACCCCCTGTCCGTCTGGGTCCGGCGGCTCTACACCGCCCCCGGCACCGGGGACCTCACCGCGATGGACTCCCGCGCCCGGCTCTTCCCCGCCGGGCTCCGCCGCTTCCTGCAGGCCCGCGACGACACCTGCCGCACCCCCTACTGCGACGCCCCCATCCGCCACCACGACCACATCATCCCCTGGCACCACGGCGGACCCACCACCCACACCAACGGCGCCGGACTCTGCGAAGCCTGCAACCACACCAAAGAAACCCCCGGCTGGACCGCCACCCCACGCCCCGGACCGGCCGGCACCCAAAAATACAGACACACCATCGAACTCACCACCCCCACCGGCCACACCTACCACTCCACCGCCCCACCACTACCCGGCACGTCATTCGATGACACCCCGGGCCGGGACGCCCTGACCCCGGACGCCCGCCACCACCGACGGATACAGCGACACCACGCCAAAACGCTCAAACGGGTGCGCGCCCACCAACCACTGGCGGCCTGATAATGGACCGCCCCGCCGGGCAGCAACCTCCCTGCCTCGTTAGTGCCTCGATTTGCGGTAAGAAATCTGAGTTATTGCTCTCCGATGAGCTGTCCGTTGCGACAGGCTACAAATTCATCCGGCCACTCCTGCGGCCGGTCCCCTAGGCCAATCAGGCCCAACACCGGGCTCCGTTTCACAGTCAAACGAGCCGTCCAATCCGCCTCCGCTGCGGCCCCGGCTACCGGCCGATTCCGCGATCGGCCATTTGGTGACAAGGTCACGGTCCGGTAACGTTGGCGGCTGGCCTTCATGGTCAGGCCCGAATGCAGGGCCCCGGATGCCCGCCAGCCGGGCACCGATGCGCCGGTTGGCGCCTGCTTGCTCCCGCCCAGTGCAGGGGGCCGAACGAAGCTTCGAGCACTCGTCAACGCCTCAGTGAAGGCCGTCGTGTGCGTCAGTCCTAAGCCCGGAGGGGTCTCTTGTTCAAGAAAATATCCATCACGCTCACTATGGGCGCGCTCGCCCTGACCGGGTGCAGCATCGCTCCCGCAACGGACGGTTCGGCAGGCCCGCCAGTCACGGGCAAGGCATCGGCGCCAGCCTCCGCGGCACCGGCAAAATCGGCCACCTCAGCCGCCAAACCTGCAACCACCACTCCGGCTCCGTCTCCGACGCAGACCGCTCCGGCCACCGACGCCGCCGTCGCACCCAACGCGGACGCTGAAGCAGCGGCAGCCGCTTCCGACGCAGCCCCTGCTGCAGTGGCCCCTGCCGCGGCCGCACCCGCCGCGGCACCGGCGGTAGCCCCCGCCGCAGCAGCACCGGCAGCGGCCCCGACGGCCAGCGGCGCAGAAGCAGCCACCAACTTCGGTTGGGGTCCGGTCCTGGCCGGAGACGAGTTCTCCAACACCGGCGCACCGGACGCCACCAAGTGGAGCGTCTTCAAGGGCGCAGGCCATCACAACAAGGGCGTACGGAGCCCCGCGGCGTGGTCCGTCGCCAATGGCGTGGCCACGGTCAGCGGCGACGCCGCCGGCACCACCGGCGGTATGTCCGCGAAGTTCGCGCAGCAGAAGTACGGCCGCTGGGAGTCGCGCATGAAGACCAGCGACCGGGACTCGGAATACCACCCGGTCATGATCCTCTGGCCGAACAACAACGAGTCCCCCAACTGTGCCGAAATCGACTACGCCGAGGGCAGCACAGAGACCAAGATGATGAAGTTCTTCCTGCATTACTCCTGCGGTGGGTCGGATTTCCAGACCACGGCAGCAAAGCCGATTGATGCTACCCAGTGGCACAACTACGCCGTGGAGTGGACCCCCGCCGGCATCACCGGCTTCATCGATGGCGTGCAGACCTTCAAAGACACGAATCCTGCGCACCAGCCCACAGTGGGCATGCACCAGACCCTGCAGCTCGACTGGTTCCCCGACGGCACCGCCACGAAGCCGTCCCAGATGCAGGTCGACTGGGTCCGCGTCTACAAGTAGACCCAGCTTCGCCCGCGCGAATTCCGGCTGCCCGCCCCGTAAGTCCACCTTCCGGAGTGGGCAGCCGTTCTCCTTTAGCCCCCGACTGAAGTAGTTGTGGCGTTCTGCACCTTCGGCCGCCGTTATAGGCAGGAAGGGGTGCTTTTGTGGTCCGTCCGTCCCTACAATTAACTGTCGGTTTCTGCGGCGCTCACGTTGCGGGGCCGCGAACTAAGGAGGACATCATGGGTTGGGGCGACAAGATCCACAACACTGCCGGGAAACTCCATGGCAAGGGCAAGGAGGCGGCCGGCGCAGCAACCGGGAATGACAAGCTCAAGGCCGAAGGCAAGGCCCACCACTTCCGGGCCGATCTGAAGCAGGCCGGCGAAAAGATCAAGGACACGTTCAAGAGGCACTGATCCCCGGAACGGTATCTGAATCCCGAACCAGAAAAGGGTGCAGCCCGGATGGACTGCACCCTCCGCTGTGCCACGGCGGACAGCGGAGTTCAGTCCGCGGCCGGCGGTGCAGGCCGCGCCGCCCGCTCGCGCAGGCCCGTCGTGCTCCCTCGAGGACCCCTGGCCGTAGTTCGCGCCGGCAACCACAATGTGGCCCGAAGTCTCCCGGGTCTCCGCGGCCCGGGCCGGATGGGTTTCGTCTATCTGGGCAAACGTGAATTCGGCAAGCTTCGGGATGTTGCTGCGACCGGCGCCTCAATGCGGCTCCTCCAGCATCGAGGTGTTCACGCTCGAGACCTCGGGTAAGTCGAGCTTGGGATACTCAAGACCGTAGAGGCCCGTCAGCTCCCGGGGGGCGGTGATCGTTCCGGTCAGGGCGGCCGCCGCCGCCGTCTCGGGAGAACAAAGGTAGACCGGGTCTTCCTTGGTGCCGGAACGCCCCGGAAAATTGCGTGGCATGGTGCGCAGGCTGTTGCTCCCATGCGCCGGGGCCTGCCCCATCCCGATGCAGCCAATGCACCCGGTCTGATGCAACGGGGCGCCCGCACGGATCAGGTCGTAGGTGGCACCCATTTTCGTCAGGTCCTGCAGGATCTGACGGGAACTGGGATTGACGTCGAAAGACAGCGACGGCGGAGCCTGCCGCCCCTTGACGATTGCGGCCACAATCGCGAAGTCCCGCAGCCCGGGATTCGCGGATGACCCGACCACCATCTGGGCCACCGGCCTCCCTGTGACCTCCCCAGTTCGGCGCCCATATTGGCGGTCACGTGCCGGTCCGTCGCGGTCAGCGTTGCCAGGCCCGGGCCGTAGTACTTAAGGATCCGGTTCGCGCCGCCGTGGACGCCGTACCGGCGCAGCATTTCAAGAATGACGTCTTTCGCGCTGGTCCACGGCGGCAGACTACCGGTGAGCCGCACACCCCAGATCTCCGGCATTTTGAGGTACAGCGGCTCACCCGAAATGGCCATGGCAACCTCCGTGCCGCCGACGCCGATCGCGGGCATCCCGAGCGAACCGGCTGCCGGGGTGTGGCTGTCCGAGCCGACCAGGGTCTTGCCCGGGACGCCGAACCGCTCCATGTGGGTTGGATGGGACGCCCCGTTGCCGGCCTTCGAGAACCACAGGCCGAACCGGCGGCAGGCTGACCGGAGGAATTCCTGCTGTCGGCCTGCAGGAGGTTGTGGTCCACGTATTGCACGGGCAGCTCCGTCCGTGCCCAGTCGGGCCCCAGCGCTTCCAGCTCCAGCATGACCATGGTTCCTGTCGCGTCCTGGGTCAGGGTCTGATCGATGAGCAGGCCAATCTCGGACCCGGGAGTCAGCTCCCCGGTCACCAGATGGGATGCGATGAGCTTCTGGGCCACGCTGTTAGCCACGGTGAGTTTTCCTACTCGATTTCAGTGCCGCAGAAGTCGGCAACCACCGCGCCAGGGCACTCCGGTCATTCAAAAATAGCCCGCTCCGGGGACCCGGAACAGGGGCGGAAATGAGCCTGAACTTGACGCCGAATCTCGCTGACGGCAGGCCTGCGCCACCCGTGCAGGACTCAAGAAAATGCCAAGGACGCGGGAGCAGAGTGGTCATATGAAATCACTACTAAACGACGAGGTTGTCGCGGTACGTGGCGTCCTGACCGACACACATCCGGTCGATTTCTACGCTCTTGGTGTTGCCGGCGCAATTGACCGAATCGCTCTTCCGCTGCGGGAACGCGGCACCGCGGTGCACCTCGAGACGCCGCACCACGGGATGGAAGTGGACCGGCAGTCGGCACTCCTTCTGTACCGGGCGGCCCAGGAGCTCCTCAGCAATATCTACAAATTCACTGATGCTACGGCGGTGACTGTCCGGCTGGGCTGCGTCAATCATGCCGTGCAGCTCAAAGTGACCGACGACGGCGGCGGGTTCGACGTGCAGGAAGTCACCAGCGGCAAGCACGCCGGCTGGGGGCTCCGACTCATGCACCTCGCTGTGGGCCTTGCGGGCGGCGGTATGACTATCCGTTCATCCGCGGAGTCCGGAACCTGTGTGACCGTAACGCTGCCGCTCGACTAGGGATCCGTCCCTGGCGTGGTCCGGCCCGCGGCCTGGGTGAGACAGTCAGTTCCAGGCGTGAATTCGTCGTTCCCGGTACCGCGTCCCAGATCACGCGCATCTACCTCACCCATGTCCACGGCGACCACTGCTTCGGGCTGCCAGAGTTTCGCCTTCGTGCTGGACACCGCACCCTGTCCCGGCGCAGAGGAACTCGCAGACGGGGTGGACCTGCTGGTCGCCGAGTCCACGTTCAGCAACGACGACGCAGGGCAGGCGGCGCAGTACCGCCACTTCACGGCCGGCCAGGCCGGCGCCCTGGCGTCCACGGCCCGCTTCGGAACCATCGTCCTCACGCACTTCTCGTCACGATACGTCGACGTCGGACCGCTCGCCCAACAAGCGGGGGCCAGCGCAGGTGACGGCCGGACCCAGTTCCGCCCCTAATAGATGAAGATGTCGATCCAGGCGCGGTTGTGGGCGTGGATCAGCACCAGGAAGAGCACAAAGTCGAAGAGCAGGTGGACGCAGACGATGTAGGGCAAGGATTTGGTCCGGGTGAAAATGAGCGCCTGGACGAGGGCAAAGGGAACGATAAACACCGGCGCCCAGGCGTGGAAACCGAGTTCCCACAGGAATGACGTGAACAGGACGGCCTGCAGCACGTTTGCTTGAGCCAGGGGTAAGTGCCGGCGCAGGAGCACAAAGATGGTGCAGATGAAAAACAGCTCATCCCAGATCCCCAGCACGTTGGTGCCGAGGAAGAGGCGGATGATTCCTTCTGGATCCGACACAGCGGGCCAGTTCCGGTAGACCCCGGTATTGATCATGTAGGCCGGCAGCAGCGCATAGCCCATGACAACGACGGCCGGCAGGTACCATTTCTCAGCCCGCGTCCACGTCTGCCCGGTTCGTACCGGAAACCTGACCGCATGGTCCTTGAAGACAAAGCGTGACACCGCATACGGAATTCCCACGGCCAGAATCATCGCCGATCCCATGACTGCCATATGTTCCGTGCTGATATCGGTGGTGATTGGAACAAGGCTGATCGTTACGAGGCCGGCCGTGATCAAGGCCAGGTCCCGCAGGAGCGCCCAGCCGATAAACCCTGCCAGAAGGAGCGCCAAGGCCAGAAGCCCGTAGGCGGCCAAGTTTTGTTCGAGGACGAACAGGACAAAACCGGAGAAGGAGACCAGCGCCGAGGGAATCAGCGCCAGCGAAAGCCCGCGCCGTGTCCGGGACCGATCTGCCACTCCGGCAGAAATGTCGTAGCTCACGTAAGCACAATCCGCCCGCCCGTCGTTGTAGTCAATACTCGGGGCGGCGGAGCCGGCGCGACTAGACTTTTGGTATGTCCCTACCCGTCTGGCGAAGGGCGCTGCTGCTTGCAGCACTCCTTGCCGGACTCACAGCAACACCCTCCGCGGCGCAGGATGCAGCCCAGGAAACAGCGCCATGCGCGAAGCTGGCGGCCGGCGAAGTCAGGTTCCCCGCCGGTGACGCCACGCGGGTTGTCTTCGTCACCGCAACGGCCACCACACAAAACACCGTGCTGATCACCGGATGCCTCCGCAACCCTGACGGGTACTCCCAGGAGTGGCAGGCGACGGGCTTCATCGGCGAGAACAGCTTCGCTCCCGAAGGCACCCTGAGGGAAGGCCAATACCAGTCACCGACCGGCTCGTTTTCTGCCACCGAGGCCCTCGGCCTTGCCAATCCGGGGACCAGGCTGACGTATCACGTCGTGAATCCGAGGTCCCGGTGGGGCGGCCCGGGAAGCGCCTCCTACAACAGCTATTTGGAGGGCGGCTCATCCGCTGACGAGAACCTCTGGTATTGGGCGAACCAGGGCACCTACGCCCAGGCCACCGTCATCAATCACAACCGGCCGCCGGATTCCCCCGCCGTACCCGGAGCCGACTATGCGATCTTCTTCGGCGCAGGGAACAGGGTTTCCGCGGGTTGCGTCTCCACGACCCTGGAGATCGCCACGCTCGTCGTGCGGACGCTCGCCCCCGGAGATCGGTTCATCATGGGTGTGGTCAGTGACGTCTTCCAGCCTGACCGGGCCAGCACGGCTGCCGCTCCCCCGGCTTCGTCGGCTCCTCCGGCTCCTCCGGCTTCGTCGTCTGGACAGGAAGTTCGTTCCTCCGCACCACCGTCCCAGGCCCAGGGCGCCCCGGCATCAGACATGGGGGCTCCTGACTTCATCCCCCTGGGAGTGCTGCTGTTTGCCGCCGGTGGCACAGCGGTGTTCGTTTTCTTCGTACTGAGAACGAACCGCCACGGCAGGCACTCGTAGACGTTGCTGCCGGGTACCGTAGCAGGTCAGAACGGGTTCAGCAGCCGGTCCACGAACTGCCGGGTGCGTTCCTCCCGCGGGTCACGCAGCACGGTGTCAGGATGGCCGCGTTCGACGACGACCCCTCCGTCCATGAAGATGACTTCGTCGGCCACCTGGCGGGCGAATGCGAGTTCATGCGTGACAACCACCATGGTCCAGCCTTCGTCTGCCAGCTCCTTAATGACCGTGAGGACATCGCCCACCAGCTCCGGGTCCAAGGCCGACGTCGGCTCATCGAACAACAGGAGCTGCGGGCGCAGCGCCAGTGCGCGCACGATGCCGACCCGCTGCTGTTGGCCGCCCGAGAGCTCGAAGGGGTAGCTGTTCTCCTTATCGGCCAGGCCGACGCGGGCCAGCAGCTCCCTGGCCTCCGTGATTGCTTCGCCTTTGGGCCGCTTCTGCACCTGGACCGGGCCCTCGATGACATTCTCCAGCGCAGTCTTGTGCGGGAAGAGGTTGTAGTGCTGAAACACCATGGCGCTGCGGTCCCGCAAGGCGGAGAGCTGCTTCTTCGCCACTGGGTTGGAAAAGTCGACGGTGAGGTCGCCCGCGAACGCCACAACGCCGGCGTCGGGGACTTCGAGTCCGTTGAGGCACCGCAGGACCGTCGTCTTTCCGGAGCCCGACGGGCCGATCAGAGTGACGACTTCACCGCGGCGGACGTCCACGTCAATGGATTTCAGGACTTCATGCTTGCCAAACGCCTTGCGCAGTCCTCGAACTGTCAGCAATGTCGCTGCGTCCGGGCCGGTGGAGTCAGTGTGCGACATAGCGGTCCAATCTCTTCTCCAGGGCCGACTGTCCGCCGGCCAGGGCCAGGCAGATGATCCAGTAAATGACGGCGGCCTCCAGATACAGCAGCATGAACTCCTGGCTGAAGGCGGCAACCTGCTGCGCCTGGCGGAAGAGCTCCGTCACGAGGATCAGCGAAGCCAGCGACGTGTCCTTGACCAGGCTGATAAAGGTGTTTGACAGGGGCGGGACCGATACGCGTGCCGCCTGCGGCAGGATGATCCGCGCCAGTGACTGCCGGCGCGACATGCCGATGGTATGTCCGGCTTCCCACTGGCCCTTGGGCACAGACAAAATGGACGCCCGGATGACCTCTGCCGCGTATCCGCCCACATTCAGCGAGAACGCGATAATGGCGCTGGGCCATGGACTGATGGTGATTCCGATGGAAGGCAGCCCATAGAAAATGACGAACAACTGGACCAGGAGCGGCGTTCCGCGGATGACCGATATGTAGCCGCGGGCGACGGCGGCAAAGACGCGATTCCGGCTCAGCCGCATCAGGGCTATCAGCAGGGCGATCAGCAGGCCCAGGCCGAAGGACGCCAGCGCCAGTGGAATGGTGCCGGTAATTGCGCCAATCAGAATCGGCCCCAGCGACCCCCACACAAGATCCCAGTTGATATTCATGCGCTGACGCAGCGCTGTCCGGCGGCGGCCACCCGGCTACTTCGTGACGTCAGCGTCGAAGTACTTCTGCGAAATCTTGGTCAGTGTACCGTCGGTCTGCAGTTCTTCGAGGGCCTTGTCGACGGCCTCCATCAGGCTGGTTGACCCCTTGCGGAACGCGAAGGCGCTCAGCGACTTGTCCGTGGTCTCGGCGGCAATCTTGATGCTGCTGTCGTGCTCGGCCTTCTGGTGGTCCAGGTACGTCAGCTTGTCATTGATGGTGGCGTCGACGCGCCCCTGCTTGAGCAGGGTAAGCGACTGCGCCCATCCTTCCACGGCCTCCACGTTGGCCCCGCTTTGCTGGGCCAGCTTGTACCAGTTGCTCGTCAGCGACTGCGCTGTGGTCTTGCCCTTGAGGTCGTCGAACGAGCGGATGCTGTCGTTGTCGGCCTTGGTGACAATGACGCCCGTGCTTACGGTGTAGGGGGCGGAGAATTCGTATTTAGCTTTGCGTTCGTCCGTAATAGAAACCTGGTTGGCGACGACGTCGAACCTCTTGGCCTCAAGACCGGCAAAAATGGCGTCGAACTGCGTTTCCTGGAACGACGGCTTCACGCCCAGCTTTTCAGCGACGGCCGTGATGATTTCCACGTCAAAGCCGGTCAGATCCCCGGTGCCATCGGCATGGAATGAAAACGGTTTGTAGGTGCCCTCCGTGCCGATCTTGAGCGTGCCTGCGCTCTTCACGTCAGCCAGCGAGGTGTCGGCCCCTGCGGCCGGTGCCGAGGTCGCCGGGGTGGTTGCCCCGGACCCGCAGCCGGCCAGGGCCAGCGCTGCCGCTGCCAGAAGACCAATAGCGGAAAGTCGTGTGCGCTTCATCATTTCCTTAATCGTGGAGCCGGATAGGGCACGCCAGCGGTGTTGCTTGCCGGCCATCCGCTATCGACGATATCAAGTCCACTGCCGTGATTGAAGAAAGCGGCCGCGCTATGGTCCACCGGAAGACTTCCGGCGTATTCTAAACACACTTTTTCGAGCGTGATAGCTGGGATAGGAATGGTGCCCAAGAACCGAGTTGTGTCGCGTTTGGCTGCGGCCCTGTTGAGGGTCCTCGGATTCTTTACGGTGAGCGCGATTTGCGGCGTTCTGGCGGCCAGCCTCGTCGTGCCCGGTGTTGCCGCTGCCAGCGTGGCCTTCAACCGCTCGATCGTCTTCTTCAAAAACCTGCCGTCTGAGCTGACGGTGGATTCGCCGTCGCAGTCCACCACAGTGTTGAGCGCGGACGGCAAGACGATCGCCACGTTCTATGAGGAGAACCGTATGAGGGTGTCGTTGGACCAGATGTCCCCGTACGTCAAGGAGGCGATCGTCGCCATTGAGGACGCCCGCTTCTACGACCACGCAGGGGTGGACCCGCAGGGCATTCTCCGGGCGTTGTCGTTCAATCTGACCACCACCGGCGGCAGGGTGCTCGGCGCCTACAACACACAGCAGAAGAAGGCCGGTCTCGGCGCTACGGAGGACCTCCAGAACAACGATGCGGGCTACTACCGGCCCATGTCGGCCGACTACGGGCTCTACAACTCCATCAACACGGCGACCTTCGCTGAGGCTGCCCAGCTGGATTTCTGTGGCATCCAGAAAATCGTGGACGCCGTGGGGCTGCACAGCGGCCTGGACAACGCCCGGGTGAACATGCACCAACTGGGCAACCTGCTGGGTGCCATTGGCGTGGCGCCGCTCCACCTCGCCAATGCCTTTGCCACGTTCGCCAATGACGGCCGGTACTGCTCCCCGGTCGCCATCCTGGAGGTGACCGACGCGGCGGGACGGAAGCTTCCTGCCCAGACCAACGACTGCCGGGACGCCGTCAAACCCGAGGTTGCCCGCGGCGTGAACTCCGTCCTCCAGGACGTGCTGAAACGCGGGTCCGGCGTCTACATCGCCCCCAAGGTCCATACCCGGTTCCCGGTAGCCGCGAAAACCGGCACCTCCAACAACAACGGCGCCACCTGGGTGGCCGGCTACACCACCAGCATTGCCACCGCTTCGTTCTTTGGAGACGCCCTGGAAGGACAGAAACGGCCCGGCCAGAACATCTCCATCAACGGTAAGTTCTATAAGGCCATCGACGGGTACATGCTGGCCGGTCCGCAGTGGGCAAACTACATGATGCAGGTCGCCGGACTCTACCCCGCCTCCACCTTCCCCCCGCCGCCGGAGTCCATGACCTAGCAACCACCCGCCGACGCCGCGTTATCCTCACCCCAAAGATAGGCGGAGGTCGCGCGAAATCGACTCGAGCAGCAGGACGTTGAAGTCCACGCCAAGCTGATTGGGGACGGTCACGAGCACCGTGTCCGCTGCGGCCACGGCCTCGTCGCGGGAAAGCTCCTCGACGAGTCGCTCGGGCTCACCGATGTAGCTGTGCCCGAAGCGGGCCAGGCCGCCGTCGAGGTAGCCCACCTATTACTGCGCCTGTGGAGGCATGAACGACGGTGAACGTGTGTGTACGGGCGTGGGTATCCACTCCGACGACGAACTCGAATTCTTCGGCAATGATTGCCATGGTGCGTTCTCCTTCTACTGAACCGGACAGGTGGCAGGGCCTGCCTGGGTCGCATCGGAGACGCATCTGTAACGGGTCACACCCGAAGGTGGACAGTCTTCTGATCAGGTCATCCGTGCGGGCAGACCGATGCCCGGAGACGAGGGTGCGGACGCGTCATTTTCAGGGCACCGCTTGCGCGGGTCGGATATACCCTGAGTCACGCACGAGCTCTCCGGTATCAGCCTGCCAGCTGGCCCTTGGCCAGCCAGTACCCATTACAGAAGTTCCCGCTGGTCCTTGACCTTGCCGCTGACGGTGGTTGGGCCCCCGTTAGCAGTCCAGCGCTTATGCGATAGCTAATTGGTTTTCTTGCGTCCAGGTTTCCCAGTAGCGTTTCGGCGTCATGCCGTCCAGGGATCCGTGGGGCCGTTCATGATTGT
>NZ_JBEPOZ010000022.1:0-80518 GCF_040547005.1 Arthrobacter sp. UYCu712
GACGGCATGACGCCGAAACGCTACTGGGAAACCTGGACGCAAGAAAACCAATTAGCTATCGCATAAGCGCTGGACTGCTAACGGGGGCCCAACCATCACCGGCGCGGGAATCCCTTCGGCGGCAAGATCCGTGACCAGCGGGTAGATCTGTAATTGTCAGCAGCTGGCCTGAGGCCGGCTGGCAGGCTGGTGCTCAGTCCGTTGCGTGTGACTCGGGGTATATCCGACCCGCATCCGCGGTGTCTTCAAAATGACTTCCACGAGCACTAGCTCGCTAGGTCAAGGAGTCAACAAAACCGGGGGCAGTCCCGCCTGCTTGGCTATCTCCCACGCGCCGTGCCCCTGCTCTAACAGCTCAACAGCTGCACGGCGTGTTCTGATTTCATGCTAGCCACGAGGCGGCATTGGACCGTGCCTCCGAAACCTAGACTCTTACTTTTCAAGTCCAACTTTCGGGGTGCAGCTCATACTCGGCGATATCAGGACGGCGAATCGGACCACATGTTCTCTATCGTGGTTTCGTACATGCGCGCGAGTTGTGTTGTAAGAGACTGCTTGCGCATCAAATGCGGGTACTTGAGTTCGAAGTCGCCGCTCAGGGCGTCCATTTTTCCGCATCTTTCCGCGTATCGATCACCGTACATGTTGGCAATCAACTCCTCCGGCCCCACCTTGCAGTTTTGTTCCAGGATTAGACGGTACTGCGTCCGCCAGTGGGAGCCGACCGTACGTTTAGGCTGGTTGGCCCCTGACTTGCGAAGCTGCAGGGCAAACCAACCGAGCAGACTTTTCCGCAAATATTGATCGACGGAACGGATAGGAAAGTGACGAATTAGCGCAAAATCCCGCTCCGGCTTCACTGACACGCGGGGACCGTCACTTTGGGACCAGTCTCTAATATGATGGCTGCCGATACCGATGCGGAAACGTCGGCATTTAGCTGCCTCATGGAAGATCATCGACTTGTCACTTTCCGGTTCAGTGTCGGTTATGGACATGACATCAAAGAGAGACGTACCATGTCCTTCGACAACTTCGCCGGCGTACAAGTAGCCAGTGCGCGGCACGTAGAAAGCGGCTCCACTTCCGTGGGTTTCGCGGAGTGAGATCATTTCCTCGCGATCAAGCTCAAGGAACTCATCGGCATCCAGAAGGAATACATACTCAAAGTCGTTCTCCTGAAACGCTCTCCTGTACATAGCCGTCATCTTTGCGTTTTGCTTATACGCTTGATCGTCGTCGGTCGTAATCGTGAGCGCCAGGCCCTCGGCTTTCAATGCCTGCAGAATGTCCATTGTACCGTCTGTAGATAGGTTGTCTGCAATGAACATGTGGTCGATAGACCTGAGGTTGTATCGAACAAAGGCTTCAATGATGTCTTCCTCATTTTTGACCATGGTCAAGCTAACAGTCTGCACGTGTACTCCGAACTTCATTTTCTATGGCTGATCGATCGATAGCTGCTGGTGCGTCACTCGCGAACGGAGGAACGTCGAACTGCGCAGCGTTGTTATGAACGCTGGGTCCGACTATCCTCGCTAATGCTAGCAAGTAGCGGCGAGTGTCCAGGGACGGGCCCGAGGCCAAGGCATACTGTGCGCTGAGCTTGTTCGTCTGGGGCTGGTCGGCGTGTTCGACGACTTCCCGGAGCTCTTCGCTGACCGGGCGGCGTCCGTGAGCCGGTCAAGGCGCGCAGCTGCTCTTTGACTTTCCGCGTGGTCTGCGGCTCGCCGGTCGAGTCGTCGAGGTCGAAGACCCGTTGGAACCGGTCCCGGCCCCGGTCCGGGAGCGTCTCGCCGGCGCGGAGCAGCAGCCGCCCGGAAAGAGACCCCGACATGGACAATGCTACGTGCTGCCCCGGTGCGCGGTGGTGTCCGCGCGCGGGCGAGGAAGGCCTCCACGTCCTTACCGTTGACAACACCGTTTCTGAACACGTCTTCACCGTGGAGACCGGTAAGGACCTGGCGCCGTGCCGCAGTGTAGTGTGCTCTCGATCGGCCACGGCCGCCGCGTCAGCCGCCTCAACGACACGCCCGACCGTGGCCGTCCGGTGTGTCTGGACTGGTCAAGCGGGTGTGGCAGGGCGCGGATCCCGGCTGTCCTGCCGGCACGTTCACCGAAACCCACCCGCTGGCGCCGTCGAATGCGAAGCTGACGGCCCGTGCCATCATCTGGGCCACGGACGCGCTCTGCCGGTACGACACCTAGGTATATGCCCTGGCCCACCAGCTCGGCGTCTCTTGGCACACGTCGTGGACACCGGTCATGGCCGAGGTGGAACGCCGCACCACCGCCGCGGGCCGGCTCGCCGGTGTTGACGCGCTGGGCGTGGATGAGCATGTCTGGACCCATACCGGGTCCCGGGGTCCAGAATGGTCACCGTCATCATCGACCACACCTGCGACTGGCGCGGTGTCGTCCACGCTCGGCAGCTGGATCTTGGTCAAGGGACGCAGCGGCAAAACATATGCGGACTGGCTCACCGCCCCCGAATTCCGGGCCGGCATCAAGACCGCCACGCTGGACGCCTTCCGCGGCTACGCCAACGCGATTCGGGACGAACTGCCCGACGCCATCCAGGTGCTGGGCGCCTTCCACATCGTGAAGCTGGCGTCCACCATGGTTGATGAAGTCCGCAGAGGGGTCCAGCAGGACACCCTGGGGCACCGCGGGCGCACCGGTGATCCGCTCCGAGGTCCGGCGGACCCTGCAGTTCGGGGCCCAGCCTCAGAGCGGGAAACAGCCCGGCTGGACGCCACGCTCGAAGCCGGGGACCCGAACCACGAAGTCACAGTCGCCTGGCAGTGCTACCAGCAGGTCCGCTAATCTACCACGCACCGCCGGACAAGGGCTGGGACCTTGTCGACAAGGTCCTCGCAGCGTTCCCGTCCGGCCCGGTCCCGGAGATCGCCAGGCTCGGCCGCACCCTGAAGTCCTGAAAGCAGGAGATCCTCGCGTACTTCCAGACCAACTGTGCCTCGAACGGGCCCACGGTGGTCAACGGGGTCATCGAAGCGACCCGGAGGATTGCCCGGGGTTCCGGAACTTCTCGAACTACCGCTTGCGCAACCTGTTCAGTGCAGGCGGCCACCGGCCGTACCGGGAAAACCAGCCAACCATAGCTAATTACGACGAGCCGCAAGAGCGGCTAACGGATGACAATCCGGTAGCCGCTCTTGTTTTGCTTGACTAGCTGTCCTCGACGGTTTCAGCCTTTTGCGGGGGCGTCCCGGAGTTCGAGGATGCGGGAAAATACTTCCATCGAGGACTTTGGATTGTCCCAGGGGTTGAACTCTTTACGCCAGGCGGCATACGCCTCGTGGTACATTTTGTGGCCCTCCGGGAGGTCCTTAAGGGCTTCAATCACTTCTTCGCGGGTGTGGCACAGGGGACCGGGTGCCTTATCCGACAGGTCAAAATACACGCCCCGGCCTGATCCGGTGTAGTCGTCCCAGTCCGGAACGAAGAAGATCATAGGTTTTCCAGTAACGCTGAAGTCGAACATGATGGATGAATAGTCGGTCACCAGCACGTCGGCTGCTGCCATGAGGCCCGACGGGTCGTTGAATGACGTGACGTCAATGACACCGGCGGCTTCAACATTCTGGCCTCGCCGGAGGCTCACGGAATGACCGCGGAGGAGAACTGTGAAGTCCGGGCCCAGGGCATCGGCCATGGCGCCCGCCTGGATGAGATCAGGCGAGCCGGCGCTGTCCTCCCTCCACGTCGGCGCATAGAGGACGACTGTTTTTCCGGCTGGTATGTTCAGCGACTCGCGGACTTGGTGCCCGAGGTTGTCGACGTCGAACAACGCGTCGTTGCGTGGATAGCCCGACTGTATGATCTCTCCCGCGTAGGCGTACGCCTTCCGGAAGACCTCCGTGCTGTGGGGGTTTTGCGAAACCAGCAGGCTCCACTCATTGGCCTCCCGCTCGATTTTCGCCACGCGACCTGCTTTTACCCTTGAGCCCGGCCGGTCAAGTCCAAGGAGTTTCAACGGTGTTCCGTGCCACGTTTGCACGAGGACTTGTTCCGGGTGCCGCTCAAACCTATCCGGCGCCCAGCAGTTCGTGATGACAAATTTGGACTCGGCAAGTGCCTTCCATGATTTGCCACTGTTTCGTACCACCGGGATGGCGCCGTCCGGCAGTGAAACTGACAGGTCCGCCACACTTACGTAAAGATGCGCGTCGGGAAGCCGTCGCCGGGCTTCCTGGAAGAGAGCCAAGGGGCTGTCGGAGAAGTTTTTTCCGAACCAACTTTCGAAGTAAAAGCTGTCGGGCTGCAGGTCGGCTTCTTTTCGACTGGCACTGCTCAGCGTTCGCTGGTTGTACTCACCCAACTCTTGGGGCAAGAGGGGCGGACTGATGTTTACATAAACTTCATTGGCGGGAGAGCGCTCCAGACGGACGTTGAGGCGTTCAGAATAATGGGCCCGATACAGGCTGGCGGTCAACGCCTTGGCGGGCCGCAACCGGAGGTACGATTCGTCGTCGAACTGAACTCCAACGCGGTAGCCGCCTGATGGAACCGCAATGGGGCCCGTCTCCGACGGCTTGACGAGCGGGACGGAAAAAATAAAGCGACCCGCCTCATTGGTAATGAGTGTCCCGGGCAAAGTGTCGCGCTGCCCTTCGAGGGACAGGCTGACGGGCCTTGAGCACTCTCCGGCGTAAGTCCCTGTGATCGTCAGGTGGGGGTTAGGCGAGGGGTAGAAATCCACGGCATTTGCCTCGACATTGTGCTGCAAACGGTCCAATCGAACCACGCCGCTTGGACCGGCAGCCAAAACGAGCCCATCCTCGCGCTCACTGACGGGCGTGAGCAGATTGTTCCAGTGGACGAGCCTGCGTTGTTCACCGGCCTCCAGATAGAATCGCCAGGTTTCCGGACTATCTGCCTCGAGTCCCGGAAGGTCTGCCATATTGAAAGCGAACTCGACCCAGCTTCCCTCCCGCGCAAACGATGACGTGTGAACCTCGCGTTCCGAATCGTCTCTGAGAACAGCCAGATCCGGGGTGAAACGCGCATCGGTCTTGACCCAGAACTTAAGATCTGCGCCTACGAATGAGACGGCATGGGCGACCGCAATACGGCTTGCAATCTTGAATTGCAACCCGTCCGCACTCCAGCTTGGGACGACTTGCACGCCGTTTTCGAAGCCACACGCCTCAAGTGCACCAGCCGATCCCCATCTGTATCTATTGGTGAGAGTTGATTCGTGCACCTGTCGACCGTCAGAAATGGACACATGAGCTGTCAAGACATTGCCGCGCGCCGAGGCTTCTGCCAAATGGCTGTCGAAGTCGAACACTGCCTCAAACGCGCACCCGGAAACGTCCACAGACGGGTTGGAGCTCCCGTCGTTGGCCGCGGGATCCGTGTATGGGCGCACCAACGCGTTCGTGCGACGCCCCTTGTCGTCCTGCAGCCAGGCCTCGACCTCCGTTGTCGCGGACTTCGACGTTCCCGGGAGCAGGTAGGCCCATAGCTTTATGGTGAACGTCCGGGCTCCCGTCCATTTGGCCGCGCGGAGTTCGGCCCTCGCGGGAAGAGCCGCTGATTCTTCCTTTTTCATCCTGGAAAGTTCGCCTTTGGTAGGTTCGTTGGTCGTTGGTTCGAGTCTACCGCGGATCAACTTTCAGCCCAGGTGACGGGCGCATACACGCTGACTCGTGACCGCGTCGTTTCGGTCAATCGACTGTTGATGGAATCTTTCAGATCCCCGTGGGTTGGTCTCCACGACCTCATCGTCAATCCGAACGGCGGCAGTTGGCGCAGTGCGCGCCGCAGCAGCAATCACGGGAAGTCCTTCATCCCAGAATAGGATGGCAGTTATGACAGATGCGAGTGTTGGCGTGGGCCCGAACGCCAGAGTGATAGTCCAGGTGATCGACAGTTTGGGCAGGAATCGTGGCGGCCTGACCCGAGCGGTCTTTGACCGGTTCCGTGCGGTGTCAGAGGGAAGACGCGCGGTCCTCGTGACCGTGGCCTTTCAAGCAGATGTGGAAGAGCTGTTCGACGAACTCAAGAAGGACGGGTCCCTTCCCGCGCACGCAGAACTAGTCAGCTTCCACCAGGACCTTCGACGTCGTAGCCGGAATTCTCCCCAGAAAATGATATTTGAGCATACGGAGTGGGAGTCGAGTCCAGCATTTCAGTCTGTATCAGAGGGTTCCGAATCATGGAGTCTTCGACGTTACTTCGCTTCGGGTGCTTTCGTTGGTCTGGTGAGCAGGGCAGCCAATGGAGAGCTGCGGTATGTCGAAAGGCACCATGACGACCGGCCGTGGCTGCGGACCTACCGCGATACAAGCTGGCCGGGGGGGTCCATAGCCAAGCGGGACTACTTCGATGACGATGGAGTTGTTCGCTTCAGGACTTACGTTGGGACGGACGAATGTCCGTACATTTCCACTTGGGTGAACCCGGGAGGATATGAATACCGGACTGTCGAGCACACGTCCGGCGATCCTGTACTGCACCACGATATGCGCTGGGCCAACTGCGCATGGCTGACCGAAAAGCTTGAGGAGTTCGGGCCGGCGGTCGTCTTCAGCGACGAGCCCCGGACGAGCTTTGCACTGGCTATCTCCTCTCCGAACGTCTTTCACGTGGTTTCGATCCATACGACTCATTACAAGAACAACCGCGACAACGCCGACGGGCTGAAGCAATGGATGAAGCATCATATGGAGTTCCTCGACAACGTCGGTTTGTTCGTCTTTTTCACGGACACTCAGCGGCGCGACTTTATCGAGGACACCGGTTGCCGCCCAGAAGCAGCGATGGTTGTCCCGCACGCAGCTCCGTTGGATGCGGGGGCCGCTTTGCAGCGCATCGTCAACCGCGTTGACCAGCAGTTCGTTACGGTTGCCCGGCTGGCTGATGACAAGCAGGTTGACCAAGCGATAAGGTCCTTTGTCAAGGTGCACCGCGAATTCCCAGCGGCCAGATACAAAATTTTCGGAATTGGGCCCGCCTCTGAATCTCTGCGACACGTCATCTCGGAATGCAAACTCGAGGGCGTAGTCACGCTCGAAGGACACACCAGCGACCCCCTCCGTCAGTTTGCCGCGTCTGACTGTTCGGTTATGACTTCACGCTATGAGGGGTTCGGGCTGGTTCTAACAGAGAGTTTCGCCTGCGGTACTCCGGTTATTTCGTATGATGTCGTCTACGGCCCCCGTGATGTGGTGCAGCACGGTCACAACGGACTGCTGGTCCCTTATGGTGACGTCGACAGACTTGCCAACTCGATGATCGAGTATCTTCGGGATCCAGGATTGAAGTCGTCGTTGCGTGCAGGAGCCGCCTCCACGGCGGCGCGCTTTGACCCTGACACCTGGAAGCAGGGCTGGTTGTCGACGGTGGCGGCTGCTGACGTCGTAACGCTGGGCTGACTATCGGTTCGGAGTTGCCAACCTCTTGCGAGCCTCCAGGAAGTGGTCAGCGCCCAGACGGGTTTGATGTCAGGACGGTACGGTGGACCACATTTTCTCGATTGTGGTTTCGTACATACGTGCAATCAGGGTCGTCAGGGACTGCTGGCGTATGAGGTGCTCGTATTTGAGCTCGAAGTCAATGGTCAGCGGGTCTCTGGTACCGAACCTTGCCCCGTAGCGGTCACCGTACAGGTTGCCAATCAACTCCTCCGGCCCCACATTGCAGTCTTGTTCCAGGATTAGACGGTATTGAGTCCGCCAGTGGGAGCCCACAGTGCTCTTGGGCTCGTTGGCTCCAGGCACGCGTAGCTGCATGGCGAACCAGCCGAGTAGGCCTTTCCGCATATATTGCGCAACGGAGCGGATTGGAAAGTGCCGGATGAGCGCAAATTCCCGCTCCGGCTTCACTGAAACACGGGGACCGTCATCTTGGGACCAGTCTCTGATGTGGTGGTTACCGTTGCCGATACGGAAACGGCGGCACTTAGCTGCATCGTGGAAGATCATTGACTTGTCAGTTTCGGGCTCAGTGTCCCTATTGGACATCAGCTCAAAAAAAGACGTTTCACGACCGTCCACGACTTCGCCACCGTACAAATAGTTGACGCGTTTCACGTAGTAGGCCGTTCCGCTTCCGTGCGCGCGGCGGAGCGAGATCATTTCCTCGCGATCGAGGTCAAGGAACTCATCGGCGTCCAGAAGGAATACATAGTCGAAGTCGTTCTGACGAAATGCCTTTCTGTACATAGTCGTCATCTTATGGCTTTGCCTTAACGCCTGGTCTTCGTCTGTATCGATCGTCAGCGGTAGGCCTTCAGCTTTCAGGGCCTGCAGGATCTCCAAGGTGCCGTCAGTGGACAGGTTGTCAGCAATGAACATGTGGTCGATAGACCTGAGGTTGTGTCGAACAAAGGCTTCAATTATGTCCTGTTCGTTCTTGACCATGGTCAAGCTGACCGTCTGCACTTGTACTCCAAACTTAGGTTACGACTGCTGATGGATGGCTGGCAGTGCGTCACTGGAGGAACCGCGAACAAACCCAACGATCCTACGAGGGCTAGGCCGTCAACCTTCGTCAATCCTAGCAAGTAGGCGGCGAGCGTGCCGGGACTGGCCCGGCGGGGTCGAGACCTCGAACACCACGACCGGGGTCCTGACGGCCACCTACGCAAACGCTCGGCTGGAGTAACGCCAGCCGAGCGCCTGCGCGATCTGCTGCCAATTCGCAACCGTCAAAAACTACGGCAAGCCGACGGTAGCAAACTGCATGTTGTGGTCCGAGGCAAACGTGCCCACATAGTTCCCGAGCGCATCAATCTTGGCGACATTCTCGTAGTACGTGACCCTCATTTTCGATGTGAAAATGTAGTCGATGTACGCGCCGCTGGTTCCGGCAGCGCCCTGGCGGACAGCGCGTTCAAAGCCGTTCCAGCTGTTGACCCGCCGGTTCACAACCTTTTCAGCGGTGGCCGCGCCGCTGGGGTACCAGCTCTTGAACGTATTGCCCAGGGGATCAACGAGACCCTGGCTCGTGATCACGTCGTAAGGCCCGTTGGCGGGTTCGGTCCACTTGTTGGAGTTCATGTCGCTGACAAGAATCACGGGCAGGGCGCCTGTGTTCTTGCTCTTGATGGTGTCCATGACTGTCTGGGCCTGCCGCTTGCGGAGGTCGTTGGACGCAGCGTCCTTGCCGATCTCAAGGTGGGCATCGGCAAAGAACACGTGCTTGCCGGTCGAAAGCTGTACCGCTTCCGCCCAGGCAACGAAACGCGGGATGTCCGCCGCGGCAACTGCGGGCAGCTCCTTGGACCCGGACCTGATCAACTTCACCGTGTTGGCGTTGTAGAAGATCTTCGTTCCGGCCGAGGCTCCCTTGTCGGCGTAGACGCAATTCGTGGGAAGACGCGAGTCGACACAATTGTTTCGGTCCGAATCGGTGAGCTTGTACGCTCCACCGGCGGCGGTGAGCCGATCCCGGAGATCCTCAAATTGTGTGTAGCCGCCCGGCCTGTTGTCGAGCCAAGTCTGCGAAGCTTCCTGAACGCCGATGATGTCCGGCATTTTGGAAACAATCGTCTGTACAACGGCGGCGCGACGTTCGGCCCACGACTTTTCCTCGGGCATTCCGTCAACGCACGTGAAGCAGTGGATGTTGAAGGAAGCAACGGACAGCGGATTGGCTACGGCCGGCAACACGGGAACTGCCGCGGTGGTGGCCTTCACGACCGGGGAATAGGACGTGATGCCCGCTCCGGTCGCTGAAATCACACGGACCTGCGCGTAGTACGCCGTTGCGGGCGACAAGCCTCGCATTTCGCCGGACGCCGAAGTAGTGGTCAGGTAGCTCGGCGAACTCATGTCCGACTTGCTGCTCAACGCGAGTCGGTACTGTGGCGCGTCGGCAACCGCACCCCAGGAGAAAGCCAAGGTTGTGGTGCTCTGGGCGGTGGACTTCAACCCTGTCGGGGGAGTGGGCGGGGCAACCAGGGTCTTCGCCGTGACAGGGGGCGAATAGGCCGTGAGGTCCGCGCCGGCCGAGTTCAAGGCCTTAACCATGACGTAGTAGGTGGTTGACGGGGTCAAGCCCCCGTAGCCACCGGTGGTGCCGGACGCGATGTTGCGGTAGAACGGCGCACTCATATCGGACTTCGTCGAGTACATGAGCCGGTACCCGACCGCGCCGGTCACCGCGTTCCATCCCATGGTCAGGTAATTGGACGTTTGGGAGGTGGCTTTGAGTCCGGTGGGGGGAGCAGGCTGGGCCGGCAGGGTTTTGGCAGCCACTGCCGCGGAATAGGCGGTGAGGTCCGCACCGGCCGAGTTCAAGGCCTTAACCATAACGTAGTAGGTGGTTGACGGGGTCAAGCCGCCGTAGCCACCGGTGGTGCCGGACGCGATGTTGCGGTAGAACGGCGCACTCATATCGGACTTCGTCGAGTACATGAGCCGGTATCCAACCCCGCCGGTCACCGGGTTCCAGGACATGCTTAAGTAATTGGACGTGGTCTGGGATGTGGTCTTCAGCCCCGTCGGAGGTGCCGTCGCGGCGACGGCGCTTTGTGTTCCCATGCCCAGAACGAGCAGTAGTGTCATGAGAATCGCTGCAGCGCCCGATCCCGGGCGTCTTCCTGTTCGCAAACGCGTCAACATCTTAGACCTTCCATAGGAGCGTATTATTGTGTTGCAGGACGTCGTTCGCCCCCGCGGAGGAAGATGTCCTGGGCATGCCATTACCGGTCCACCTCCACTACCATGCAGGCTCAATCAGCGCCTAATCGTTACAACCCTGTAGTGGCCACTGTCGGCAGGATCTTACGATTCGTTAGCAGCACGACGCAGAAGGTCAGATTTTTGCGGCCCTTCGCATGGCTTCGGTGGGCCCGTTGGAGGCGCCGTTGGTGTCGAAGTAGGCCAGGATCGCTGTTTTCCAGGCCCGCAGGCTCCGGCCGGGCCGGGCGACTTCGGGGATCGGGCAGGTCGGGAACGACGCGATCACCTCGGTGACCAGTTCCCTGCCCCGGTCCGGGCGGGCGTGGTAGATGTTGCGGAGCCTCTGGTAGCACTGCCAGGCTATGGTGACTTCGTGGCCGGGGTCGCCGGCGGTGAGTTTCGCATCGAGTCTGCCGGCTTGTTTGTCCGTGAGGTGTTCGGCTCCGATCTGCAGGGTCCGGCGGATTCCGTAGAGCGGATCTCCCTTGCGGCCCAGGTGGCCCAGGGTGTCCTGCTGGATGCGGCGGCGGACCTCATCGACCATGGTGGATCCGGGCTTTACGACGTGGAATGCGTCCAGAACGGTGATGGCTTCGGGCAGTTCGTCGCGGATCGCGTTCGCGTAGCCGCGGAAAGGATCCAGTGCCGCGGTTTTGATCCCGGCGGTGAATCCGGCGCCGCGTGCTTTGAGCCAGTCGGCGTAGGCCTTCCCGGACCGTCCCGGAACCAGGTCCAGCAGCCGGGCAAGAACCCCACCCTGAGCGTCGCGGGTGTGGTCCACGATGCCGGTGACCATGCCGGTCCCGGGCGGACCGGTGTGGGACCAGACAGGCTCATCCACGCCGAGCGCATCCACCCCCGTCAGTCTGCCTGTATCAGCGATCCGCCGTGCGGCTTCAGCCCGTATCCCGTCCCAGGCAGTGTGCCAGGACACCCCGAGCTGGTGGGCCGGGGCCGACACCGAAGTGTCGAACCACTCGAGCGCGTCGGTCGCCCAGCCCAGGACACGGCGCGGGCCGTGAGTTTCGCCCGGGGACCGGCCAGCGGGTGCTCTTCGGTGAATGTGGTCCTCGGACAGCCCGGGTCCGGGCACCGCCAGAGACGCTTGGCCCACAGCAGCCGCACCGGGCCGCCGAAACAGGGAATGTCGTGGAGCCGGACCTGCCGGCGGCCATGGCCCACGGCAACGACGCCGCAGTCCGGGCAGCCAGTGACGTCCTCCCCGGTTTCGACGCCCAGCACCAGTCCGGTCCCGGATGTCGTGACGGAGTTGACGTGGATGCCCTCGACGCCGAGCAGCGCATCCGCGCGCGTGCACCACCGGCCGTCGGAGCAAGACAGAGAGTTATTCATGTCAGGGTCTCTTTTGGATATTGGTTGCTTGGTCGCTACCAATTCAAAGAGGCCCTGACCTCTTTCCCGCCGCACCACGCCGCACAGGAAACGGCCAACGCCACGGCGCCAGCCTCAGACCGCCCTAACCACGCTCAAATGCGAAGGGCCATTTTTGCCCTTCGGCCACAACAAGCGGACCACCCCGGCCCAGTGAGAGATATTGGCGACCGGGCGGAGTCAGTTCGAAGACGAGAGGTCGAAGCTATCGGTAGCGGAAACGGCCGCGAGGTCGAGTTCAGCCGGGAGCGCAGACTGCACGAACTGGGCGTGCGCCTCCTGTTGATACTTCGTAATATTAAGAACCCGCGCAGGGACCGAGCCCTCAACGTACTGCTGCAGGCCCTTGAGCAGGCCGTCCACTGAATTCTCAACAAGTAGTCCGTACCCGTCTTGAAGGACGTACCTTGCCCCGATGATGTCAGTGGAAATTATGGGCTTCTTGAGCGTGAGGGCTTCCAGCAGCACCATGGGCTGGCCTTCGTGGTTTGAGGAAAGCACAAAGCAATCCGCGCGGGCAAGAGCCGGGAAGGGATTGCTTCGGAGGCCAGCCAGCAAGACGTTGTTCGTTAGATCAAGGGCAGCTATCAGATGCTCGAGAGTCTGCCGGAGGGGTCCGTCTCCGAGTATCACCAGGCGGCTGGTCTGGTCTATCTTCTGGAATTCACGAAAGGCGCGGATGAGCTTTTCGTGATCCTTTTCCGGAGACATCCGGCCCAAAGAGATGAAGGTCTTGAAGTCAGGTGAGAACCAATCCAGCAAATCGTCGTCCAGATCAGCATCGGCCGACTCCAGTGTCTTGGCAGGGTTAATCTGGTTCACCGCGTGTACGAACCTCTCGTCTGCCAGTGACAGCAGCGACCCCAGATGATCACGGTTTTCTTCGCTTATGACTTCGGACACGGAAACGAGGGCATCGTAAGCCGGATAAACGCGGAAGATCGCTTCAAGGTGCGGGAATCTTCCCAACCATTCGCTACGCATATCGTTGTGCAAAAAAGCTACGCGGCGCGAAGGCCTGGGCGCAGACGCCATAAGGGCAGTCCAGAAAGTGGAATATCCTTCAAATTCTATTACAGACGTGAACTTATGCTGCCCGAAGAGTCGGGTAAACTCTCGTTCGAATGAACGCTGGTAGATTTTCATTTGCGCATCATTTGTCAGAACTCGGTGTTTGTTGAGGCGATCCACGACCAATTTCTCTTCTGGGGTGAAAAGTTGGCGTCCCACTCTGCCGATGACCCGGACGTTAGGGGGGAGCTCCTCGAACTTTTCCACTCTTTCCGGATGTGCTGCCGTATCATCAACCGGCAGCACGACCGTGACATCGAACTCGTCAGGGTCGATGTGGGTCAGCAGGTTGAGTAGCGACGATGTGATTCCGTTAGGAATGAAGCTGTGGTGGAACAGAAGGGATTTCTTGGCCACGGCTTTAGTCAGTTCGTCGGAATTGTTGCCGAAGAAGAAGAAATCCACGGCGCGGGCGGACGCATTTCCATCTTCCCGTGGACAATATTTCTCGACCAACGTAGCGTGGATCTCGTCCTGACCGCCATTTGATATCTGCTGCGAAATAATCCCAACAAGTTCATCGATTGTGTTGGCGGTAGGTAGACCCATTGCGCTTGGATCTATGTAAAGACCGCGTTCATCGCGATACTCGTCGAGGTCGTAGGTGTACATCGCAACGGGTTTGCCGGTGGGGAGGAAGTCAAAGACAATGCTCGAGTAGTCAGTGATGAGTACATCGACGACGGCGAGGAGTTCATTGGTTTCGATGCTCTCAGGAACGATCGTTACGCTGAGGTCCGTACCGGCCAGCAGTTCCTGCGTCCTGTGGTGGGCGCGGAAAATCACATTGCAATCCAGCTCTGCCAGCCTGCCCAGGTCGGACCTGAGTCGCTCCAAGTCGAAGTGCGTAGAATTCAAACCTCCGCGCCATGTCGGTGCGTACAAGACGATTTTACGCGAATCGGACGCCGGTATCCCCAGTGTGCGCCTCAATCTGGCGCGAGTCGCATTCGAAGCGTTGAGCGTTCGGTCGACTCGCGGGTAGCCCGTAACTGCCAGGCGCCCGGACATCATCGTGTCCACATCGTAGCGACGCGTCAAGATGTCCGCCGTGAATTGATTCGCTGCCAAAACGTGGGTCGCGTGGAGGAAATTCCGCGCAACGTTCTTGTGCTCGAGGAAACCAGTCCCGATGTCTTTGCCGAGGGTTTTCAGCGGAGTGCCGTGCCAAGTGTTCAGGTACTGCTGGTCTGCTCGAGCGGCGAAATAGGCAGGAAAAGTGACGTTGTTAATGAGGTATTTGGCAGTAGCCAGATGTCGCCTGTATCCCGCACTATTGCGTGTGATAATTGCGACGTTCGGGTGTGTCTTGACGGCGCTCGGGACATAAACCTTGTCGTTGGCTACCCACACGTGAAGGTAGCCGTCAAATTCCTCACGGCGGGTTAATTCCTCGAAGATCGCCAAGGGATTGCAGCTGATGGAATCGCCGTGGAAGCTTTCGTAGAGAACGACATCTTCCCTAAGCGGTAGATTTTCCCGCCACGACGTGTAGTACATGACGTCGAGAAGAGCCTTGTCTTTTCGGTAGCCCGTCGTATCAACCCCATGGGCATCATCAAACACTCTGCTCATCCGGAAATTTGCCGCTGCTGACTTGAAGTCGTTTGCGAGTGTCAGGGCTTTGCCGAGCCGGTAATACCAATCCGAGTGGACCTCGTTGCTGCGATCTATCGCAGCCTGATAGGCAGTCGAGGCCTGCCGATACAGGCCCAGGGCTGCGGCTTTCTCAGCAACGGCCATGCTGGCGAGCGACGACGGATTTCGCAGTGCTGCTTCAAGAGCGTCGTCGACGTGTTTTTCGGCGTAGCCTGACAGCGCATTTCGACGGCCACCGAAGGCGTCGACGTTCTCATTCAGTTCAGGTTTGGCTTTCAGGTGAGCTTCGCAAGCTTCTTCATAGCGTTCCAGGTGTTCGAGCACGAATCCGCACCGGTAGGCCCAATAGGCGGAGGATTTCGAACTTGCCGCAAGGCCAAACGCGTATGCCTCGGCGGCATCTGCCCAACGCTCCTGGCGTTCGTAAACGAACCCCCGTCGATAATGCCACGAAGCCTCCGCGGGGTTCATTGCGGTTGCCCGGCGGTACATGTCGGCCGACGCTTCCCACTCATAGCACTTTTCGAGCGCGTGTGCCGCTCGATACGCAAGCGCCGCGTTGTGGGGCCGATGGCTCAGTTCGTCGGCATACGCATTCGCTGCCCGTAGCCAGTCGCCGACCTGCTGGTAGAAGACTCCAATGCCGAACGAAGCGGCGTTGAGCTTCGTGTCCAGTGCGACGGCCGTGGCGAACAGCGCCGCCGCCGTCTCGGGATCCCCGCTCCGTTCCCTGCAGGAGCCCTCCCTGAAGTGAATTTCGGCCGAGCTCGGATCCAAACGGTTGGCTGCAGAGTAGGCGTCGGCAGCTTGCTCGTAGCGGTTCATGGCCTCGCGCGCTTCGCCAAGCCGAATGTGCCATGCTGCACCGGCACCGTGAAGCTCGAGACCGGTCTCCAGCACCTGGATTTCTTGCCAGCGCTGACCTGCGCGTTTGTATCCGGCTGCGAGAGCTGAATGATCTACTGCTGGCCCACCGGCAATTGTGTCCACCGCAGTGTCGCTGGCTGGCTCAGCCCGCCCATGTGGTCCAGACATGGGCGGTGCCAGATCCGGGAGTGATTTCGAGACGCCGACAGTGACCCCTGAATCGCTCCGCAGAAGCGTGAGGCGTTCCCGCCAGACGTCGTTGTCCGGTTCCATGGAGACAGCCTCTGCGAGAAGCTCGTGGGCCTCTTGCAGGGCGCCGAGCTGCAGCAGGGCCAGGCCGTAACGGAAGACGACGGCACTTTCTCCGTTATGCCCGTTGTGATACAGGTTCCGGTACCCCTCGAGCGCGGCCGGCCAGTCGCCGATGATCTCAAACTGGCGCGCGGCAGCGAACGCAGCTTCCCAGGTACTCATTGATCTCCGTAGCGTTTTCCAGCAGTGACAGTTCGCTGGGTGGTTCGGTCATTCTTGACCCGCCGTGTGGCTGGAGAAACCAGCCACACGGTACGGATCAGCTTCGCGGCACCGTCGACGCGCAGGGTGGTTAGACCACCGTGTTCAGATGCTGGCGTTTGCGCGGACCAGGTCGTCCGGGAAATCGACCTCAACGGCGTAGAACTCGCTGATGTCCACGGGGGTCCACTTGACGTCGTCCTGCTTGATGGTCAGTTCGATGGCGCCCTCGAAGTAGTCCTGGTCGTCGACTTCAATCAGGCGCTTGAGGAACTTCTTCTTGTCCTTGGAGCTGACGTAGTTGATGCCGACGGCCTCGCCCTGGGCAACATCCGCGGGAACCCGCTTGGAGAGCTCCTGGATCTTGCCGTCGGCGTCGGTGGTGTACTTGACTTCCTCATCGGAGACCGAGGAGACGTCGACCGTGATGAATGATTCATCACGCTTGATGTAGGGCGCCAGCAGATCCAGAATGTCCGGATCGAAGACGACGTCGCCGTTCATCCACAGCACGCCGCCCTTGGCGGAGTTGCGGATCGCCTTCAGGAGGCTCTTGGAGGTGTTGGTCTGGTCAAAGTTCTCGTTGTACACAAAAGACGCGTTGGGAACGTGCTCGAGAATCATCTCGAGCTTGAAACCGACGGCAATGGTGAGGCGCAGCCGCTTGCCAAACTTATTCTGCAGGTTCTGGACCTGCTGGTGCATGATGGTCCGGCCATCGTTAAGTTCGGTCATGGGCTTCGGGTGCGGACGCGCCAGCCGCGTTCCCATACCGGCGGCAAGAATTACGGCCTGGATTTTCATGTGTCTTTTTCCTCTTCGACGAGCGAACCTTATGGCGGGAACGGCGAGCCGTGGCATCACTCGAGACCACCCAGAAACCGTAGGTACGGCACACAGGGTGCTTCCCCCACGTCCAAGCATAACGGTCCAGCAACAGGACACCCAATATGGCTCGTCCCGGTATGTTAAGGCCGAGCTAACTCTCCGTTAGTTGACTGGACCGGAGGGAGCCGGTCAGAAAGGCTTGCGCACGATCAAGTCGACGTTCTGGTCGAGGCTGCGTCCCAGCATGTGGTCGCGGTCCAGTCCTGGCCGATTGCCTGCCAATTCGAGGCTCAAAGCCGCCAGAGACTGGGGAGTCTGGGTTCCTTCGTGGATCACGCTCTCCGGGATGGAGTGGTCCACCAGGGTCGCAGCGACTGAAAGTGTCCCGTCTCCGTTGTCCAGTACCTCAATGATTCTGGACTGTTGCGGGTAGTCGATGAGTGACGCCGTCGTGATCTCCCAGAACCCGCCGTTTTCATAGTTCCCCTTGTGCGGAACCACCCTGTGCCTGTGGATGTGGCCGTTCAGCCATGCGATCACATTGGGAAAACGGGTGACGAGCTCCAGGAGAGCCTGCCGGTTCAGCGGCGGCGGGCCGCCGTCGGACGAGGTCTCCTCCTTGTCAAAGGAGGACAGCGGATGGTGGCTGAACAAAATCACGAGACGATCTTTGACGTTCGAGGTGGTGGGCTTGCCCTTGGCGTCGTAGGACCGGCGGGAGACCCGCCTCAGCTGGTCCTCCAGCCACTTCGCCTGGGCGGCGTCCAGCACGGCCTTCGTGCCCCCGTCCGGGCTGGCGGTGTTGAGCATGATGCCGAGGACGTCGGGCGAGACTTCGAAGGTGTAATAGGGCACGGCCTTGGAGTTCTTGCCCGAGCCGACCGTGGCCTGGGCCGCATTCGACGGCAAAGTGTCCACGAATTCAGCCTTGCTGAACGGGCGACGGAGCGTGGAGGCACGCACCGTCCGGGAAGGCATGGAATCGATGAGCGTCCGGCGTTCACTGTCGCTGGAACCCTCGACCGTGTTCCAGAAATCCGAGGTGTCCATGCCTCGCGGCAGCCGGGTCGGAAGCCGGCTGCCGACCCTGAGCGTGTCGACGAAGTCATTCTTGGGCGAAGCGAACGACCGCCCTGATTCATCGTGATTGCCGAAGCCGATGTACCAGGGGAAGTTCGCCCCCTCCGTCGCAACCGGCTTGACTGCGGAGGCGAGGAGTCCGGGAACCGTGGGGTAGCCGTGCAGCGTTTTCCAGTTGTCCGGCGGTATCAACGTGGTCTCCGGTTCGGGATGCCAGATGCTCTTGGACAGTTCGAGCGGGGCGGGGCCGTGATCCTGGATCCCCTGATACCCGCCGCCAGGGTGCGACGTCACCGGAACGCCCCCGAACACACCGATCGCTGCCGACAATTCGCTGAGCGCATAGGCGTTTGTCAGGTCACCGGTAATCGCCAGGCAGTCCAGCGGCCGTCGACTGATGGGGCCTCGCCCGACGGCGTTGAGCTTCCGGATCGTGGCGTCCAGCACATGGACGGTGAAAAGGTCCTGGGGCCGGAATCTCGTGGAGCTGGGGAATTCCTCCGAGAAGTCGAAGTACTGCCACAGGAAGGTCAGCCGGCCCGGATTGGCTGCGTCGAGCACATGGCTGTCCGTCAGGTGGCCGAAAGTGGCCAGGGCCGTGCGCCGGCTGTTTGGCGGCCCGGTCCGGGCCCAGAGCTCTTCGCGCACCAGTGTCTTGGCGGCCGGTCCACGGGTGAGCAGGCGGTAGGGCAGGCGCTGCACCCGCCGGGAGCCGAACGTGACAGTGGCGTCGAGGGTGGTCAGCTGCGCACCAACCTGCAGCTTGGTACCTGCCGCACTGGGGGTTTCGGGCGGTTTTACGGTCGTGGATCCGGGCAGCTGTACCCCGGAGGATTCGGATAACCCCAGCACCGTGAACCCGATCGCGCCAGTTGATGCCCACCGAATGGCGTCCCGTCGTGATACTTGCATCTTGTCCCGCTGTCGCACGTCTTGGTGTCGCCTCTACTGCCCTGAAGGCCGGCATCCGCCGGGACAGGATCGTCCGGAAATTCTAGCAGCGCCTACCCGCCGGCGAACTCGCCGATCCGTGCGCCGACGCCGAGCAATTCTTCGATTGCCGCCACGGTACGTGCGGCTGCCTTGCCGTCCCCGTAGGGGTTGACGGCGTTCGCCATGGCGGCGAAGTGGGCGGGGTCGTGCAGCAGACGGTCCACCTCGTCCACAATCCGGTCCTCGTCCGTCCCGATCAGCAGGACGGTGCCGGCGTCGACGGCCTCGGGCCGTTCGGTGTTCTCCCGCATCACCAGCACGGGCTTGCCCAGGCTGGGAGCTTCCTCCTGGACGCCGCCTGAATCGGTCAGGACCACGTGGGCCACGGACAGCAGCCGGGTGAACTCACCGTAGGCCAGCGGTTCAGTGACCAGGACGTTGGCCTTGCCTTCGAGCGCCGGCAGCACCGCCTCGCGCACCACAGGGTTCTTGTGGACCGGGAGGACGATCACCAGGTCGGGCTCGGCCTCGGCGATCCGGGCCAGCGCCCGTCCGACGCCGCGCATGGCGTCGCCCTGGTTCTCACGGCGGTGCGTCGTGACCAGCAGGATCCGGCGGCCGGCCGCGGCGAGGTCCTCGAGCCGTGGGTCTGAGAACGGGAGCTGCTTGTCCACCGTGGCGAGCAGGGCGTCGATCACTGTGTTGCCGGTGACTACGACGTTCGCCGGGTTGATGCCTTCGGCCAGCAGATTGGCGCGGCTGGTGCTGGTCGGAGCCAGGTGCAGGCGGGTAATCTGACTCGTGATTTTGCGGTTGGCCTCCTCCGGGAAGGGAGAGAGCAGGTCACCGCTGCGCAGTCCGGCCTCCACGTGCACCACGGGAATGCCGTGGTAGAGGGCAGCGATGGCGGCGGCGGTGGACGTTGTGGTGTCGCCCTGGACGACGACGGCGTCGGGCCGGGTATGGGTGAACAGCTTCTCCAGGCCGTCAATGGTGCGTGTCATGATGCCGGAGAGGGACTGGCCCTGCTGCAGGATATTCAGGTCGTGGTCCGGGAGGATGCCGAACAGCTCGTTGACCTGGTCCAGCATTTCTCGGTGCTGGCCTGTGACGGTGACGATGCAGTCGAAGTGCGGCGACTCCTGGAGGGCGCTGACGATCGGAGCCATCTTGATGGCCTCCGGCCTGGTCCCGAAGATTGGCATGATGCTGTGCATGGATTTCCCCCAAGAAGCGCGAGCGGTGGTTTGTAAGGAAGCTTCAGCCTAGAAGCAGCAGGGCGATGATCAGCGCCGGGACGCTGACGGCAACGAATATGACGGCCACCAGCGCTGCGAGGCGTTTGCGGCTGTGCGTCACTTCCTCGTCGTCCAGGTCCAGCTCAGCGGCGCGTTTAGCGGGCGCGGTGCGGTCCGGTTCGAACGGCAGCGGCTGGATGCCGGGAACCAGGAGATGGTCCGGGATGTCCCCGTAAAGTCGGCGGCGACGCAGGTGCCGCGGGGCGGCTACCAGCGGGGGAGTGCCGTCGGCAGGGTTCTCCAAGGTCACGTCCTCCTCGCCTCATTGGCACATAATTCTGGCTGACGGCTTCAACCTGATGTCCTTCAATTCTTACATTGCCGCCGGTGGATCCGCGCATTCGGGCCGGAGGGACGCATCGATAAGCCCCCCGGTTTCGATGACAAATCGGCGCAACCACTGCCCCAGGTCAAGGTCCGGGTGGGAGGCAACCATCTGTACTTCCGCCGTCGTGCACTGGCTGATCAGCCGGCCGGCGCGGGTCACGTGGTAGCTGGACGTGATTACGGTCACGGACTTCCAGTCGTTGAGCTCCACGAGGCGGGAAATTGCCCGCGCTTCGCCGCGTGTGTCGAGGTCCGGCGGCCGGAAACAGACCAAAGACTGGTTGGGGAACTCGGCTGATGCGCAGACACCGTCCGCGGCCCTGTTTCCGAAGGTGTCCGTGCGGGAGAGCACCAGGACGGGGATGCCGAGGTCCTGCTGGAACCGTTGTGCCGCGGGCAGCCGCTCCGAAGCGGCGCCGCCGAGCATGATGACGGCGTCTGTCCGGTGCACGGTCAGCGGGTCGGTGTTGGTGAACAGCTGCACGGAGAAAATCAGCCACAGCATGAGGCCCCCGGCAACGAAGGCCAGCGCCTTGCGGTATGCGGTATTCATCGCGGGGACGGAGGGAGGCACGGGTGAGAGTCTTTCACGTGCTGTTGCCTGGGCGAAATGGCGGGTGATTCCGCCGACCATATGGCTGTGGCCGCGGCCACGCAAAGGGAACCGGAACATGTCACCGGCTCTCCGGCCGGCGTTAGCCCTGAGTTCACCTTGGACCGCCCTCCCCTTTACCCGGGCGCCCTACGTTCGGATGAAAGTACAAATGAACAACCATTGAGGAGAACCGACTGGTGCCTGGGGAATGCGACGTCGAACCCGATACCGCCGTGCGACGGCGGTCCGGCCCTCAGGGGCCGGGACTGATGGGCGTCTTCGGCGACGTACGAAGGGCACTGCGGCGGTTGGGATCCGGCGGCGAGGGCTCCGCGGGCGAGTGGGCGGGCCGGGGACCGAACCGGCAGTTGCAGTTCACCCCGTACGAATTTTCCCGGCAAGGACCGCGGCGTCCGGATTTGCGTGTGGGCGTAATCCTTGACGACTTCACGCGTACTTCGTTTTCGTTCGAATGGAACCTGCTTGAGCTGCGCAGGGAGCAGTGGCGTGAACAGCTGGGCCAGACCCGCATCGATTTCCTGTTCGTGGAATCTGCCTGGAACGGAAATTCCGGCTCCTGGCAATATCAGCTCACCGGTGCCACGGGCCCGGGCGTCGAGTTTGTCCGACTCGTGGAGTGGTGCCGTGCCAACGGAATTCCGACCGTTTTCTGGAACAAGGAAGACCCTCCCCATTACGACGACTTTCTTCCGGCGGCAAAGTTGTTTGACCACGTTTTCACCAGTGATTCGGACCGCATTCCTGCTTACGTGCGGGATCTGGGCCACAACAGGGTCGGTACCCTTCCCTTTGCCGCGCAGCCGGCCATCCACAACCCGGTCCGGCCGGGGCACGGATGGCACTCGCGCGGCGTGGCTTTCGCGGGGATGTATTTTGCCCACAAATACCCGCAACGCCGCGCCCAGATGGACATGCTCCTCGGCGCCGCCATGACCGCGGCCGGAACGGGCGGCGCCGAGCTGGAAATATTCTCCCGCCAGCTGGGAGGGGACCGGAACTACCAGTTCCCGGAGCCGTTTGACCAACACGTCGTCGGCTCCTTGCCCTACGCCCAGATGCTGACCGCATACCGGGCGTACAAGGCGTTTCTGAACGTCAACTCCGTGATCGGCTCGCCCAGCATGTGCGCCCGCCGGATATTTGAGATCACCGCCTCGGGCACGCCTGTTGTCTCCACGCCAAGCGCTGCGATCTCGCAGTTCTTCGAGCACGATGAGGTTCTGGTTGCCGCCGCCAGGCCTGAGGCGGAGGACATGCTGCGGAAGCTGACCTCCAACTCAGACTTCAATGAACGGGTGGTCCATAAGGCCCAGCGCCGTATCTGGCGGGAGCATACCTACGCGCACCGGGCAGAATCCATCGTCCGGGCGGTCGCGCCGGAGCGATGCAGGCCCATCGGCCTTCCCTCCGTCAGTGCTTTGGTGAGCACAAGCCGTCCGCAACAGCTGGGGCAAATATTCCAGACCGTCGGGGACCAGTCCGACGTCGACCTGGAACTCGTCCTGCTGACGCGCGGCTTCGAAGCCGCCGGGGACGTGCTCGCCGGGCTGGCCCGCGCCCATGGCGTGGTGAAGTACAAAGTACTCGTCGCCCCGGCCGCCCTGACTCCCGGGGAGTGCCTCAACCGGTGCGTCGAAGCATCGACGGGGGCAGTGCTCACGCGGATGGACGACGACGACTACTACGCCCCGAACTATCTGCTTCGATTTGCTGCACGCGTTGCGATACTCCGGGGCGGACGTGGTGGGGAAGCAGTCCCACTACACGCACGTGCCCTCCAGCCGGGCCACCGTGCTCCGCGGCGCACCCCAGGAGCACCGGTTCGGCCGGCGCGTGATGGGACCGACCATCACCGCACCCCGGGAGGTCTTCGAGGCGCACCCGTTTGAGGCGCTGAGCCACGGCGAGGACACCGCCTTCCTCACGTCCGTCGCGGCGGCCAAGGGCTCCATCTACTCGGCCGACAGGTTCAACTACTGCCGGATGCGCCCCGGAGACGGGAACGGCCGGGGCGTACCGGACGGCGGCCCCGCGGCTGCCGGCGAGATTCAAATTTTCGAAAATCCACGTGAATTCATCACGCTTTGATAGGGGCCAACAGATTGACTAGCTTTCAGACCATCGCGGTCATTGGACTTGGGTACATCGGGCTGCCGACAGCCGCGATCCTGGCGACCAACGGACTTGACGTCATCGGCGTCGACGTCAATCAGCGGACCGTCGACGCAGTCAACGATGGGCGTGTCCCATTTGTTGAGCCGGACCTGGGGATCCACGTCGCTGGAGCCGTCAGCCAGGGCCGGCTCAAGGCAACCACCCAGACGCCCGCCGCAGACGCGTTCATTGTGGCCGTCCCAACGCCATTCACTGCCGACAAGAACGCCGACCTGAGCTATATCGAGGCGGCCGCACGCGGGATCGCGCCGGTGTTGCAGGGCGGCGAACTGATCATCCTGGAATCGACGTCACCCCCAGGGGCAACCCGCCACATGGGCGAGTACATCGTCTCGCTGCGCCCGGACTTGTCACTGGACGGCGCCGAAGGCAGGCCTGCGATTCTCCTGGCCCATTGCCCCGAGCGGGTCTTGCCCGGCAAAGTCATGATCGAGCTTGTCACCAACGACAGAATTGTTGGCGGCGTCACCCGCCGGGCCGCCGATCTCGCGAAAGACCTGTACTCGGTGTTTTGCCAGGGCGAGATACTGGTCACCGACGACGTCACCGCGGAAATGGCCAAACTGGTGGAAAACTCCTACCGCGACGTCAATATTGCGTTCGCCAATGAACTTTCGGTCATCAGTGCAAACCTGGGCATCAACGTCTGGGAACTGATCCGGCTGGCCAACCACCACCCGCGTGTCAACATCCTGCAACCGGGACCCGGCGTCGGCGGGCACTGCATCGCGGTAGATCCCTGGTTCATCGTCGCTGCGGCACCTGCCGAGTCGCGATTGATCAGGACAGCCCGGACCGTCAATGACGAGAAGCCCCGCTGGGTCCTGGACCAGGTGCATGCTGCATTCGCCAAGCTGCCCAAGAACGCCGAGATTGCTGTCCTGGGACTGGCGTTCAAGGCGAATATCGACGACCTGCGTGAGTCGCCCGCCATTGAAATTGCCCAGGCCATCGCCGAATCGCTGGCAGCCACCCGGATCAATGTGGCCGAGCCCCACATCGACAGCCTGCCGGAGCGCCTTCAGCGCCAGGACAACGTCCGGCTGGTGCCCCTGGAGGAAGCCGTCAGCCGTTCCTCGCTGGTGGTGGTGCTGGTTGACCATGACGCCGTCCGCGCGCTGCCCCCCGAAGTCCTGGCAGGAAAGCTCCTCGTCGATACCCGGGGGGTCTTCAGCTCATGATCCTTCGAATACTTCAGGCGATACGCACGGCCTTCAAGAGCCGGGGGGTCATTGCGATGGCCCTCTGCGGGGTGGCCGCCGTACTCGGTGGATCCCTCTACCTTGTGCTCGGGCATCCGGCGTTCGCGGTTGTGTCCCTTGCGTTGTTCACGCTCATGGCGGTGCTGGCCGTATCGCAGCTGGTCAGCATGCGGTGGCTCCAGGAGACCGAAGCCAGGAAGGCCCGCTCGCGCTTCCGCGAGCTGCGCGACATGCTGGCCGCGCTTTCCACCCCGGTGCAGCAGGTTCCGAAAACGGCCGCCGCCCCGGCGGAGAAGCACAAGCCGGCCTCGCCCGCGGCTCCAGCTTCCGGCGGCCGGGCAATCGGCCGGCTCGCAGCGGCCGTCACGGATGACGGGGACCGTCAAGCCAAAATTCTCGGCTACCTCGGAGCGCCTCCGACGGCGCCGTGGGGCGGACGGATCGTCTACGCGATCGCGGGCCAGGACCTGCACCAGTACCTGGGCGACGCACACGCGCTCGAATCCCTGCGTCCGAGCACAATAGCGGCCCAGCTCGCGAACGGGAGCGGCTCGGCGCTGATCCTCGATGACAGCGCCTTCACCGCGGGAATCTGGTTCGGAGCCGATTCCGCGGCAGGGACCTTGCTGGCAAATGAAATCCTCCAGGCGCTCGCCGAGTGCCGGTCCCAGGGTATGCCGGTCTACTTTGTCCGGACACGGCGGGGAGCCGACATCTACACCACGGATTTCGAAGCTGCATCGGATGTTGTGTTTTCGGATCGGTCCTCCATGGACGGGTGGACCGAGGACTACACATTCGGCCTGCTCAATTCACTCGAAACTTTCGCCAAAATGAATAGGGGAGTGCTCCTTGGATCGCACTGAGACCACCGGGTCCGCGCGGACCATCCTCCTCTACGGAGACGTTGACCTCAACATCATCGACGGATCTTCCGTGTGGCTCGTATCCATGGCCGAAGCGTTGTCACTGACGGGCTCCGAGGTCTGCGTCCTCCTCAAGACCGAGGTCACGAAGACCCGGCTGCTTGACCGGATCGCGGACCTGCCCGGAGTGGAAATCGCCCAGCCGGGCGAAACCGCGGGCATGGAGCCGCTGCAGCCACGGGTAGCCGCCCAGCGTATGGCCCAACTCGACGCGGAAAGACCGTTCGACGTGGTGATCGCCCGCGGCACCCAGGTGGCGGCGCACGTCGCGAACTCCAAAGTCCTGGGTCCCAAGTCGTGGCTCTACATCACGGACATCGCGCATCCCAGTTCCCGGCTTTCCGAGAAAGACCTGGCGATGCTCCGGCGGACCGTCGGGCAATGCCGGCGCTTCTTCGTGCAGACGGAGGCCGCCCGTTCCTATGTTGAAGCGACGATTCCCGAAGCTGCCGGCAAAACGCTCGTCCTCACGCCGATGGTGCCGGACGAATACTTTGACCTGCGGGGAGGTTCCCCGGCCACCGGCCGGAAACTGAGCGCCGTCTACTCCGGCAAGTTCGCCAGGAAGTGGCGCACCCTGGAGATGTGCTCCCTCCCCGTTGCGGCCGGGGAGCAGAACCTGCCCCTGGCGGTGACGATGATCGGGGACAAATTCCAGCATGATCACCAGGACCCGTCGTGGTCGGCTTCCATGGAGGAAGCTGTGGGCTCGCCAGGCATCGACTGGCTGGGCGGGATGTCCCGCGATGAGGCCGCGAAGGAGGTCAGCAGGCACGACGTCGGCTTGAGCTGGCGTGACCGAAGCATGGACGCGAGCCTCGAGATCTCGACCAAGGTCCTCGAATACGCTGCCCTCGGGGTGCCGCCCATGGTGAACCGCAATGCGCAGCACCTTGAGCTTTTCGGCGCCGACTACCCGCTGTATGTCGATGACGATTCGACGGAAGGCGTTATCAGCACCCTCCTGGACGCCAGGGACCACCTGGCCGGGCTGAAGAAGGACGTCAGCAACCGTGTCCGGCACTACTCGATTTCGTCGGCGGCGGCCCGGCTGAAAACCTACTTCGAGCGGTCCGAGGGAGACTACGTCCGCAGCCCGCGGGCCAAGCAGAAGACGAGGGTCCTGATTGCCGGCCACGATCTCAAGTTCGCCGGCGAGCTCGTTTCCGTCCTCGAAATGCGGGATGACATCGAACTTGCCTTCGACCACTGGAAGTCGCTGCACCACCACGATGTCCAGGAGTCCGAACGGCTCAGGGACTGGGCCGACGTCATCATCTGCGAATGGTGCGGCCCCAACGCCGTCTGGTATTCGAATAACAAGCGGCGGCGGCAGAAGCTCATTGTGCGTCTTCACATGTTCGAGCTCAACGGCCCCTGGATGAAGGATGTGGCTGCCGGGAACATTGACTCCCTGATCTGCGTCTCGCAGCTCTACGTTGACCGTACGCGCGAAAGTACGGCCTGGACCGATACCGACTTCCGGGTGATTCCGAACGCCGTCGACGTTATGGACCTCCGCAGGTCCAAGGAGCCGGATCACCGATTCCGCCTGGGCCTGGTGGGCATTGTCCCGATGCGCAAGCGGCTGGACAGGGCCCTGGACCTGCTGGAGGAACTGCTGGCAGAGGACCCCCGGTACACACTGCACGTGCGCGGAAGAATGCCGTGGGAATACGCCTACGAGTGGAAGAAGCCGTTCCAGCGGGAGGCGTACCTGGAAATCTTTGACCGGATCGGACGGTCCCCGGCGCTGCGGGATGCCGTGGTCTTCGAACCGTTCGGCCCGGACATGGCGTCCTGGCTGCGCAAGATCGGTTATGTATTGTCGCCCAGCTCGGATGAGAGCTTCCACCTCGCCCCCGCTGAGGGAATGGCATCGGGTTCCATACCGTTGTTCTGGCAGCGGCCGGGAGTGGATGAGATATTCAGCGGCCGCTGGACCCGGGAGACCACCTCCCAGGTCCGGGCGTTCGTCTCCGCCCTCAACAGCTCCCCGGAAGCGTTTGAGGAAGAAGCCAGGGCGGCCGCCGAATATGTCCAGCGGTTCGACATGCGGTCCACGGGCGGGCAGTGGCTCGACGAGATCCTGGCCTGATGAACCCCAGGCCCTGCTGCGTCGCAGCCCCGCGGTAGCGTAGGGCTGTGCCTGAAACGACTGAGCCCGAGTCCCGCGTAACCGATGCCGCTGTTCCGGAGGCTTCCCTGACCGTTGCCGGGCTCTCCGAGTCCGAGCTCCTCGAACGGATCTTCCCGCGGCTCAACCGCGGCTTTGGGGACAACACTGCGCTCCTGCTGGGGCCCGGCGACGACGCCGCAATCGTGGCGGCGCCGGACGGCCGGACGGTGGTCAGCATCGACACCCAGGTGGCGGACCAGGACTTCCGGCTCCAATGGAACAACGGATACCGGACCAGCGGCTACGACGTCGGCTGGAAGGCCGCCGCGCAAAACCTCAGCGACATCAATGCCATGGGGGCCCGTGCCACCTCCATGGTGGTGAGCCTGACGATGCCGCCGGAAACTGCCGTCGCCTGGGTGGAAGACTTCGCGGACGGACTCACCGCCGGAATCCGGGAACTCGGCGCCCCGGACTGCGCCGTGGCCGGGGGCGACCTCGGCCGCGGGCGTGAGCTGGCGGTCACCGTCGCGGTCCTGGGGACCCTGGACGGCCGGGAGCCCGTCCTCCGGTCCGGCGCCCGCCCGGGGGACACCCTGGCGCTCGCCGGAACAGTGGGGCGTGCGGCCGCGGGGCTGGCCCTGCTTGAATCCGGCACGGGCGTCGGCTCGCTCACCGGGGAACAGCGGGCGCTGATGGACACCCAGTGCCGGCCGTGGCCGCCGCTCGCCGCGGGACCGCTGGCCCGGGAAGCCGGGGCCACGGCGATGATGGATATTTCCGACGGACTGGTGCGGGACGGCGGCCGGATGGCGGCAGCCAGCCGGGCCGTGCTCAACCTGGACGCCGCTGCGCTGAAGGACCTTGCCGTGCCGCTGTTGCCGGCCTCGAAGCTGCTCGGCACGGACCCGCTGGCCTGGGTCCTGGGCGGCGGGGAAGACCACGGACTGCTCGCCACATTCCCCGCAGGCCTTCAGCTGCCTCCCGGTTTCACTGCGATAGGCTCGGTAGAAGCCCCGGCACTAATGAACAGCTCGGGCGTCACGATAGCGGGCAGGCCCGCTGACACTGTGGGATGGGATCACTTTGCAGACTAAGATTGCCGCCAACGCGCAAGCGATGAAGCGGTGGTTGGGCAAGGCGGAAACAACGCTAGGGAACCACAGCGACCGCCTGAACGCCATCAACATCTTCCCCGTCGCCGACGGGGACACCGGCACCAACCTGTACCTCACGGTCCGGGCCGCGGCGCTGGGCCTGCAAGGCATAAGCACAGGCATAAACACAGGCACCAACCCGGCCACGGCCTCCATCCCGCTGGTCACCCGCGACCCGGCCGGCCACGCCCCGGGCGCGCCCGAACTGGTCCAGAGCGACGTCGGCGTCGTCCTGGCGCGGGCCGGCCGGGCCGCCATGGAGCAGGCCCGGGGCAACTCCGGCACGCTCTTCGCCGTCTTCCTCTGCGCCGCAGCCGAGCCGCTCGCCGGACACACGCGGCTAAGCGCCCCGCTGCTGGCCGCCGCCCTGAACCGGGCCCAGATCCGGGCCTGGTCCGCGCTGAGCGACCCCGTGCCGGGAACAATGTTGTCCGTCATGGAAGCCGCAGCCCGCGCCGCGGCCGCCGTGGACTCCGCGCACGACGGCGACGACAGCAACCACACGCTCGGACTGGCACTGGATGCCGCCGTCGAAGCTGCCCTGGCGGCCGTGGTCCGCACCGAGGAACAGCTCGAGACCCTGCAGGCCGCCCACGTGGTGGACGCCGGCGGCGTCGGGATGCTGTTGATCCTTGACTGCCTGCGCTCCGCCGTCCTCGGCGAGGAACTGCAGAGCGAACTCCTCGACGGCCTGCACGGCTACGACGTCCAGGATCCGCACATCCACGCCGCCATGCCCCGGGACGAGGGCGTCGAGGTCATGTGCACCATCTCGCTCTCGCCGCTGGATGCCGCCATGATGCGCCAGCGGCTCGACGAAATGGGCGACTCCGTCATCATGAGCCAGGTAGGCGGCGAGGCCGACGGGTCCGGAAGATACCGGTGGCGGGTCCACGTCCACGTCCTGGACGCCGATCCCGCCGTTGCCCTGATCCAGTCGCTCGGCCAACCCTCGGACATTTCGGTCAGCCAGCTTGCCGTGCCGCGGGACCCGGACGGACATGGACGCTGAGCTGGACCTGGGCCTCGAGCGCAGGATCGGCAAGCGCTCCGCGGCGGTCATTGAGAAGCACCTGGGCATCACCACTGTCGGCGGCCTGCTGAACTACTTTCCCCGCCGCTACCTGAGCCGCGGCGAGCTGACCCCCATCAGCGAGATCCCACTGGACGAGGAAGTGACGCTGATTGCCCGTGTGATCTCCAACAGCACCCGTCCCATGCGCGCCCGCCGCGGTTCGCTGACCGACGTCGTGATCTCCGACGACGCCGGGGCGGCCGGTAACGCCGGCAATGCCGTGCGGCCCCCGGGGGCCGGCCTGCCGGGCACCCTCAAGGTGAGTTTCTTCAACGGCTTCCGGGCCAAGGCCGAACTCCAGCCGGGCCGGCGTGCCATGTTTTCCGGCAAGGTCACGCGCTACGGCGGCTCGCTCGGTCTGACCAACCCCGATTTCCTGTTGCTCGACGAGGACCCCGAGACCCCCGGGATGGACCCGGAAAAACTCGCCGCCATGCCCATCCCGGTGTACCCGGCCACCGCCAAGCTGACCAGCTGGTCCATCCAGAAGGTCATCTCGACACTCCTGGACACCGTGGAGCTGGAGGCCCTGGCGGACCCGCTGCCGGCGGACATTGCCGCACGGGAGAAATTCCTGCCCGTCGCGGACGCCTACCGGCTCATCCACGCCCCGCAGACGCCGCCGGACTGGCAGCGCGCCCGCGACCGGTTCCGCTATCAGGAAGCCCTGGTCCTCCAAGCCGCCCTGGCCCGCCGCCGCGCCCAACTGGCCGCCGAGGAAGCCACGGCCCGCCGCCCGGTCGCGGCCGGCCTGCTGCCCGCCTTCGACAGCCAGTTGCCGTTCACCCTGACAGCCGGCCAGTCCGCCGTCGGCAAGACCCTGGCCGGGGAACTCGCCCAGGATTCGCCGATGAACCGGCTGCTGCAGGGCGAGGTCGGCTCCGGCAAGACGATCGTGGCCCTGCGCGCCATGCTCCAGGTGGTCGATGCCGGCGGGCAGGCGGCTTTGCTCGCCCCCACCGAAGTCCTGGCCGCCCAGCACTACGAGTCGATCCGCCGCACCCTCGGCCCGTTGTCCCGGGACGGTCTGCTGGGCGGCTTCGGCTCCGAAGCCGTCCAGGTCACCCTGCTGACCGGGTCGATGCCCACCGCGGCGCGGAAGCAGGCCATGCTCGACGCCGCCTCCGGAACGGCCGGGATTGTGATCGGCACGCACGCCCTGCTGAGCGAGAACGTCTCCTTCTACGACCTCGGCCTGATCGTGGTGGACGAACAGCACCGCTTCGGCGTGGAGCAACGCGACGTCCTGCGCTCCAAAGCCAGCAAACCCCCGCACCTGCTGGTCATGACCGCCACCCCGATCCCGCGGACCGTGGCCATGACCGTGTTCGGCGACCTCGAAACGTCCGTGCTCGACGAGCTCCCGGCGGGCCGCGCGCCGATCACCACGCACGTCGTCGGGCTGGCGGAAAACCCCGCGTGGGCGGGCCGCATCTGGTCCCGCTCCCGTGAGGAGATCGACGCCGGCCACCAGGTCTACGTCGTCTGCCCCAAAATCGGCACCGACGACGACGGCGACTTCAGCCCCGGCGAAGCGGAACCGTCCGCCGCGGACCTCGAAGGCGGCAGCGCCGCACGCGAACTGGCGTCCGTCACCGGCGTCGTCGAACACCTCAAGGACGAACCGGCCCTCGCCGGGGTGACCGTGGCGCCGCTGCACGGCCGCCAGGACCCGGCGCTGAAGTCCGGGACCATGGCCTCCTTCACCGCCAACGACACCCAGCTGCTGGTCTCCACCACCGTCATTGAAGTCGGGGTGGACGTGCACAACGCCACGCTGATGGTGATCCTCGACGCCGACAGGTTCGGCATCTCGCAGCTCCACCAGCTCCGCGGCCGGGTGGGCCGCGGCGGCCTGCCCGGGACCTGCCTGCTTGTCACCACGCTGGAACCGGGCCACCCCAGCCGCCGCCGGCTCGACGCCGTCGCGGCCACGACCGACGGATTCGAACTCTCGCAGGAGGACCTCAAACTCCGCCGCGAGGGCGACATCCTGGGCGCCTCCCAGTCAGGCGGGCGGTCCACGCTGAAGCTCCTGCGGGTCCTCGAACACGAAGACATCATTGCCCGGGCAAGGCAGGACGCCCAGCGGATCGTGGCGGCCGACCCGTCGCTGGCGGCCCACCCGGAGCTGGCAGGCGCGATCGACGAATACCTCAACCCCGAAAAGGAGGCGTTCCTTGAACGCGGCTAACAGAATCCACGCATCCACCGGGGCGCGGCGATGAGCCGCATCATCGCCGGCGCCGCGGGCGGCACGCCGCTGGTCAGCGTCCCCGGTTCCCTCACCCGCCCCACCACGGACCGGGTCAAGGAGGCGTTGTTCTCCCGGCTGGATGCCTTCGAAGTCGTGGGGGATGCCCGCGTCCTGGATCTCTACGCCGGCTCCGGTTCGCTGGGCGTGGAAAGCGCCAGCCGCGGCGCGGAATCCGTGGACCTCGTGGAGTTCGACGCCAAGGCCAGCGAGGTGTGCCAGCGCAACGCGGACCTCGTCAACACCGTCGCCCGCCGCAAGGTGGTCTCCGTGCACCGGTCCAAGGTCGAGTCGTTCCTGGAACGGACCGGGGAGGCCGTCCGCTGGGACCTCGTCTTCCTGGATCCGCCCTACCCGCTGGACGAACCGGCCCTGGCCGCTGTCCTGGCCAAGCTCGCACAGCACCTCGCGGAAGGCGCCGTCGTGGTGGTGGAACGGTCGTCCAGGACCCCGGAACCGGGGTGGCCGGACGGCATGGAACGGTTTGCCGAACGGAAATACGGCGAGACCAGGCTCTGGTTCGCCGAGCCGGGCGTCGAGGGCCCGGAGCCGGACGCGGCAGCACAGCCCGCGCCCGAGCCGGAAGACCAGCCCGGGGACTACGCAGGGGACTAGTCGGAAAGAGTGTCCAGTCCGACGCCGGAGAGCACCCTGGCAGGATGCGGCCCGCGGGCGGTCAGTGCCGCGGTCCACATTTCCGGCCACTGACCCTGCGTCCCGGTCAGGATGATGTTGCCCGGGTAGCGGCCGCTGAACATGCCGGCCTCGGCGAACGCCGACACGTCCGCCATTGCCCGGCGCAGCGCCGCCACCTGGCTCCGGACCAGGGTCAGCCCGGGCTCGTCGCCCACATTGACGATCAGCACGCCGCGCGGGGTCAGTTTCGCAGCGGCCTCCCGGTAGAAGTCCGTGCAGGCCAGATGGGCGGGAGCCTCGGGGCCGGAGAAAATGTCCAGGATCACGACGTCGAAGCGCTGCTCCGGGGGCAGCTCGGCCAGGGCATCCCGGGCGTCGCCGATCAGCGTGACCAGATCCGTGCCGCCGGGGAGCGGCAACTGCTGCAGCACGAAGTCCAGCAGCTCCCGCTCAAGTTCGACGGCGCACTGCACGGAGCCGGGCCGGGTGGCCTGGATGTAGCGGGCCAGCGTCAGGGCACCGGCGCCGAGGTGGAGTGCGCTGACGGGTTCACCCCACGGCGCCGCGAGGTCCACGACGTGCCCGATCCGGCGCAGGTACTCGTAGAAGATGTCCGAGGGGTCCGCGAGGTTCACGTGAGACTGCTCCGCGCCGCCGATGCTGAGCACGTACCCGCCCTCGGTGAAGTCATCGGGCTCGATCGTGGCGTGCTGGCCCGTGGTGCGCAGGAAGCGGGACGCCGCAGCCGGTGCGTCCGCCACCGCTAAAGCCTGTCCCGCAGGGTCGCGAGCCGTTCGGCGGCCTCCTGCAGGACATCGATCCGCTTGCAGAACGCGAAGCGCAGCAGGCTGCGGGTCCGCTCGGCACCTTCCGGGTGGCAGAAGACCGGGACGGGGATCGCGGCGACGCCGACCAGCGCCGGCAGCCGGCGCGCCAGTTCCAGCGAGTCCGAGATGCCCAGCGGCGCGGTGTCGACGTTCACGAAGTAAGTCCCCTGCGGGGTGAAGACGTCGAGCCCGGCCGCGCGGAGGCCGTCGCTGAGGATGTCCCGCTTGAGCTGGAGGGTGTCGGCGATCCCGGCGTAGAACTCGTCCGGGAGGCCAAGGCCCACCGCGATGGCGCCCTGGAACGGGGTGCCCGAACTGTAGCTCAGGAACTGCTTGACCGTCCGGGCGGCGGCGATCAGGTGTTCCGGGCCGCTGAGCCAGCCGATCTTCCAGCCGGTGAAGGAGAACGTCTTTCCGGCCGAGGAGATGGTCAGCGTCCGCTCGGCGGCTCCGGGCAGGGTGGCGATCGGGATGTGGCGGACGCCGAAGGTCAGGTGTTCGTAGACTTCGTCGGTGATGATGACGGCGTCATATTTTGTCGCCAGTTCGACGACGCGCTCGAGCACCTCGCGGGGGAACACCGCACCGGTCGGGTTGTGCGGGTTGTTGACCAGCACCACCTTGGTGCGGCTGTTAAACGCCGCCTCAAGCGCGTCCAGGTCCGGCATGAAGTGCGGTGCCAGCAGGGGCGCGGTCACGTGGCGGGCGCCTGAGAGGCCGATGATGGCGCCGTAGGAGTCATAGAACGGCTCGAAGGTGAGGACCTCGTCCCCGGGGCCCACGAGGGCGAGCAGCGAGGCGGCAATGGCCTCGGTGGCGCCCGTCGTGACGATGATTTCGGTCTGCGGATCCGGGGTCAGGCCATAGAACCGCTCCTGATGGAGGGAAATGGCGTCGCGGAGCTCCACGATGCCCTTGCCCGGGGCGTACTGGTTATAGCCTGCGGCGATTGCCGCCTGGGCCGCGGCCTTGATCTCCGCCGGGCCGTCCTCGTCCGGGAAACCCTGCCCAAGGTTGATGGCGCCGGTTTGCAGGGCCAGGGTGGTCATTTCCTCGAAGATCGTGACACCCAGGGTGCCTTCGGCGGAGAGCAGGTTGGCGCCGGTCGCGGCGCGCTGCCATGGGAACTGGAGCGGAGCGGTCATCGGGAGCCTGCCTTCGTGTCGGGGACGGTCCGCCCCGTGAACTTGTCCATCGTGGAGTAGATGCCAAACAATTTTCCGCCAACGAAGTCCCAGGCCCGCACCGGCAGGATTCCCCTCAGGACCTTGCCCAGCGTCGCCATGGCGGGGGCGATCAGCAGCGGCTGCCCGGCGGCGGCGGCGCGCCACGCCCGGTCGACGGCGTCATCCGGGGTCATCAGCGGGGTCAGCAGCGGACCCCTGGCGCCGTCGAACATTCCGGTGGAGATGTAGCTGGGGCAAAACGTGGTCACCTTCAGGTGCCCGTGGCCCTGCTGTTCGAGTTCCAGCCGCAGCGAGTCGCTCCAGCCGATCACGGCCCACTTGGACGCCGCGTAGACGCTCATCCTGGGGTTGGAGACGGTGCCCGCAGCGGAGGCGATGTTCAGGATCCGGCGCGGCCGGCCGGCGTCGGCCATCATGGCCGGCAGGAAGGCGTGGGTGACGTACATCGGCGCGAGCGCGTTGATGTCCATGGTCAGGGCGATGTCCTGCTCCGGTCGGTGTTCCCAGAAGAGCGCGCCGCGGACGATCCCCGCGTTGTTGACGAGCAGCGCCAGCGGGCCCTCGGCCGCGCATTCGGCCGCGGCGGCGGCGATCGATTCCCGGTCCGCGAGGTCCACCCGCCGGACCACCGCCCGCGCTCCGAGGGCTGCCACTCCGGCGGCCGTGGCCGCCAGGCCGTCAGCGTCCACGTCCCAGAGAATCACGACGGCGGCGCCCTCGCGGGCCGCGCGGAGCGCGTAGAGCCTGCCCATGCCCCTGGCGGCTCCCGTCACGAGAACCACACCTCCGGCCACGCTGAAGGGAATGATCGTTGCTGGCATGCTGTCATGGTATCCCGGCCCGGTAATACGGTAGGTTCGGAGCATGAGACGCGCCGTATGCCCTGGCTCCTTCGACCCCATCCACAATGGACACCTGGAAGTCATCGCCAGGGCCGCCGGGCTCTTCGACGAGGTGATTGTTGCAGTCTCCACGAACTACGCGAAGAAGTACCGTTTCAGCCTGGACGAGCGGATTGACATGGCCCGGGAAACCCTGGCGTCCCTGCGCGGGATCGTCGTGGAGCCGGTGGGGGAAGGGCTGCTGGCGGAGTACTGCAAGCAGCGGGGCGCCTCCGCCATTGTGAAGGGCCTGCGTTCGTCCTCGGACTTCGACTACGAGCTGCCCATGGCCACCATGAACCGGCAGCTCACCGGCGTCGAAACGGTCTTCCTCCCGGCAGAAGGCCATTACCTGCATTTGTCGTCCACGCTGATCAAGGAAGTCTTCACGCTGGGCGGCAACGTCTCCGAGTATGTCCCCCGATCCGTATTGAAACGGCTGCACGCGGGCGAGCCTGTCCGCGATCAGGCGCGCAGAGGGTAAGCTTGATCGGTACTCGGCGGCCTGCTGCCGGTTACGCGGCCCTCATCGGGGCTGGACTGCGGTGGAAACCGCGGGCCCGCGCCCGGTTTGAGTCCGTCCGGAAGATCAGGCTAAGATAGTACGTCGGTCATATGTTCAACAGGAGTTCTCATTAAACGAGATGCTAGTTCGCCCTTGGCGTTCGACGTCAAGGACCTCGGGCGCAGCGCAGGAAGCATGCGGACGCTGACGGAACATGTACCCGCACCAGGTGATCTTGGTGTGGCACTCATTGGCGTGCAGGAAGGCTCGGATGTCGAGCTGGACCTGCGGCTGGAGGCCGTACACGAAGGAATTCTGGTATCAGGAACCGCAAACGTCGAAGTAACTGGCGAATGCGGCCGATGCCTGGATCCCCTTGCGTATGACCAAGAGGTCAATGTGCAAGAACTTTTCTTCTACGAGGATGCTGAATTCTCCGACGAAGAAGACGAAGAAGAGCAACGTCGAGTCGAGCACGATCTGATCGATCTTGAGCCGGTGTTGCGGGACGCAGTTGTAACCATGCTGCCGTTCCAGCCGGTGTGCCGGGAAGACTGCCAGGGCCTTTGCTCCGAATGTGGAGTACGCCTGGAAGACGAGCCGGGGCATCACCACGAGATCGTAGATCCTCGCTGGGCTGCCCTAGCTGACTTGGCTAAGCCTGACCGGCAAAACTGATTTGTAAGTGTTTTTCTAGAGAGAAATGAGTTAGCCGTGGCTGTCCCGAAGCGGAAAATGTCTCGCTCGAATACCCGCGCCCGCCGCTCCCAGTGGAAGGCAACTGCCCCCCACCTGGTGAAGACTGTCGAGAACGGCCAGGTCACGTACAGCCTGCCGCACCAGGCAAAGGTCGTTACCGACTCGGCTGGCACCGCGCTGTTCCTTGAATACAAGGGCCGCAAGGTCGCAGACGTCTAATCCGCCGACAGGCTGACTAGGATGTCTTCAACTGAAGAGCTTCTGAAGCGTCTCGGTGTCTCTATTGACGCCGGGACGCTTCGTCTTGCGCTCACACACCGTTCCTACGCCTACGAAAACGGCGGCATTCCGACCAACGAACGGCTCGAGTTCCTGGGTGACTCCATCCTGGGCTTCTCCGTGACGGATGCCCTGTACCGTGACAACCCGACGCTGCCCGAAGGGGACCTGGCCAAGCGCCGCTCCGCCGTCGTCAGCACGCGTGCCCTCGCGGGCATCGGCCGGAGCATCGGCCTCGGGGAGTACATCTACCTCGGACAGGGCGAAAAGCTCACCGAAGGCAAAAACAAGGCGTCCATCCTGGCAGACACCATGGAGGCACTGATCGGTGCCACCTATGTCTCCAACGACATTGAAACCGCACGCCAACTGGTGATGCGGCTGATCGGGCCCCTCCTGATGGACGCCGCCGCGCTTGGCGCCGGCACCGACTGGAAGACCAGCATCCAGGAGCTTGCGGCCAGCCGCCAGCTCGGGACGATCAACTACGCAGTCGAGGGCTCCGGCCCGGACCATGCACGGACTTTCGAGGCCGTACTGCGGATCGGCGGCAACGACTACGGCACCGGTTCGGGCAATTCCAAGAAGGAAGCCGAGCAGGAAGCCGCCGCCGACGCCTGGCGCCGGCTCTCGGCACCGTCCGGGACGGCGTCCGATCCGCGGCAGCTGAACAGCCAGACCGGCAGCTAGGCACACTCCGTGCCCGAACTGCCCGAGGTCGAAGTTGTCCGCCGCGGCCTGGTGAGCTGGGTACGGGGCCGGACCATCACGTCCGTTGATGTGGTGGATCCGCGCTCCGTGCGCCGGCACGCGCTCGGCCCGGAGGACTTCGCCGGCAACCTCGAAGGCGCCCGCGTGCTGGACGTGGTCCGGCGCGGGAAGTTCCTGTGGCTGCCGCTGGCCGATACACCGGACGGCGCACCCGTCGGAGCTGCACTGGACGGCGGAGCCGTCGCGGCTGCCCCGCCGGCCGTGGCGCTCATGGCCCACCTGGGCATGTCCGGCCAGCTCCTCATGCAGGACGGCGGCGTTCCGGACGCGAAACACCTGAAAGTGCGGCTGCGGCTCAGCCCGGCCGACGGCATGCCTGACCAGCTCCGCTTCGTGGACCAGCGCATATTCGGCGGACTGTTCCTCACCTCGCTGATCGCCACGTCCGACGGCGGTCCCGGCGGGCTCGCCGAAACCCCGCTTCCGCTGATCGCCGAGGAAGCGGCCCACATTGCCCGTGACCCGCTGGACCCCTACTTCTCCTTGGACGAGTTCTACCGCCGCCTCCGGGCACGGAAGACCGGACTCAAACGGGCGCTGCTGGACCAGGGGCTCGTCTCCGGGATTGGCAATATCTACGCCGACGAGGCCCTCTGGAAGGCGCAGCTGCACTACGCCCGCCCCACGGACACCCTGCGCCGGGCCGACGCCGAGCGGGTGCTCGAGGCTGCCCGCGAGGTCATGACGGAGGCCCTCGCCGCCGGCGGGACCAGCTTCGATGCGCTCTACGTCAACGTCAACGGCGCCTCCGGCTACTTCGACCGTTCCCTCAACGCCTACGGACGCGCCGGCGAGGAATGCAAACGCTGCGCGGCCGCGGGACTGGTGAGCCTGCTCAAGCGGGAACAGTTCATGAACCGGTCCTCCTACACCTGCCCGGTGTGCCAGCCCAAGCCCCGCAACGGCCGCTGGTAGGGAGTCCTAGCACAGGGCGGCGCCGGTGATTCAGGCGGCCTACTGCGGGCGGTAGTGCCCGGCCAGCCTCGCCAGGCCCTCGTCAAGTGACACAGCGGGGACCCAGTTGAGGAGTTGGCGGGTCTCGCGCTGGTCGTACCAGTGGGCGGTGGAAAGCTGCTCAGCGAGGAACCTGGTCATCGGCGGTTCCCCTGCCCGGCCGGCCCGGGTCCAGACCTTTTCCAGCAACGATCCTGCCGTCCGCGCGAGCCCGCCCGGCACCGACCAGGACGGTGCCGGGACGCCGCCCGCGGCGCAGATGCCCGCCAGCAGCTCGCCGACCGGGCGTGGTTCGCCGTTGCTGACGACGAGCGCCCGGCCGTGGATGTGCTCCATGCGGTGCAGCGCGGCGACGATGGCCGAGGCGGCGTTGTCCACGTAGGTGGTGTCGATCAGGGCCGCCCCGGCGTCGAGCAGCGGCAGCTGGCGACGGCCGGCACGGTCCAGTACCCGTTCCACGAGCTGGGTGTCCCCGGGGCCCCAGACGATGTGCGGACGCACCGCCGCGACGCTGAACTCCGGAGAGTCGGCAGCCAGCGCCAGCAGTTCGGCCTCGGCCTTGGTACGGGAGTAGTCGCCGTGCGCGCGGGCCGGGTCCGCGGGCTCGGCGCCCAGTCCAGCGATCGCGGCCCCGGAGTTGGCCACGGACGGGGAGGAGACGAACACCAGGTCCAGCACACCGGCCTCGCGGGCCGCCCGGAGCAGGCGGCGGGTGCCTTCCACATTCACCGCGTCGAATTCCGCGGTCTGGCCGGTAAAGGAGACCTTGGCTGCCAGGTGGACGACGCCCTCGGCACCGGCGACGGCGCGGCGGACGGCGTCGTCGTCCGTGATGGAACCGGCGAGGTCCGTCCCGCCCTCGACGTCGGCGGAACGGCGCTGGAAGGTGGTGACGGCGTGGCCCTGGCGCACCAGCAGCCGGGCCACCTCGCGACCAAGCAGGCCGCTCGCGCCGGTGACGAGGACCCTCATGGCGTGCCGGCCCGGCCGCCGGCCAGCACCGCCGAAGCCCAACGGGACAGCCGGGACCGGTCGATCTTGGCGTTGTGGCGGATGTCGGTCGGCTGGGCGGGAACAACCAGGACGGCGGAGACGCTGGCGCCTGCCTGACGGGCCGCCTCCCGAACGCGCGCTGCGAGCTGCGGCGAGGCAGGGCCAGCCCCGCGGGCGGGCGGCACCGTTTCGACGACGGCGACGACGACCTGCGTCCCGGAAGGGCCGACACCAACGACGGCGGCCAGTCCCACGCCGTCCAGGCGTTCGATGGCTTGTTCGGCGCCCACGGGCGTCACCACGGTACCCGGTGCGGTCACGACGTGCGCGAGGCGTCCTTCCACCCAGAGCCGGGCGGCCGCGTCGAAGTGGCCGACGTCGCCGGTGCGGTGCCAGCCGGCCGTGCGGGTGCTCTCACGCTGGGTCAGCCAGAGCCTGTCGTAGGTTTCCTTCACGTGCGGGGCGCTCACCAGGATCTCGCCGGAGACTCCCGCCTCCGTGACGGGGCGGTCCCCAGGGGCGGTGCCGTCCGCGGCGAGCGGGATGACGGCCACGCGGGCGCCGTGCACCGGCTGGCCCACGCACACGCCGTTGCCGGCCCCCGCCATGGTTCCGTCGGCCGCGTCGGCCCCCGCGGCGCGGATCTGTTCAAAGCTGATGTCAGTGACCGGCAGCGCCTCGGTCATCCCGTACGGGGTATGCAGCGAGGCCTCGGGCAGCAGCCGCTGCACGTCCGCGAGGAGGGATTCGGCGACGGGCGCGCCGGCTGAAAGGAGCAGCTCGACGCGTCCCAGGGCCTGGTGACCGGCCCGGCTCAGGCCATCCCGGGTCGCGAGGACGTTGCGCAGCGCTGAGGGGGAGGCGAAGACTACGGTGGCGTCAATGGCCGCGGCGGCATCTGCCAGTGCGCCAGCCGTAAGGGTGCGCGGAGCCGTCACGTCCATGGCTGGCGTCACGGAGGCGGCCCCCAGGGCTGGTCCCAGCAGGGCGAAGGGCGCGAAGCCCGCCACCAGGCGTGCGCCGGGGCGGATCCCCAGCGTCGCGGCCACGGTGTCCCGCATCGCGGCCAGCCGCCGCTGGGTGTACTGCACACCCTTGGCGGGGCCGGTGGATCCGGATGTGAAGAGCACTGCCGCGGGCGCGTCCGGGTCCTGCGGTGCCGGCGCCGTCCCAGTCTGGAGCTTTCCGCGGCGGGCCAAGGCGGCGAGGGAGGTCTCAACGGCGAGGAGCCGGCGGCGGGCGGCCGGCAGGTCCCGCACACTGATGCGCCGTCCCGGCCAACCGAGCACCGATGCGGCGGCGAGGGCCTTGTCGATGCCGATCAGGAAATCCGGGGTGGCGCCCTTGATGGCGCGGCTCAGGCCGCGGGTGCCTAGCCCGGCATCGGCCACGACCACCACCGCGCCGAGCCGGAGGCATGCGTAGAGGACCACGGTCAGGTCCACGCCGGGTGGAACCATCAGGCTCACCCGGCTGCCTCGCCGGACGCCGGCCTGCCGGAGTCCCGCTGCTACGGCGGCGATGTTCTGTTCCAGCTCCAGCCAGCTAAGCGAGCGGGCGACAGTGCCGTCTGCGGCCATTTCCGCGACGGCAGTGTCCCCGCCGGCCGGTCCCGAGGCAAGCTCCGTGAGCGGCGCCCACAGGGGTGGGGACCCGGTGCCGGCCGCCCCCGTCGGGGCAACCGTCCGGGCGTCGGCCGGTCCATTGTCCCGGCCGCACCCGGCGAGCCAATCGAAGACAGGAGTGGCGATATCCCGATCTTCGGCGACCAGGTGGCCGGCACCCTCGAAGCGGTGCACCTTCGCGGACGGTAGCCGACCAATGAGGTCCTTCAGGTACCGGTCGGAAAAGATCGGGTCCCTCGGTCCCCAGAGCATCAGCACTGGAACCCGCAGCCCGCGCAGCCCTTCAGCGACACGGCTGAGCGCAGGGAAGCTGGGATGGGAAGCATCGGCGGGAATGTCCGCGACGAAGTTCCCCACACCGTCGCGGCGGCCGGCGCCCCGGTAGGGGGCCATGAAGGCGCGGCGGACCTCCGCGGCCAGCGGCGGGTGGGCCAAGGAATGCGTCACCCGCAGGAATGCGTCCGACGTCGTCGTGCCCCAGCGGTGCACTGCGGGGTGCAGGGCCAGCCGCAGCGCCGGCGGGATGGGCGAGCCGGACGGCTGGTGGACGGCCGTGTTGGTCAGCACCACACCGGCCAGCTGCTGCGGATGGGCCAGGGCCCAACCAAGGCTGATCACGCCTCCCCAGTCGTGGCCGACGGTGACCACCGGGCCGTCCAGCCCGAGCGCCGCGGTGAGGTCGCCGAGGTCGTTGACCCGGTCCGCCAGGCGCCGGAACGTGCCGGTGCGCTCGGAGAAGCCCATGTCCAGCTGGTCCACCGCCACCACGCGCCAGGGCTGCGCCGGGCCGGATCCGGCGGCCAACAGGGTTCGCCACAGGTAGGACCAGGTCGGGTTGCCGTGCACGCACAGCAGGGTGCCAGCAGGAGTTAAGCCGCGGCGGCGGAGCTGGGCGCCGTTGTCGAGCAAGTGCCAGCGGCGCACGGATCCGGGCTCATCCGCGGCGGAAGTGGACGCCACCTCGATCTCGCGTGACCATTCCGGGTCGACGCCCGGCCAGTCGGCGGCTACCAAACGATTTCCACCATTGCGGTGTTGAGGCCCGAACCGACGCCCATGCACAGCACGCGGTCCCCGGTTCCGAGAGTTTGCGCTTCGGCGGCCAGCGTCATGGGGAGGGACGCCGGGCCCACATTGCCCCAGTGCGGGAAGGTGATCGGCACCTTGTCCGGGTCCAAGTCGATAGCGTCGACGATGGCCTGGGTGTAGGCCGTACTTACCTGGTGCGTGACATAACGGTCCATCGAGGCCCAGTCCCACTCCTGCTGAGCCTCGTGCCAGGCGTCGACAACGAGCTGCAGGCCGCCGTCGAGAAGGCCCTTCGTGTCCGTGGCCATGCCGTCGATGCCGCCGACACACAGCTCATGGTGCTCGGTCCCGGCGCGCATCACACCGCCGAGGATCCGGTGCGCCCCCGGGTGCTCGTCCGCCGGTCCCAGGACGGCCGCAGCGGCCCCGGAACCCAGGGTCAGCGTGGCGAATTCGCGGTTGAAGTCCTCACGGGTTGTCTCCGGCCTCTGCAGCCGGGCTAGCGTGGCCTCCTGCGTGGCTTGTGCATCCTCGCCGTTGACGATCACCGCGTACTTGATCTGGCCGGAGTCGATCATGTTGGCGGCCAAGGTCATGCCGTTGACGAATCCGAGGCAGGCGTTGGCGAGGTCGAAGTTCATGGCGGACGAGGGCAGGCCCAGTCCGTGGTGGATCTTCACCGCGACAGACGGTTCGAGGTTCCGCCGCGTTACGGACGTGTTGATCAGCAGGCCCACCTCGGACGCTTCGATGCCGGATTCGGCCAGGGCTTTTGCGCCCGCCTCAATGGCGGCGTCATCGAACGAGGTCCCGGGGGCCCACCACCGCCGGTGCGTGACGCCAGCCACCCGTTCGAGCAGCTTCGGGGGGAATTTCAACCGGCGCAGGGTCGACGCCAACTTGAGGTCGAACTCTGTGGAACTGACGATCCTCGGAGCTTCGACGCTGGTCACCGAAAGCAGGGCGGTGTTGCGGTGCCGGAATGTTGCATTCCCTATCAAAATCAAGCCTCTGTTCGTGTCCGTCCTGCGCTCCGGCGGGTTACCGCTCCGTCAAGCACAAGCCCAAGAGCCTAACTATGCCCGGTGCCGATCCATTCCTGCATATGCAGATTGGCACATCTGCGCAGTCTTTGCCGGGGTTTTGCGCGGAATTGTCCCTACCCCGCAGTAGATTGTAGGTATCCGTGGCTGTCCCCACCACCCGCGTCCGCCGAGCAGGAGAACCGAACCACCTTGCACCTCAAGAGCCTGACCGTCCGGGGATTCAAGTCTTTCGCTTCGGCGACGACTTTCGAATTCGAGCCAGGCGTGACCGCCGTGGTCGGCCCCAACGGTTCGGGCAAGTCCAATGTGGTGGACGCCCTGGCCTGGGTCATGGGTGAGCAGGGCGCCAAGACCCTCCGCGGCGGCAAGATGGAAGACGTCATCTTCGCCGGTACGTCCGGGCGCCCGCCGCTGGGCCGCGCCCACGTCTCGTTGACCATCGACAACAGTGACGGCGCACTGCCGATCGACTACAGCGAAGTCACGATCTCCCGCACCCTCTTCCGGACCGGCGGCTCGGAATACGCCATCAACGGCGCCGGCTGCCGGCTCCTGGACATCCAGGAACTCCTCTCCGACTCCGGCCTGGGCCGGGAAATGCACGTGATCGTGGGCCAGGGCCAGCTGGACAAGGTCCTGCATGCCACGCCCGAGGACCGGCGCGGCTTCATCGAAGAAGCCGCCGGCATCCTCAAACACCGGCGGCGCAAAGAAAAAACGGTCCGCAAGCTCGAGGCGATGCAGGCCAACCTGCAGCGGCTCAGCGACCTGACCGCTGAAATCCGGCGGCAGCTGACCCCGCTCGGCAAGCAGGCCGCGGTGGCCCGGCGGGCCCAGACCGTCCAGTTCGAGGTCCGCGATGCGCGCTCCCGCCTCCTCGCCGACGACCTCGTGCAGCTCGCGTCCGCGCTGGAACAGGACGTCGCGGACGAGTCGGCCCTCAAAACCCGGCGCGGCGTCGTCGAGCGGGAACTGGACCTCGGACGGCAGCGGCAGGCCCGCCTGGAACAGCTCGCGGCAGAGGCCACACCCAAGCTGAACGCGGCCCGGGACAACTGGTACCAGCTCTCCGCCGGCCGGGAACGCCTGCGCTCGCTCGGCTCACTCGCCGAGGAACGCCGTCGGCTGCTCGGCGCCTCCGACGCCGTCCCGGACACCGGCCGCGACCCGGACCAGCTGGACCGCCAGGCCGCCCGGGTCCGCGAGGAACAGGCCACCCTGGAGCAGCAGATCCTGGACCGGCGCAACGCACTGGACGCTGCCAGCTCCGCGAAACAGGACGCCGAAAACGCCGCCTCCGCCGAAGACAAACGGCTCGCGGCCCTGCTCCGGGCTGCCGCGGACCGGCGGGAGGGCCTTGCGAAGCTCGCCGGCCAGGTCGGCTCGGCACGGTCCCGCGTCGAGTCGGCGCAGGCCGAACTCGGCCGGCTCCGCGAATCCCAGAAGGCAGGGGACGAGCGCCGCCGGCATGCCCAGAGCGAGTTCACCGCGCTGGAAACCCAGGTGGCAGGCGTCGAGGACGGCGAGGAAACCCTCGACGCCGACTACGAGGACGCCAGCGAAGCCCTCGACACGATCACCGCTGAAATTGACGCCCTGAAGGCGGCCGAGCGCGAAGGCGACCGGGAGCGCGGTGCCCTCGTGGCGCGCCGGGACGCCCTGCAGTTGGGCCTGAACCGGAAGGACGGGACCGGGCACGTGCTCGGTGCCGGACTGCCCGGCGTCCTGGGGTCCCTGGCCGAAATGATCAGGGTGGAAGCCGGGTTCGAGGCCGCCATCGCCGCCGCCCTCGGCGCCTCCTCCGACGCCGTCGTCGTGCAGGATGCGGAGGCCGCCGCCGCAGCGGTCCGGCGGCTGAAAGACGACGACGCCGGCCGGGCCTCGCTCCTGCTGGCGGCCGCGCCCCCGGACGCCCCGGGCCTGCCGGACCCGGAACTGCCTGACCTTGAACTGCCGGATCCTGAACTGCCGACTGGCGCACGCTGGGCGTCGGAGCTGGTGACGTCGGCCGGGGCGCAGCACGCCGGCCTGCCGCTGGCCGGCCTGCTGGCGGGCATCGCGGTCGTCGACGATCTCGGCGCCGCCGCGCGGCTGATCACGGAACGGCCCGGGCTGACGGCAGTCACCCGGGCGGGGGACGTCTTTACCGCATGGACTGTCAGTGGCGGGTCCGCCAAGGCGCCCTCCTTGCTCGAGGTGCAGGCCGCCGTCGACGACGCGTCCGCGCAGCTGGCCGCGGTGACGGCCGGGCTCGAACGGAACCGCTTCGCCCTGTCCGCGGCGCAGGCACGGCGGGCCGACGCGCAGGAGCGTGCGGACGCCGCCCTGGAGAAACTCCATGATTCGGACGCCCGGCTCGCGGCCGTGGCCGAGCGGCTGGGGCACCTGAACTCCGTGCTGCGCAGCGCCGTCGGCGAAAGTGAACGGCTTGCCGCGTCCCTCGCCAAGGCGGGGGCGAACATCGTCAACGAACAGGAAGTACTCGAAGCGGTGGCCGCGAGGCTCGCCGCGGCCCAGGAAGCGCCCGCCGAGGAAGAGCCGTCGGCCGAGAATCGTGATGCCCTGGCGCTGGCCGCCTCGCTGGCCCGCAGCGCCGAAATGGAGGCGCGGCTCGCGCTGCGCAGTGCCGAGGAACAGCTCACGGCCACCCGCAACCGCGCGTCCTCACTCGAACGCGCCGCCGCCACCGAACGCCGTGCCCGCGAGGAAGCCGCGGAACGTGCGCGACGCCGCCGGCTCCAGGCCGGCCGCGCCGCCGCCGTGTCCACCGCGGTGGGTCAGGTCATCGGCTTTCTCGACGTGTCCGTCGAGCTGTCCCGCCAGGACCGGGACGGTGCCGAGGAACGCCGCGAGCAGATGGACCGCGAACTCGCCGCGGTCCGCGCCGGCAATGACGCCCTGGCCCGGGAACTCGCTGAACTCACGGATTCCGTGCACCGCGATGAACTGGCCCGCGCGCAGCAGCGGCTCCGGATCGAGGCCCTCGAGCTCAGGAGCGTCGAGGAACTGGGGCTCACGGCCGACCAGCTCGTCGCCGACTACGGCCCGGACCAGCCCGTGCCCCTGCCGGCCGGGGAGTCGGCGGACAAATGGGCCGCCCTGCGCGCCCCGGTGGATGAAGACGGCCGCGAGATCGTCGGCGGCTTGCCCTTTGTCCGGGAAGAGCAGGAGAAACGGCTCAAGCGTGCCGAACGGGATCTCTCGGCGCTGGGCCGGGTCAATCCGCTGGCCCTTGAGGAGTTCGCCGCGCTGGAGGAACGCCACCAGTTCCTCAGCACGCAGCTGGAGGACCTCAAGTCCAGCCGCAAGGACCTGCTGGACATCATCAAGGAAGTCGACGACCGCGTGCAGAAGGTCTTCGCCGAAGCGTTCGAGGATACGGCCGCCCAGTTCGTCCGGGTCTTCGCCCGGCTGTTCCCCGGCGGCGAGGGCCGGCTGGTCCTCACCGACCCTTCGGACATGCTCACCACCGGGATCGAAGTCGAAGCCCGGCCCGCGGGCAAGAAGATCAAACGCCTCTCGCTGCTCTCCGGCGGGGAACGCTCGCTCACGGCCGTGGCCCTGCTCGTCGCCATCTTCAAGGCCCGGCCGTCACCGTTCTACGTCATGGACGAGGTGGAGGCGGCCCTGGACGACACCAACCTGGGACGGCTCATCACCATCTTCGAGGAGCTGCGCGAATCCAGCCAGCTGATCGTCATCACGCACCAGAAGCGCACCATGGAAGTCGCCGACGCCCTCTACGGTGTCACCATGCGCGGCGACGGCGTCTCCACTGTCATCAGCCAGCGTCTCGGCGCGGAGGCCTGAACCGCGGCTCCGCCGGGCCGCCGGTGCCTCCGCGGCCGCTTTCCCGTGTGTGAGAAGCTAGGGGAGTGAACGACATCCTCCCCATTATCCTGCCCATTCTCGCTGCCCTGGTGGTTCTCGGTGCGCTGATTCCGGTCCTCATGAAGACCCGGAAAAACATCACGAGGTACCCCGGGACGCGGGACGAGAACGATCCCGTGGAGTCAGGTTCCGCGGGAGGAACTCTCGTTGAGGACCGGCCGGCGCCGACGCGCGAACCCGGGACGCCCGAGGCCACCGACCTTGAAGGCCTCGAAACGCTCGAGGTCCCGGACGACGTTGCCGGCCTGGAAATTGTCCCGGTCGAGACGCCGCTGCCTGTCGCGGGCCGCCTGACCCGCCTGCGCGAACGTCTCGTGAAGTCCAACAACATCCTCGGGAAGGGCCTGCTGGCCCTGCTCTCCGCGGACAAGATAGACGAGAACGTCTGGGACGAGGTGGAGGAGACCCTCCTGCTCGCCGACCTCGGCACCGAACCCACGATGCAGCTGGTGGACGCCCTCCGGGAACGGGTGAAGGTCCTCGGCACGCGCTCCCCGGAGCAGGTCAAGGCGCTCCTGCGCGAGGAACTCATCAAGCTCGTGGACCCCACGATGGACCGCAGCCTGCGCGTCGAGCGGCACGGCGACAAGCCCGCCGTCGTGCTGGTGGTCGGCGTCAACGGCGTCGGCAAGACCACCACGGTGGGCAAGCTTGCCCGCGTCCTCGTGGCCGAGGACAAGGATGTGCTCCTGGGCGCCGCTGACACCTTCCGTGCCGCTGCCGCCGAGCAGCTGGCCACCTGGGGCGCGCGCGTCGGCGTCCCCACCGTCAAGTCCGACGTCCACGGCGCGGACCCGGCGTCCGTCGCCTATGAAGCGGTCCAGGCCGGCATCGACCAGGAAGTCGACGTCGTTATGATCGATACGGCCGGGCGCCTGCAGAACAAGGTGGGCCTGATGGACGAGCTCGGCAAGGTCAAGCGCGTCATTGAAAAACTGGCCGATGTGGACGAGGTGCTGCTGGTCCTGGACGCGACCACGGGCCAGAACGGCCTGAACCAGGCCAGGGTCTTCGCCGAGGTCGTCAACATCACCGGCATCGTCCTGACCAAGCTGGACGGCACCGCCAAGGGCGGGATCGTCGTCGCCATCCAGAAGTCGCTCGGCGTTCCCGTCAAGCTGATCGGACTCGGCGAGGGCGCGGACGACCTCGCCCCGTTCGACGCCGAAAGCTTCGTCGACGCGCTGCTGAACTAGTAGCCTCTTTCCCCGGACACTAAAATGCCTCCGTTTCCCGGCCGGGAAACGGAGGCATTTTTGTGTGGAACAGGAACTGTCAGTAGGTGAAGTTCAGCACCGTCACGGTGCCGGCGGTCAGCTTGAAGTTCTGCGTCCCGGACTTGTACTGGAAGCCCGGAACCGTGGTGCGGTCGGCCAGCGGGGTCGGTTCGGTCTTCGCCCCGTCGATCAACGTGCTGTCCTCGGCCCCGTAGCTGGGTCCGGTGAGCTGGGTCATGGTGCCTGTCAGCGGCTTGCCGGGGAGCTTGAGGGTCACGTCCGTCTGCGCCGCGGTTTCCGGGTTGTTCTCGTTGACCACGATCACCGTGGTGCTGCCGTTGGCGTTCTGCACCGCGTAGCTGTAAGCCAGTCCGCCGCCGGAGCTGTCAAGCTTTAGGAACTTTCCGCCCTCCAGTTCGGCGACCATCGAGATGCCGTAGAAGTTGGCGCGGCCGGAAATCTGGCCGTTGCCCAGCGGGTAGGCGCCGGCGCTGCAGATGGCGGACATGGGCGGACCGCCCTTGCAGGTGAGCAGGGAGCTGTGGAAACCGATCCGCGTAACACCCAGCTGCGCGGCGTTGAGGGCGTAGTCGGCCGTCCAGAGGGCGGAGGCATGGGTACGCGAGGTCTCGTTCGACCCCGGGCATGCGGCAATGCCGGTCTCCGGCAGCCAGGTTTCCACACCGGCCGCCTGGCCGACCTTGAGGGCGCTCTGCTGGTAGTCCGCCGCGCGGTCGTGCATGAGCCGGCTCATGAGGTTGGCCATGGTGGGCGAACCCTTCGGGTCGGCTCCGTTACAGCTGTACAGCGGGTAGTTGTGGAAGGTCAGGATCTTCTTCTGCGGGATGTCCGCATCGATGAACGGCTGCCACCACTTCTGGTCGTACGCGCCAGGACCGGAGATCGGGACGTTGGGAGCCACAGCATAGATGGCGTTGGCGTAATCCTTCAGTTCCCGGATGTACTGGTCCAGGCTGTAGCCGCCGGACCTGGACTTCACGTCGTTGAACACGAAACCATTGGGTTCGTTGCCGACCGTGATGCTGAGCAGCCGGTTACCGAAGATCTCCGAGGCGTGCTTCACCATGTCCGCCGCGCGGTTGGGGTCGTAGTGGCCCAGGTCCACCGTGAGGCTGACCTTGGAGTCCGTTGCCTCCAGGAGCGTCATCAACCGCGCCAGGTCCGCCGGTCCGACGGTCCTGCCCGGGTGTGCTTTGTCCCCCTGGTAGCTGGCGGGGAGGCCTTCGCCGGTGGACGTCCAAAGGAAGCGGCGGTCCACGGCGTTGCCGCCAAAGCGCAGGACCGGCTGGTCGATCTCCTTGAGGAGCTTGACCATCGTGGGGTTGTCGCTGCTCAGGCCTGGGTCGGCCAAGTCGGTGGCCTCGAGCGAGATTCCCGTCAGCCCCTTGGTCAGCGACGTGCCCACCTGATCATTGGACACGTTCACGGCGAGCGGGTCGACCTTCTCCAACGGAGACCCGGCCGGCGGACCGGCCTGGTCGTAATACGTGACAGGCGGGCCCACTTCCGGGGTTTCGACCGCGGCTTCGGTGGTGGCTGCCGGGCTGGAGGCCACGGGCTGCGGAGCCGGCGCCCCGAACGTCAGGGGTATGGCAACCGCCGCGGCCACCACGACGGCGACGATCCCGCCGGCGGCGATCAGCCGTGCCCGCTTCTTGTTCCCCGCTGGCGCGGAATCATGATCGTCGGGCTCGGGGGCGGCTGAATTCCCACGTGCATGGTCGATTGGCGCCATAAGGCAGTACCTCCGGAAGATTTGGCAAGTCCCTCCCAGCTTAGCCAAGGCCGGGGCACCCCGTGGACCGCGGCGCCGCCCCCGGCCTCAGGCCTTCGCCGCAGACTGCCCCCGGAAGGTCTCCCGGGCCAGCAGCCACCCGGCGGCCGCGACGATCAGGATGCCGCCGGTGACGCCGAACGCCCAGCCGTAGCCCAGGCGGTCCGCCAGCACACCGGCGAACACGGGACCGATGATGGCCCCGCTGTCCGCGGTCATCTGGAACACGGCGAGGACGCGGCCGCCCGAACGTTCGTTGCCGATCACGTCGGCGATGGCCGCCTGCTGGGCGGGGCCGAGCAGGCCGGAGCCAATGCCGGCGACGGCGGACGCCACGAGGAACCAGGGCAGGTGCCCGGTGAAGCCGATGGCGGCCGTGGCGGTGCCGGTGACCAGCAGGCCCGCCACCATCAGGGGCTTCCGGCCGAGGGTGTCGGCGAGCCGGCCGGAAAACGTCAGGGCCGCGGCGTTTCCGGCCGCGAACACGGCCAGCGCCCAGCCGGCCGACTCCGGACCCGCGCCGAGCGCCGCGACGGCGAAGAGCGGCACAGTGGCCATCCGCACCCCGAAGGTGGCCCAGCCGTTCGCGAAGCTGGAGAGCAGGGCTGCGCGGTAGGCGCCGTCCCGCAGCGCCTCGCGGAGCTCCATGGCCGGGGCCGCGCCACCTTCGGGGCGCGACGCGGCCGGGACGTGGCTGAGCTGGGTCTGCACCACGAGGGCCGCCAGGACCAGGGCAGCCGCGTACGCCAGGAACGGGACCCGGAGCCCGAAGCTGGCGAGCAGGCCGCCCACAATCGGGCCGCAGACGTTGCCGATCAGGAAGGCAGAGGCGTAGGCGCCGGAGACGCGGCCGCGGCTTTCCGGCGGTGCCAGCCGGATCACCAGGGCCATCGATGCCACCGTGAACATCACCGAACCCGCGCCGCCGAGGCCACGGAACACCAGCAGCTGCCAGTAGTCCTGGGCGAAGGCGCAGGCCGCGGTGGACGCCGCCACGATGAGCAGTCCGGCCACGTACACCGGCCGTTCGCCCAGCCGCACGATCAGTGCCCCGCCGGCCGGGGCGAACACGAGCCGCATGAACGCGAAGATGCTCACGATCACGGCGGCGGCCGTCGCGCCGACGTCGAACGTGGTGGCGAACTGCGGAAGGACCGGCGCCACCAGGCCGAAGCCGAGGGCGATCAGGAAGGCGGCAACCAACATCACCTTGATGTCCCGTGGGAGCCGGGCGCGGCCCGGGGGGCGTCCGTCGGCCTGGCCGGTGAAACCCGGTTCCGGGCCGCCGGCGGGGCGGGGAGTCTTACTCATGGTGCTGTCGTCCTCGATCGGGGGACCGCGGGAGGCGGAATTGAAGGTGTGAAACATAACCGTAACAAGCCGGAGACGCACCATTTACTTCCGGGAGGTTCTTGTAACAACCCGGCAATCTAAATCCTCTGCCGGTGAAACACGGCCCGGCAAAACTCTTCTTAGAACGCAAAACGCGTTGGGGCAGGCGGAGCAATCCGCAAGGACAAACCTTAGATCGCATCTAAGCAAGGGAGGACGTGCACCATGGAACTTACCGCAGGTCACGTATGGCTGATGGTGGCGGCGGCACTCGTGCTGTTCATGACACCAGGACTCGCATTTTTCTACGGCGGCATGACGCGCGCCAAGGCTGCACTGAACATGATGATGATGAGCTTCATCTCCATCGGCATGGTCGGTGTGGTCTGGGTGCTCTGGGGCGCCTCTATGAGCTCCGGAGAAGGCTTCCTGGAGATTGTCGGGAACCCGTTCGCCACCTTCGGGCTGGAGGGCATCACCACCCCTGACGGACTCATCAAGGTCGGCTACGCAGCCACCTTCGCAATCATCACCGTGGCACTGATCAGCGGCGCGATCGCAGACCGCGCCAAGTTCGGCGCGTGGACGGTCTTCGTACCGGTCTGGGTCACGCTGGTTTACTGCCCGCTGGCCTACATGGTCTGGGGCGGCGGGCTGTTCGGCCCGGAAGGCACCATCGGTAAGGCCCTGGGCCCCGCGATTGACTTCGCCGGCGGCACGGTCGTACACATCAACGCCGGTGTTGCCGCGCTGATCCTCGTCCTGATCATCGGCAACCGCAAGGGCTTCGGCAAGGACCCCAACCACCGCCCGCACAACATCCCGTTCGTGATGCTCGGCGCGGCAATCCTCTGGTTCGGCTGGTTCGGCTTCAACGGCGGCGCAGCCACCACGGCGGAGCAGGGCGGCCTGATCTGGGTCAACACCCTCGCAGCCCCCGCCGCGGCCATGCTCGGCTGGCTCGTCACGGAGCGCATCCGTGACGGACACCCGACGTCGCTCGGTGCAGCTTCCGGCGTGGTTGCCGGTCTCGTCGCAATCACCCCGGCCTGCGCAAACGTCAGCCCGGTCGGTGCACTGTGCCTCGGCGTCGTGGCCGGTGTGGCCTCCGCGCTCGCCGTCGGCCTCAAGTTCCGCTGGGGCTTTGACGACTCGCTCGACGTCGTCGGCGTCCACCTGGTCTCCGGCATCATCGGCACCGTCGCGCTGGGCTTCATCGCCCTCCCGGTCGAGGGCGTCGGTGGCGGCCTCTTCTACGGCGGCGGCTTCACCCAGCTGTGGGCACAGCTCGCAGTAGCCGGCATCGCGATCGCCTACTCGGCGATCCTGACCGCCGTGATCGCCCTGGCCATCCACAAGACGATGGGCTTCCGGGTTTCCCAGGAGCAGGAAGTGGTGGGCGTGGACCTCAGCCTGCACGCAGAGACGGCCTACGAGTTCGGTGTGGGCGGCCACGGCGGAAGCTTCCAGCCGCTGCATGAACTGATCACCGGCAAGCCCCAGGGCGAGGACGCCGCCCCGGCCGCCGGGGAAGCCGTCCCGTCCTCCAACGGCAAAAAGACAGCAGCAGGCAAGGAAAGTGTGGGGGCATGAAACTGATCACAGCAATCGTCCGGCCGGAAAAGCTCGATGCAATCCGGGAAGGCCTTGAGGCCTACGGTGTGCAGGGCCTCACGGTCAGCGCGGCCAGCGGCTACGGCCGGCAGCGCGGTTACACCGAGGTGTACCGCGGAGCCGAATACAACGTGGACCTGCTGCCCAAGATCCGGGTAGAGGTCCTGGCCACCGACGAACAGGCGGATGACATCCTGGATGTCATCATCGCCAGCTCGAACACCGGCCGGGCCGGCGACGGCAAGGTCTGGACGATGGATGTGTTCGAAGCGGTGCGGGTCCGCACCGGCGAACGCGGATCGGCCGCCATCTAGGCAGCGTGTTAGACCCAAGCAACAAAAAAGGCGGGCCAGTTACCTGGACAGGTAACCGGCCCGCTTTTTTGCTGCGCAAGGTCCAGCGGACGACGGCGGTCAGGCCAGCGGGCTGTCCGGGCCGGAACTGCCGGCGGCGTACTCCTCCAGCGGCACCGAGTTTCGCTCCCACGACTTGAGCGCCGGGTCGACGATCCGCCAGCAGTCCTCTGCGGTGTCGCCCCGCACGGACAGCAGGGGATCGCCGGTCAGGACACCTTCCAGGACTTCGCCGTACGGCAGGACCTCCGAGGCATTCAGCTCGGCCAGGAGCGTGGCCCGGTCCAGGCTGAGGAAGTCACCCGGCCCGTTCACATCGACGTCGAGCTGCAGTGTGTCCGGGCCGAATCCGATCCTGAGCTGGTTGGGGGAGTCCACCCCGGTGAACCCCTTGGGCAGGTGCGGCACGGGCCGGAACGTGATCACGGCTTCCTTGCGCTTGGTTCCCATCGCCTTTCCGGAGCGCAGGATGAAGGGGACGCCCCGCCAGCGCCAGTTGTCGATCTCCACCTTGACCTCGGCGAGTGTCTCGGTGCCCCGGGCCGCGTCCACGCCCTCTTCCTTGGCATAGTCCGGGACCTTGCGTCCGTTGATGGACCCTGCTGTGTACCGGGCGCGGCGGGTGTTCTTCGCGTAAGGCGCCTTGATGCTGCTGGCGCGCAGTACGGTCGCCACGCCGTCGCGGAGATCCCGCTCATCGATGGAGGCCGGGGGCTCCATCGCCATCAGGGCCATGACCTGGAGCAGGTGGCTCTGGATCATGTCGCGGAGGGCGCCGGCGCCGTCGTAGTAACGCGCGCGTCCCTCCAAGGCAAGGTCCTCATCGAAGACGATCTCCACCTTTTCGATGTGCTCCCGGTTCCAGACGGGTTCAAGGAAGGTGTTCGCGAACCGCAGGCCCAGGACGTTGAGCACCGTCGCCTTGCCCAGGAAATGGTCCACCCGGTGGATATGGTCCTCCGGGACGAGACTGGCCAGGGTCTTGTTGAGGTGCCGCGCGGACTCCTGGTCGGAACCGAACGGCTTTTCCATCACCAGCCGGGTTCCGGGCGGGACCTGCTCCGGGGTGAGGGCCTCGCAGGCTTTCTGGCTGATCTGCGGAGGGAGCGCGAAATACACCGCCACGGGTCCCTCCAGCTGTGCCAGCTGCCCGGCCAGCTCACCGTCCGCCGTCACGTCAAGCTGGATGTAGCTGGTTGTACCCCGGATCCGCTTCAGTTCCCTCTTGCCGTTGGCATCGGCCTGGGACCCGGCGTCGGCGAAGCTCGCGTCGACGCGTTCCAGCCACTGCTCCTGCGTCCACGGATTGGAGCCGGCGCCCACGAGCGTCAGGCCCCCGGCCCGGCCGCGGGCCACGAGCCGGGCCAGCCCCGGCAGCAGCAGCCTTCCGGTCAGGTCGCCCGAGGCGCCGAGGATGAGCAGTGTTTTCACAGTCGTTTGGCTGGTCATCTAAGTCAGCATGCCATCTTGAGGGCGGGTCTTGGTACCCTAGATAGTCGAGTCCCGTTGTCGAGGCGGTTCGTTCAGGCGAACTTCAGTCGCGACGCTGGCGTGCCGGACCGGCCGCCATCTGTAGATCCACTGAAAGAAGTGCACGGCGCGTGTTCAATTCACTCTCTGACCGGTTGACAGCAACCTTCAAGAACCTACGTGGCAAAGGCCGCCTGACCGAGGCGGACGTTGACGCCACGGTCCGCGAGATCCGGCGCGCCCTCCTGGACGCCGACGTTGCCGTGCCCGTGGTCCGCGAATTCACCGGACGCGTGCGCGAGCGCGCCCTCGGCGCCGAGGTCTCTGCCGCGCTGAACCCGGGCCAGCAGATCGTGAAGATCGTCAACGAGGAACTCGTCGAGATCCTCGGCGGCGAAACCCGCCGGATCCGCCTCGCCAAGACCGGGCCGACCATCATCATGCTGGCCGGCCTCCAGGGTGCCGGCAAGACCACCCTCGCCGGCAAGCTCGCCAGGTACCTCAAGGCCCAGGGTCACAGCCCCATGCTGGTCGCCTGCGACCTGCAGCGCCCCAACGCGGTCACCCAGCTTCAGATCGTCGGCCAGCGTGCCGGCGTACCCGTCTTCGCCCCGCACCCCGGTGCCACCTCCACCGAGCTCGAGCACCCCGCAGGAGACCCGGTCTCCGTCGCCCGCTCCGGCGTCGAGGAAGCCCGCCGCACGCTGCACGACGTCGTGATCGTTGACACCGCCGGCCGCACCGGCGTCGACGCCGAAATGATGGAACAGGCCCGCCAGATCCGGCAGGCGATCGTCCCGAACGAAGTCCTGTTCGTGATCGACTCCATGATCGGCCAGGACGCCGTCAACACGGCCCTCGCCTTCGATGAAGGCGTCAACTTCACCGGCATTGTGCTCTCCAAGCTCGACGGCGACGCCCGCGGCGGTGCCGCGCTCTCCGTCGCCTCGGTCACCGGCAAGCCCGTGATGTTCGCGTCCACCGGTGAAGGCCTCAGCGACTTCGAGCTCTTCCACCCGGACCGGATGGCCTCGCGCATCCTCGACCTCGGTGACGTGCTCACCCTGATCGAGCAGGCCGAGAAGTCCTGGGACAAGGACGAGGCCGCCCGGATGGCGAAGAAGTTCGCCGACCAGGAAGACTTCACCCTGGACGACTTCCTCGCCCAGATGCAGCAGATCCGCAACATGGGCTCCATGAAGAAAATGCTCATGATGATGCCTGGAGCGCAGAACATCCGGCAGCAGCTGGAGCAGTTCGATGAACGTGAAATCGACCGCGTCGAGGCGATTGTCCGGTCCATGACGCCACACGAACGCGTGGCGCCGAAGATCATCAACGGCTCCCGCCGCGCCCGCATCGCCCGTGGTTCCGGTGTCCACGTCTCCGAGGTCAACGGCCTGCTGGAGCGTTTCGCCCAAGCACAGAAGATGATGAAGAAGATGGCGGCCGGCGGCGGCATGCCGGGAATGCCCGGAATGCCGGGCATGGGCGGCGGCGGAGGTGCCCGCAAGGGTGCCAAGAGCGCGCCCAAGAAGAAGGCCCGCTCCGGAAACCCGGCCAAGGCCGCACAGGAACTCAAGGACGCCGAGGCCCGGCGTGCCGCGGGACCGAAGGCGCTGCCCACCGGCGCATCGTTCGGCCAGCAGGGGGAAGACTTCGATCCCTCCCAGCTGAACCTGCCCAAGGGCTTCGACAAGTTCCTCGGCGGCAGCAAGTAGCAGATCCGGCAATCCCCGTGCCGGGACCGCTATGTCGCCGGGGCGCAAGGTCAGACCGGTGCAATAGGGTTGGATCATGTTCAAGCAGCGCGTAGTTTTCGTCCACGGGGCCGGCAGCTTTGGCGCCGCGGCGTGGCCGAAACAGCATGGAATGGCGTTGGACTACGACGCCTTGTTCCTGCGCCGCCACGGCTTTGACGCCGTCGCCGAACCGCTCGAATCGGATTTCTCCGCGGACGCTGCGATCGTGCTGGGGGCCCTGGCCGACGACGGCCGCGGCGCCTCGGGCGGTCACGTCGTGGCGCATTCGCAGGGCGCCATCGCGGCGATGATGGCCGCCGTCGAGCGCCCCGACCTCGTACATTCCCTGACCCTGGTGGAGCCGGCCTGCCTCTCGCTCACGGCGGAACTTCCGGCGACGGCGGCGCACCGGGCGCTTATGCAGCCCCTGTTCGACGTCCGGCACCACCTCAGCAATGAGGATTTCGAGCGGGAATTCGTGCGCCGGGTGTTCTCGGCCGAGGCAACCGGGGACATCACCCCGGAGGGCCTCCGGGCGGCCCGGCGGCTCCGGCTGCAAGCACCGCCGTGGGAAGCCCCGCTGCACATTGTCCCGGGAGTTCCCACCCTGGTCCTGACCGGCGGCTGGGAGCCGCTCTACGAGGAAATCGCCGGCTACCTCCGCGAGACCGGCGCCCTGCACCGCATTGCCGCGGGCGGGCACCGGCCCCAGGATTCAGCAGAGGGCGACCAGGTTATCCGAGCCTTCATCGCCGACGTCGGCCGGCACCAGCACGCCCACGCCTCCTAGCCGGCTGCGGGTACGCCCACGGAAGGCTCCGGCAGGTAGACCTTGCCGCCCGAGGCGAGGAACTCATTGCTCTTTTCCCGCATTCCGGCCGCCAGCGCGGCAAGTGCGGCCTGCGAGTCCGCGGAGCCGTACTCGTCCCGGATGTCCTGGCTGATCCGCATGGAACAGAACTTGGGCCCGCACATCGAGCAGAAGTGCGCCGTCTTGGCCGGCTCGGCCGGCAGCGTCTCATCGTGGAAGGCCTCCGCCGTCACCGGGTCCAGCGACAGCGCGAACTGGTCCCGCCAGCGGAATTCAAAGCGGGCCTTGGACAGGGCGTCGTCGCGTTCATGCGCACCGGGGTGGCCCTTGGCGAGGTCGGCGGCATGGGCGGCGATCTTGTAGGTGATCACGCCGGTCTTCACATCGTCCTTGTTGGGCAGTCCGAGGTGTTCCTTGGGCGTGACGTAGCAGAGCATCGCGGTTCCGTAGCGCGCAATCTCCGTGGCGCCGATCGCCGAGGTGATGTGGTCATAGCCCGGTGCAATATCGGTGACCAGCGGCCCCAGCGTGTAGAACGGGGCGCCCTTACAGAGTTCCTGCTGGCGCTCCACGTTTTCCCGGACGAGGTGGAACGGCACGTGCCCCGGGCCCTCCACCATGACCTGCACATCGAACTCCCAGGCCCGCTGCGTGAGCTCGGCCAGGGTGTCCAGCTCGGCGAACTGCGCCGCGTCGTTGGCATCCGCCGTCGCGCCGGGCCGCAGCCCGTCACCGAGCGAGAAGGCGACGTCGTAGCGGGCGAAGATCTCGCACAGCTCATCGAAGTGCGTGTAGAGGAAGTTCTCCTGGTGGTGCGCCAGGCACCAGCCGGCCATGATCGCGCCGCCGCGGGACACGATGCCGGTGACCCGGTTGGCCGTCAGGGGCACGTAGCGCAGCAGCACCCCGGCGTGGATGGTCATGTAGTCCACGCCCTGCTCGCACTGTTCGATCACGGTGTCCCGAAAGATCTCCCACGTGAGGGCGTTGGCCTCGCCGTTGACCTTCTCCAGCGCCTGGTAGATCGGTACGGTCCCGATGGGCACGGGGGAGTTGCGGATGAGCCACTCCCGGGTGGTGTGGATGTCGTCCCCGGTGGAGAGGTCCATGACGGTGTCCGCGCCCCACTGAGTGGCCCACTGGAGTTTGTCGACTTCCTCCGCGATGGAGCTGGTCACGGCCGAGTTGCCGATGTTGGCGTTGATTTTCACCAGGAACGCCTTGCCGATGATCATCGGCTCCGATTCGGGGTGGTTGACGTTGTTGGGAATGATGGCGCGCCCAGCCGCCAGTTCGGAGCGGACCAGCGCGACGTCGCAGTTCTCGCGCAGCGCCACGAACCTCATCTCCTGGGTGATCACCCCGTCCCGGGCGTAGCGCATTTGCGTCACCGTCCGGCCGTCGGCGCCGCGGCGCGGCACGGGGCGGCCGCCCCTCCACTCGGCCGACGCCGCACCCCGGCGGACCGCGGACTTGCCGTCGTCGAGCAGCTCGCGTTCCCTGCCGGCGTAGGCTTCGGTGTCCGCCCTGGCCTCGATCCAGGGCGCGCGGAACGGCTCCAGCCCCCGGACCGGATCGCTCCCGGGGCCCGCCGTGCGGTACACCCGGAACGGGGCGTTGCGGGTGCCGCCGGGCGAATCCGCCAGCTCGATTTCGGTCACCGGGACACGGAGGCCGTGTTCGTCATCCGTAGTGAACGCCAACGAATGGGACGCCAGCGATTGTGTAGTTGCAGCGGCCTGGACTTGGACGGGCAGGTCCTGGACTGCCTGATTGTGGACAGGGCTGTGCTGTGTCAATTGCGTATTCACGGAATACTCACTTCCTTCGCCGGCATTACCCGGACAGGTTCAACGGTCGCAGGCTGCGTCAGCCCGATCTCAGCCCCTGCTGGGGCACCCGTGTGGTCGTAGACGAAGCTACCACAGGCCGTCCGGAAGGAGGCCGCGTGACGGCGGGCTGCCCGGCCGCGGTGTGAGCGTGGCATGGTGACTCTGCCCAGGGCTGTGCCCTGCATCAGGACGGCGACGCCGGAAGACCTCCCGGCGCTGCCGGTTGAGCCGCTCTTGCTGCTAGTGCATCCGGACTCTGCCCCGCGTGGGATGGCTACGAATCGATGACCCTCTGCACGATCGCTGACGTTCCGTTCTTTACGCGAGCTGCGGTTTCGAGGAATTCGGCGGATCGTCACGCGGATTAGGCTTTAGGCCATGAGCAGCATTATCGAGTTCAGCGGTCCCATCCTGACCGCGGCGGACCAGGAGCGCCACGGGCTCTGGTCGGTGGACGGCCTGTTGACCTTCGACCGTCCGGCCGGCGGACCGGACCTGGTGCTGGACGGGTGGGTCATTCCCGGGCTGGTGGACGCGCACTGCCACATCGGGCTGGGCCCCGGCGGGGATGTCCCGGACGCCGTGGCCGAGGCGCAGGCCCTGACGGACCGCGACGCCGGCACCCTGCTTGTGCGGGACGCCGGCGCCGTGCATGACACCCGCTGGCTCCAGCAGCGCGCCGACCTGCCCCGCATCATCCGCGCAGGCCGGCACATCGCCCGGACCCGGCGTTACCTGCGCGGCTTCGCCGTCGAGGTGGAGCCGGAGGACCTGGTGGAGGCCGTACGCAAACAGGCCCGCGCCGGCGACGGCTGGGTCAAGCTCGTGGGGGACTGGATCGACCGCGACGCCGGCGACCTCGCCCCCAGCTTCCCGGCTCGGGTGCTCGCGGACGCCGTACGGGCCGCCCACGATGAAGGCGCCCGGGTGACGGCGCACTGCTTCGCCGAAGACACCCTCGACGACATGCTCGACGCCGGGATCGACTGCATCGAACACGGCACGGGCCTGCTGCCGCGGCACCTGCCGCGTTTCGCGGAGCAGGGCGTGCCGATCGTCCCCACCCTGATCAACATCGCCACCTTTCCGGACATCGCGGCGCAGGCGGACGCCAGGTTCCCCCGCTATGCCGCGCACATGCGCGCGCTCTGGGAACGCCGCGCCGAGCGGATCCTCGAAGCCTTCGAGGCCGGGGTGGCCATCTATGCGGGCACCGATGCCGGCAGCGTGATCAGGCACGGCCGGATCGTCGACGAGATCAACGCCCTGCACGCAGCGGGCCTCCCGGCCCGGGCTGCCCTCGACGCCGGAGCCTGGGCCGCGCGGCGCTGGCTGGGCGCGGAATCCATCGGCGAAGGGGCCAGCGCCGATGTCCTCGTCACGGCGGAGGATCCGCGGAGCCATCCCGCCACGCTGCGGCAACTCAAACACATCGTGCTGCGCGGGCAGCCGGTCCGGCGCGAACCATCCACCCATTAGGAATAAATTGAAGCTTCAAGTAATTTATCTTCATGAAGGGTCATCGAAGAACGGTGGCCGCCGAAGCACCGGAGCGATGACATGACCGCAGAAGCCAGCACCCAGGATCTCCTTCCCGCCGAACTCACCATGGGCACCGTGATGCTCAAGGTCGGCGACATGAAGCTCATGACCGACTACTACCAGCGCGCCCTCGGCCTCGACGTCGTCGCCGAGCAGGACGGCGGGCTCTACCTGGGCCGCCGGCAGAAGCCGCTGGTCCACCTGGCTCCGGCGCCCGGGCTCAGCATCCCCGCCCGCGGCGAGGCTGGACTCTTCCACACCGCCCTGCTGTTCGACGACCAGCCGTCCCTCGCCGCCACCGTGGCCAGCGCCGCCCAGTACGAGCCGCAGTCCTTCGCGGGCAGCGCCGACCACCTAGTGAGCGAGGCGTTCTATTTCACCGACCCGGAAGGCAACGGCATCGAGCTGTACTGGGACCGTCCGCGTGACGCCTGGTCCTGGCAAGGCAACAACGTGGTGATGGACAGCCTGGCCCTGCCGCCCCAGCGCTACCTCGAGCAGCACCTCAGCGAGGAGTCCGTTGCCGGGCAGCGCGAGGCGGAGGCCGGCGTCGGACACGTCCACCTCCAGGTGGGCGACGTGCAGTCCGCGCATGACTTCTATGTCGGGACCCTCGGCTTCGAGAAGACGGCGGGCTGGCACGGCCAGGCGCTGTTCGTCGCCGCCGGCGGCTACCACCACCACATGGCCATGAACGTCTGGAACAGCCGTGGCGCGGGCCCCCGCCGGGACACCCTGGGCCTGGGCGAGGTGCTGATCGAAGTGCCGGCGGGCGACGACGTCGGAGCCCTCGCCGACCGCCTCAAGGCCGCAGGAGTCCAGTCGCACCACACCGGAGCCGAACTGCGCTTCGAGGACCCGTGGCTTAACCGGATCCGCGTGGCGGTCCGCTGACGGCACGCCGGCTGCACGCCGGTTTCCGGAGCGGAAGCGCCGCCGCGCTGGGCTAGTCTGAAACTTGACTTTCCGCCGCGCAATGAGCGCCGAGCTAATAAGGATCACTCATGGGATTCACCGAAATCTTTGTCTCCAGCCACGATGGAGCCCTCAAGCGCGCGGCTGCGCTCGAGGATGGGGGTGCCGCGGCGCCCGGGGCGCTCCGGATTGCGGACATCAGCGACTTCGAAGTCGAGCGCCTCGGCGACCTGGCCGGGACGGCAGTGCACTCCGCCGGCGCCGACTACGAACTCGCCATGGTGGACGTGTCCAGCGACTCCCTGCTCGGCGTCCCGCCCGCCATGGTCAGGTCACTCGCGGACCTGCTCAGCTACGAGACCGAAGGCGAGGGTGACGTCCTCGAGGATGTGGCCCACAGCTGGGCCGCGGAAGAGGACATGCCCTTCGGTGCGGAGCAGGCCGTCCGCTACGTCCGCCAGCTCGCGGAGCTGGCTGCCGGCGTCGATCCCGCCGCCCGGTCCGGACTGTACGTCTGGACCCGCTGACACCGGACTCCGGGGCCGCACTGCACGGCGGTTGCAGGCGCATGGCAATCTGATTTGCGCTCCGTTTGAACAGGGGGCGGGTGTCAAGTCGAAATCCCGGCGTTGATCTGGCACAATGAACAGGTACTCGATCTGCGTGGCCCCTCTCTCCGCGTCCGGATCTTGTCCTTTTAGAACCCCCTAGTACGGCCCGCCCCACGGGTGCAGAACGCCGGGCTCGACCCCGTTTCAGAAACAGGAGTGACCACAAAAGTGGCCGTAAAGATTCGCCTTAAGCGCTTTGGCAAGATGCGCGCACCGTACTACCGCATCGTCGTCATGGACGCACGCTCCAAGCGTGACGGCCGTGCCATCGAAGAGATCGGCAAGTACCACCCGACCGAAGAGCCCTCGTACATCGAGGTCGACACGGACCGTGCCCAGTACTGGCTCGGCGTCGGCGCACAGCCGTCCGAGCAGGTTGCCGCGATCCTCAAGATCACCGGTGACTGGCAGAAGTTCAAGAATCTCCCCGGCCAGGAGGGCACCTTGAAGACCAAGGCTCCCAAGGCTGCCTTCGTTACCCCGGAAAAGGGTTCCGTGATCATCCCGGAAGCCATCACCAAGAAGGCTAAGAAGGACGACGCCGCCGACGCAGCAGCAGAGACCACCGAGGCTGAGTAAATTGCTGGCAGAAGCGCTCGAACACCTCGTCCGCGGGATCGTTGACAGCCCTGAGGATGTCAAGGTCAGTGCGAAGAACAACCGCCGCGGGGACACCCTCGAAGTGCGCGTTCATCAGGACGACCTCGGACGGGTGATCGGCCGCCAGGGCCGCACGGCACGTGCTTTGCGCACCGTCGTTGCAGCGCTGGCGGACGGCGAGCCGGTCAGGGTCGACGTCGTCGACACCGACCGCCGCCGGTAACGCTTCCAGCAGTTCTTTTCTTGAGTCCGGCCCCTTCACCAGATAATGGTGGAGGGGCCGGACTGTTTTGCCCAACAACTTTCACCAGCAACCCCAGAACCGGAACAGAGGAACAGATGCAGCTTCAGGTGGCACGAATCGGCAAGCCCCACGGCATCCGCGGCGAGGTGACCGTCCAGGTGCTCACCGACGCTCCGGGCGACCGCTTCGTGCCCGGGACACAGTTCGTGGTGGAGCCGGCCTCGGCGGGTCCGCTCACCGTGGAGAGCGCCCGCTGGAACAAGGACATCCTGCTGCTCGCGTTCGAGGGGATCGAGACCCGCAACGAAGCGGAAACCCTCCGCGGCGCGAAGCTGTTCGTCGAGACCGAAGAGCTCGACGACGATGACGACGACGAGGGCTGGTACGAGCACGAACTCGTCGGCCTGGACGTCCGGGTCGGGGACAAAGTGGTCGGCAAGGTCTCCGGACTGAACACCCTCCCGGTCCAGGACCTGCTGGTGGTCACAGCGGCCGACGGCACGGAAGTCCTGATTCCCTTCGTGGAGCAGATCGTCCCCGAGGTCAACGTCGGCGAAGGCTTTGTGCTCGTGACCCCGCCGCCGGGACTTTTCGAGGTCAACGCCGATGGCGCCGGCGATTCCGCGAAGTCCGGCGATTCCGCCAAGTCCGCGGATGACGCGGCCGCAGACGACGCCGCCACCGGAGACAACGCCTAAATGAGAATCGACGTCGTCAGCATCTTCCCGGAGTACCTGGCACCCCTGGAGCTCTCACTGATCGGGAAGGCGCGCCAGGACGGGCTGCTGCAGCTCAACGTCCATGACCTGCGCGACTTCACCACGGACCGTCACCGCTCCGTGGATGACACCCCGTACGGCGGCGGCGCCGGCATGGTCATGAAGCCCGAGCCCTGGGCCCGGGCACTGGCAGCCGTGGCTGCGGCCCGGCCCGAAACCAGCGGCGAAGCCGCCGGCACTGACACCGAGGCACCGGAAGCGGCGGCACCGGAAACGGCTGCCAAGCCCGTGCTTATCGTGCCGTCCCCCGCGGGGGAGCGCTTCACCCAGGCCGCCGCCCATGAGCTGGCGGAGGAAGGCCAGCTGGTGTTCGCCTGCGGACGCTATGAAGGCATCGACGAGCGCGTGCTCGAATGGGCGGCCGATCACTTCACCGTCCGGCCCATGAGCCTGGGCGACTACGTCCTCAACGGCGGCGAAGTGGCGGTCCTCGCCATGGTGGAGGCGATCGGACGGCTGCTGCCCGGCGTCGTCGGCAACCCCGAATCCCTGGTCGAGGAATCCCATTCGGACGGTCTGCTGGAATACCCGGTGTACACCAAACCCTCCAGCTGGCGGGACCGTGACGTGCCCGCAGTGCTGCTGAGCGGCAACCACGGCAAAATCGCCCAGTGGCGCCGGCACGAGCAGTACCGGCGCACCGCCGAACGCCGCCCGGACCTCCTCGCGGAGTTCGACGCCGGCAAGCTGCCGCGCGCGGACCGCACGGCCTTCTCGGACCTCGGCTACGACGTCGTCGAGGGCCGCCTCCGGCGCCGCCCCGACGCCGATGTCGGGCAGAACTAGCCGCAGGCCGGCAGGCGGGGCTGGGGGATTGGCTCGAACGCCCCGCGTATGGCAAAATTAGTCCTTGTGCCTGCTGGGTACGAACCTGCCACAGTGGGGATCGCTATCAACAGCCTGGCACCCCGGTCCTGTCAATTCCTGACGGAGCCGGACTGAAAATTTTCGGCGGGAATTTCCGGACCGCATGCTTGCGCCCGGGCTTGGCCGCCGTGACCCAACGTGAATGACCTGTGGCGTTCACCAGGAGTGGATCAATGCATATCCTCGATTCCGTAGATGCAGCCTCGCTGCGCACCGATGTTCCGACGTTCCGCGCGGGTGACACCCTCAAGGTTCACGTGAACATCATCGAAGGCAAGAACTCCCGTGTCCAGGTATTCCAGGGCTTCGTCCTGGGCCGCCACGGCGACGGTCTCCGCGAAACCTTCACCATCCGCAAGGTCTCCTTCGGCGTCGGTGTGGAGCGTACCTTCCCGGTGCACTCCCCGATCATCGACAAGATCGAGCTCGTCTCCAAGGGTGACGTGCGCCGCGCGAAGCTGTACTACATGCGCGATCTGCGCGGCAAGGCTGCGAAGATCAAGGAAAAGCGCGACTTCCAGACCAAGAAGTAAGTCCTTCCGGACTTCCACCGCGGGTCCATGGACCGTATCCGTGCGTCAGCTAGTGCGGCGCCGGAGCATCCGCAACAGCGCGACAGGATACGGATCATGGATCAGACAAAACGCCAGCCCAGGAAACTCGGCTGGCGTTTTGCGTTGCTGGCGCTGGCCCTCGCTGTCCTCATCAGCGGAGTAGTCCGTTCGCTGTGGCTGGACGTGTATTTCATTCCCTCCGCCTCGATGGAACCGCTGTTCCGCGAGGGGGACAGAATCGTGGTGTCCCGGACCGACTTCCGGGCCGAGCCGGTGCGGCGCGGCGACGTCGTCGTCTTTGACGGCCGCGGATCCTTCGCGCCGCTCAACAGCAGCCAGGGTCCGGTGCTCGGGTTCGTTGCCGCCGCCGGGCACTGGCTCGGCCTGGCCGGCAGTGATGACACGTACGTCAAACGCGTCATCGGCCTCCCGGGCGACGACGTCGTGTGCTGCGATGCGCACGGACGGCTCACAGTCAACGGCCAAGAAGTTGCGGAACCATATCTGTATGCGGGCGACGCCCCCAGCGAGCAGACGTTCAGCGTGACGGTGCCCGCCGGACGGCTGTGGCTGATGGGGGACCACCGCTCCATGTCGGCGGATTCCCGGAGCCTGCTGGGAGCCCCGGGCGGGGGTATGGTGCCCGTGGACCGCGTGATCGGCCGGCCCGTACAGATCATCTGGCCGCTTGATAGATTTACAGCAGTAGAACGGCCCGCCGTGGCCGCCGACACCACAATGAACGGACAGTAGATGCCCGAGACCGGACCCCGGATTCCTGAGCCGCGGGGGCAGGACCTGCCCCGCGTTAGCTCCTCAGCGATCCCCACCACGGCCGAGCCGGTCAGCCCTGATTTCCAGGCTGACCGTGAGGTCTCGGTGACGCCCGGGAACCGGACGGCGGCCCTCCCGCAGGTCCAGGACCCGTCGGCGGCTCTCCCGCACGTCCAGGAGCCGGCTGCGGACGCTCCGGCCGGGCCGACGTCGGACGCTCCGGAGGCCGGCGGCGCTCCTGCGCCGGACCGCGCGCCGGCTGCTGCCGGGCCCGCCCACGCCGGGCCCACATCCAAGCGGGCCAGGCGGGCAAAGACGAAGGAAAACACCAGCCCGTTCTTCGTGTGGCTGAAGGAAGTGGCCACCGTGGTGGTCGTCGCCATTGTGCTGTCCTTCCTGATCAAGACTTTCCTGTTCCGGGCCTTCTACATCCCGTCCGAATCCATGGTTAACACCCTCGACGTGAACGACCGCATCTTCGTGAACCTCCTCGTCCCGGAACCCTTTGCGCTCCAGCACGGCGATGTTGTGGTGTTCAGGGACACCAAGGGCTGGCTGGTCCCTGCGGAAGAGAAGGCTGACGGGCCATTCACCTGGGTGCAGGACGGGCTGACGTTCGTCGGCCTCCTGCCGGATAACTCCGAGCAGCACCTCGTCAAACGCGTCATGGGGCTGCCTGGCGACCACGTGGTCTGCTGTGACGCCGGCGGCCAGCTGATGGTCAACGGCCAGCCGCTGGCCGAGAAGTACGTCAACGCCGCCGATGTGCCCCAGGTGCGGGAGTTCGACGTCGTGGTCCCCGAAGGCAAGGTCTGGGTCATGGGAGATAACCGGAACCACTCCGCCGATTCCCGGGCCCACATGGACAGCACCGGCGGCTTCGTGGATGTCGCCGACATCGAGGGCAAGGCCGCCGTCATCGCCTGGCCGCTGAACCGGATCACCACCCTGGACAACTACCCGGACGTCTTCGCCGACGTTCCCGCACCGTCTGGCAAATAATGTCCGAAGCACCCACCCTCGACTACGAACGGCGTTTCCGCAGCTCAGGCGCCCGGCTCCTCGCCGGCATCGACGAGGTGGGCCGCGGTGCCCTGGCCGGCCCGGTCAGCGTAGGGATCGCCGTCATCGACCTCGAACAGCAGACCCTGCTCGACGATGTCCGGGACAGCAAGCTGCTCAAGGTCGAGGACCGGGAACGGCTCGAGCCGCTGGTGCGCGGCTGGTGCGTCGCCTCGGCCGTGGGTCATGCCACGGCCGGGGAGATCGACCAGCTGGGAATTATCGGCGCGCTCCGGCTCGCGGGGAACCGGGCCTGGCTGGCCGTGCTGGCCGCAGGAGTGACCCCGGACGTGGTGCTGCTGGACGGCAGCCACAACTGGCTCTCACCGGATACCCAGCCCTCGCTTTTTGACGACGGCCCGGCGGAGCCCGGCTGCGACGCGCCGGTGCACACCCTGGTGAAGGCCGATATGCAGTGCCTGAGCGTCGCCGCGGCGTCCATCCTGGCGAAGGTGGAACGCGACGGGCGGATGCGGGAGCTGCACACGGAATATCCGGCCTTCGGCTGGGACGTGAACAAGGGCTACGGCACCGCAGCGCACAAGAACGCCCTCCGCGCCGCCGGTCCCACGCCGTACCACCGGGTCAGCTGGCAGCTGCTGTAGCCCGCCCCGGCGGACCGGTCGGGGGACTGGTCTGAGGGCTGGGCCGGCCTGTGGCAGGCCGCCGTGGCGCGTGCCGGGTGCAGGATGGTGCAAGATGGAACCATGAGTGCCGAGGACCTTGAAAACTATGAAACTGACATGGAGCTCCAGCTCTACCGCGAATACCGGGACGTTGTTGGGCTGTTCAGCTATGTGGTCGAGACCGAGCGGCGTTTCTATTTGGCCAACCACGTGGACCTGCAGGCCCGCAGCGCAGACGGTGAGGTCTACTTCGATCTGACGCTGCAGGACGCCTGGGTGTGGGACGTCTACCGTTCCGCCAGATTCGTCAAAAGCGTCCGCGTCATCACGTTCAAAGACGTCAACGTCGAAGAACTCCCGCGCAGCGAGGAACTGGCCCTGCCGAAGGTCGAGGGCCTGGGTAACTGATCCCGCGGCGTCAGGTTGTCCGTTAGAGATGAACCCGCCAACGTTCGTGTGCAGCTCCTTCAACCCTGCAATGGTCGTGCTGAGAACCGCTGAATCCTGGTCCTTGGCAACGTCCCGGAACCTCAGGACCGTCTCGGGGCGCTCTGCCTCGTCCGGGAGGTAGCTCACTTCGATCAGGATGGTGTCCACCTGATCCGGGAAACCGCCCAGAGCCTTGAAATGTGCCGCCAAGGATGCGAATTCCGGGTTGCCGGGCGATGCAGGAGGATCCCCGTCGTGGGAGAAGAGGCAACGCAGGGTCAGGCATTCGGCGGAGGCGTCGTTGTGTTCGTCGCACCATGGCTGACACGTTGAACCCGGTGGCATGTTGGCCCCCTTCATAGTCGTTTCCGGAGTCGATCGGCAGCCGCAGATGGCTGCAATCGAAGGCTAGGTCCTGGCTGCGACATTTAGCTGACCAGTTGCTTACGCCGTGGCCGGACCGCATCAGGTGGTTTCCCACATAGCGCCGCTGACGCCTGTACCCGCTCCGGGCGCCGTCGCAGGCTGGTCCCATGAGAGCCAAGGATGTGTTGGGCCGGCGCGGGGAGGAACTCGCCGCGGACTACCTCGAAGCCCAGGGGATGCGGATCGTGGACCGCAACTGGCGGTGCCCGGAGGGCGAAATAGACATTGTGGCGCTCGACGGGGACGCACTGGTCATCGCGGAAGTGAAGACGCGGAAATCCCTCGCCTACGGGCATCCCTTTGAAGCCGTCGGCGTGGACAAACTGGCCCGGCTGCATCGGCTGGCGTCGGCCTGGTGCCGGGACCATGAGTTGCGGATGCCGTTGCGCCGGATCGATGTGGTCGCAGTGCTGGACGACGGCATCGGCAACCCGGCAGTGGAACACCTCAAAGGGGTGGGGTAGGTGGCGCTGGGCCGGACGTATTCGGTGGCCCTGGTCGGGCTGAACGGCTACATCGTCGAGGTCGAGGCCGACATCGGCCAGACCCTGCCGGCGTTCATCATTCTGGGGCTGCCGGACGCCTCGCTCAACGAGGCCAAGGAACGGATCCGGTCCGCGGCCCAGAACTCCGGAATCCCGCTGAGCCGCCGGAAGATCACGGCCAACCTCATCCCGGCGTCGCTGCCCAAACGCGGTTCCGGCTTTGACCTTGCCATCGCCCTGGCCGCGCTGCTGGCATCGAACGACGTCCGCTCCACAGGGCGCACCGTCTTCATAGCCGAGCTTGGCCTGGACGGCAGGCTGCGGCCGGTCCGAGGTGTGCTGCCCGCGGTGATGGCAGCTGTCCGTGCGGGCTACCCGGATGTTGTGGTGGCGCAGGCCAATGCCGCCGAGGCGGGACTCGTTCCCGGTGCGCGGGTGAAGGGTTACTCGACGCTGGCCCGGCTGGCGTTTGACTTCGGCGCCGATCCGCAGGACCTGGCCCTCGGCTTCGAACCCGGGCCGGAAGAGGGCGACGGGGATCCGGGGACCGACGTCACCCCCGCCATCGCGCCCGACATGCGGGACGTCTCCGGGCAGTCCGAGGCCCGGAAGGCCCTGGAAGTCGCAGCCGCGGGAGCCCATCACCTGTTGCTGACCGGGCCGCCGGGCGCGGGCAAGACGATGCTGGCCGAGCGGTTGTCGGGACTCCTGCCGGATCTGGGCGATATGGAGGCAATGGAAGTCACCGCGATCCACTCCCTCTGCGCCCTCACCTCGGCATCAGTGCGACTCCTGCGCCGGCCGCCGTACGAAAACCCGCACCACACCGCCAGTGCTGCTGCCATCATCGGCGGCGGGTCCGGGCTGCCCCGCCCGGGGGCCGCGTCCCGGGCCCACCGGGGCATTCTGTTCCTGGACGAGGCTCCCGAATACGAACGCCGCGTCCTGGATGCTCTCCGGCAGCCGCTGGAAAGCGGAGAGCTGGTCATCCATCGTTCGGCAGGGACGGCGGCTTATCCGGCCAGGTTCCAGTTGGTCCTCGCCGCCAACCCGTGCCCCTGCGGCAAGGCGTCAGGCAAGGGCGTCGACTGCACCTGTACTCCCACCATGCGCCGCCGCTACCTTTCCCGCTTGTCAGGCCCGCTCCTGGACCGGGTGGACATCCAGCTTCAAGTCGAGCGGGTGTCGCTGGCCGATTTCGGGCAGCCCGGTGATGAGGAGGACACCGCCACGATTGCGGAACGGGTTCAAGCGGCACGGAAGCTCCAGCGGGACCGGCTGGTGCCGTTCGGGTTTGAGACCAACTCCCAGGCGCCTGGACGGCTGCTCCGGGGAGCCTTGCGGCTGGGGCCACCCACCACACGGATCCTTGACCAGGCCTTGGAGCGCGGGGCACTCACGGCCCGAGGCTACGACCGCGTCCTACGCCTGGCCTGGACGCTGGCGGACCTGGCCGGGCGCAATATTCCCGAGGCCGACGACATCGGCCAGGCTCTCAGCCTGCGGCAGGCCGCAGTCTCCGTCTGAGGGGCGAAGTGCCACACGGGCCCTCTCCGGAGGGGAAGTGCTCCGGGAAATCGAACACACGGATATCGAACATTTGGCGGGAACACCTGGCGAAAGGACACCCATGATGGAGGACGAAAGGACGGCACGGGCCGCACTGTCCCGACTGTTTGAACCCCAGGATGCCGCGGGCCTGGCCCTCGTGCACGTCGCCGGGGCGGAGGACGCCCTGCGCATCGCCACTGGCCAGCTGGCGGCGGGCCAGGAGCTTGAACAGGAAATGTCACGGGTGCTCCAGGACAACGGCTCTGGCGGCGGCTGGACCGGACTGGCGACTGCCCGGAACCGCTGGGCACCCCGCATCCCTGATCTGGCACCCGACAGGGATCTGGCCACCATGCAGCGGCTCGGCGGACGGATGATTAGCCCGTCGGATGACCTGTGGCCCCGACAGCTCGCGGACCTCGGCCTGCAGGAACCGATCTGCCTCTGGTGGCGGGGTATCGAGCAGGAGCTGCCCCAAGCCGCGAAGGCCATAGCTTTGGTCGGCTCGCGGGACAGCACCTCCTATGGCTCGTCTGTCACCGGAGATCTTGCGTATTCCTTGGCGCAACGGGGCTTCACGATCATCTCTGGCGGCGCCTACGGCATCGATGCGCATGCCCACCGGGCGGCCCTGGCTGGCGGCAGCGGCAGCGGCAACCCCACGATCGCCGTGATGGCCGGGGGAGTGGACCGGTTCTACCCCGCCGGCAACGAGGACCTGCTGAGGGCCGTTGCGGACCAGGGGGCGGTGCTTGCGGAGGTCCCGCCGGGCTCGGCACCCACGCGGTACCGCTTCCTGCAGCGGAACAGGCTCATCGCCGCCCTGGCGTCCGTCACCGTCGTCGTCGAGGCACGCTGGAGGTCGGGCGCCCTGAACACGGCGCACCACGCTGAGACCCTGGGGAGGGCGGTCGGGGCCGTGCCCGGGTCAGTCCACAGCGCCAATTCGGCGGGCTGCCACAGGCTGCTGCGGGAAGGCGGGGCCGTTTGCGTCACTGATGCCGGGGAGATCGCGGAGCTCGCTTCGCCCAGCGGGGAGTCGCTTCCGGAGAACAAAACGGGACGGGTGGAAGTCCACGACGGCCTGACCCTGGAGGACCTCATCCTCCTGGACGCCCTACCGCTGCGGACCACCACCTCCATCGAGAAGCTCACGGCGGTGGCCGGGCTGAGCGTTGACTCCGTCCGCGCCGGGCTCGGCCGGCTTGGCCTGATTGGCCTCGCAGAGTCACATCGTGGCGGCTGGAAGCGCTCGGGGAAGGCAGGCTGAGCCATGCCCCGTTCTGCACCGGGTGTTGCCGCGGGCCATGGAGCACAGCCGCGGCACGCCGCCGGCCTTCTTGATTGCCGGGACATTCCTGCGAGAGTAGGGGCGTGTCTACACAGCAGATCCCGGCCGCGCTGGCCGCCGCCGCAGAGGGCTTCACCCGCTACCTGGAAGCGGAGCGTGGTCGATCGGTCCACACGGTGCGCGCCTACCTTTCGGACGTCGGGAGCCTGCTGGCGCACGCGGCCTCGGAAGGCGTGGAGGATCTCCGCGGGCTGGAGCTCGGTACCCTGCGTCGCTGGCTTGGCGCCCAGAGCGAAGCCGGCATGTCGCGGGCCACCTTAAGCCGCCGCTCGGCCACGGCCCGGGCCTTCACTGCCTGGGCGGTACGCGAGGAACTGATCGAAGTTGATCCGGCCCTGCGGTTGAAGGCGCCTAAGCGCGAGAAGTCCTTGCCCGGAGTGCTGCACCAAGGCCAGGTCCTCCGGCTCGTGGAAGGGGCCGGAGCGGCCGCCGCCGACGGCGGACCGATGCCGCTGCGCGACAAGGCGATGGTCGAGCTGCTCTATGCCACCGGTGTCCGGGTGGGGGAACTGGCCGGGCTGGACATCGACGACCTCGATCCGGACCGAAGGACCCTGCGGGTGCTGGGCAAAGGCAACAAGGAACGCACGGTGCCATACGGGCTCCCGGCCGCGCTCGCCGTCGACGATTGGCTCCGCCGTGGCCGGCCTGTTCTGGCGACCGGAACGTCCGGCCCGGCGCTGTTCCTCGGCGCCCGCGGAAACAGGGTGGACCAGCGCCAGGTCCGCAGCGTCGTCCACGATCTCCTGGCGGCCCTTGGGGACACCTCAGCGACCGGACCGCACGCCCTGCGTCACTCGGCCGCCACGCACCTGTTGGACGGCGGAGCGGACCTCCGTGCGGTGCAGGAGATCCTGGGCCACAACAGCCTCGCCACCACGCAGATCTACACCCACGTGTCCGTCGACCGACTCCGGAAGAGCTACCAGCAGGCCCACCCGCGGGCGTGACCACCGGGCTTGACGGCATCCGTTGCACCGCCGGCAGACGTCCATGCGACGCCGGACGGCGCGCCGGAAAAGACTCGCCGAATTTCACTGGCGTAATTAGGTAGCGTACGGCAGAATAAGAGTCACGCCCGGCAACTTTCAAGTATTGCTTGAAGCTCAACAGCCTCAAGTGTCCACCCAGGAACCGGGCAGTATCTTAATAGTCTGGCAGGGACCACCGGCACAACTACGGACCCGCGCAGCAGACAGACATCCAGGCAGAGGTCGTTGGGGAAGACGTACCTACAGCTATGGAGGATGGAATGTCTGTTGCACTGACCCGCGGTGTGTTGTTTGTTCACTCGGCCCCGACGGCCCTGTGCCCCCACGTTGAGTGGGCCATAGGATCCGTCGTGGACAAGCGGACCGATCTTGAGTGGACCGCTCAGCCGGCTGCGCCCGGAATGTTCCGGGCCGAGCTGTCGTGGACCGGAAATCCGGGCACGGGAGCTCAATTGGCGTCCGCTCTTCGGGGCTGGGCGCATTTGCGCTACGAAGTCACCGAGGAGCCCAGCCAGGGCGTCGACGGCGGACGTTGGTCCCACACCCCTGAGCTCGGCATCTTCCACGCCGTCACGGACGTGCACGGCAACATCATGGTCTCCGAGGACCGGATCCGCTACGCCTACGAATCCGGCGCCGGCGACCCTTCCGCGGTCTACCACGAGCTGTCCCTCGCCCTTGGCGAAGCCTGGGACGAGGAACTCGAACCCTTCCGGCACGCCGCCGAAGGCGCCCCGGTGCGCTGGCTCCACCAGGTCGGCTAGAACACCACGGGCCAGAACACCGCAGGTTAGAATCACGCACCAAACTCCATAGCTTCGCCAAATGACGGATGGCGGCAATGTTCACGAGGAACATTGCCGCCATCTGTCATCTCGGCGGGGGAACGGGGGATCTAGATGCTCCGCACCGCGATCACGGCGTTGTGGCCGCCGAAGCCGAAGGAGTTGCTGAGCGCCACGATGCTGCCGGAGGGCAGGTCGCGGGCGGTCGTGACGACGTCGAGCGGGATTTCCGGATCCTGGTTCTCCAGGTTGATGGTCACGGGCGCCTTGCGCTCGTAGACCGCCAGGACGGTCAGTACGGCTTCCACGGCACCGGAGGCACCCAGGAGGTGGCCCATCTGGGACTTGGTCGCGGAGACCGCCACGCTGTCCAGCTGGGAGCCCAGGGCAGCCCTGAGGGCCGTGTACTCGGGCTTGTCGCCTACCGGTGTGGAGGTGGCGTGCGCGTTGACGTGCACCACGTCCTCGGCCTGGATACGGCCGTCGAACATGGCTGCCTTGAGCGCCCGCGTGGCGCCGAGGCCCTCGGGGTCCGGGGCGGTGATGTGGTATGCATCGGCCGTCACCGAGGTGCCGGCGAGCTCGCCGTAGATCCGGGCGCCACGGGCCAAGGCGTGTTCCTCGGCTTCGAGCACCAGGGCACCGGCGCCTTCACCCATGACAAAGCCGTCACGGCCGAGGTCGTAGGGGCGTGAGGCGCGCTCGGGCTCGTCGTTGCGGCGGGAGAGGGCCTGCATGGAGGCGAACGCCGCGATCGGCATCGGGTGGATGGCGGCTTCGGCGCCACCGCAGACGACGACGTCGGCCTTGCCGGAACGGATCAGGTCAAGTCCCATGTGCACGGCTTCGGTGCCGGACGCGCAGGCTGAGACTGGGGTGTGGGCGCCGGCGCGGGCGCCCAGGTCCAGGCTGACGGCCGCGGCGACGCCGTTGGGCATCAGCATGGGCACGGTCATGGGCAGGACCCGGCGGGGTCCCTTTTCACGCAGGGTGTCCCACGCGTCGAGCAGGGTCCAGACGCCGCCGATGCCGGTGGCGAAGGCCACGGCCAGACGGTCGTGGTCGATCTCGGTGATGCCGGAGTCGGCCCAGGCCTCGCGCGCCGCGACGACGCCGAACTGCGTGGACGGGTCCATGCGCCTGGCCTCAACGCGGCTGAGTACCTCGAGGGCGGGGGTGGAGGCGCGGGCAGCGAAGTGCACGGGCAGCTCGTATTTGGCTACCCAGTCGTCCTCGAGCGTGCGCGCGCCGGAGACGCCCTTCAGCGCGTTCTTCCACATCGTGGGGACATCGCCGCCAATGGGTGTGGTGGCACCCAGACCGGTAATGACTACTTTGCGTGCCATGGGATCACTCTCTGTCGGTGCGCCTGCCGAGTCCGGAATCGAGGACGATTTGCCGGGGCCTGCGTTGGGGAAAACTCTGTGGTCATGCGAACTCGTGCTGCACAATCTGCGGCACGAAGGTGGTGCAAAGTGGTCCGGCCCGGGGAGCTGCTGCAGCGCCCCGGACCGGTCACGGATCTCAGCCGTTGCCGGCGGGAGCCAATACGGCCAGGATCAGGCTTGGGCGCTGGCGATGAAGCTGACGGCGTCGCCGACGGTCTTGAGGTTCTTGACCTCTTCGTCCGGGATGCGCACGCCGAACTTCTCTTCGGCGTTGACGACGATGGTCATCATGGAGATGGAGTCGATGTCCAGGTCCTCGGTGAAGGACTTGTCTATTTCGACGGCTTCCGTGGCGAGGCCTGTTTCTTCGTTGACGATTTCAGCCAGGCCGGCCAGGATCTCTTCGTTGCTAGCCATTGATGGCTCCTTTTCTTGTAGTTGTCCTCGGCTGCCGGTGATGTTCCGGCGACCGGGGACGGAAATGATTCAAACCGAGAATTCGGTTTGGTGCGGGAATCCGTGCTGTGGAAGAACGTATTCAGTTCAGGGGAGAGCGGTGGGCGCTTACGGAAGCACGATCACTTGGGCACCGAAGACCAGTCCGGCACCGAAGCCGATCTGCAGTGCCAGCCCGCCGCTCAGCTCAGGGTTTTCCTGGAGCAGACGGTGGGTGGCCAGGGGGATGGAGGCAGCCGAGGTGTTGCCGGCTTCGGCGATGTCCCGGGCGATCGTGACCGTCTCGGGAAGTTTCAGTTTCTTGGCCATCTCATCGATGATCCGCATGTTGGCCTGGTGCGGAATGAACGCCGCGAGGTCGTCGGCGGTGATTCCGGCGGCGTCCAGCGCCTGCTGGGCCACCTTGGCCATTTCCCAGACAGCCCAGCGGAAGACCGTCTGGCCGTCCTGGCGGAGCGTGGGCCACAGCGCGGCGTCCGTGACGGCGGCCTCTGCGTCGGTAAGGGCGGCGCTCCGCTTGCCGGTCAGTGCCAGCTCGCGCATGTCCAGCATCGAGTGGGTCATGCCGATGGCGTCCCACTTGCTGCCGTCCGAACCCCACACCGATGGGCCGATGCCCGGGATGTCCGAGGGGCCGATGACAACGGCGCCGGCGCCGTCGCCGAGCAGGAACGAGATGGTCCGTTCGGTGTTGTCGATGACGTCAGAGAGCTTCTCCGCACCGACCACCAGGACGTAGTCGGCAGCGCCGGAGCGCACCAGGGAATCGCCTTGGGCAATGCCGTAGCAGTAGCCGGCGCAGGCGGCCGAGATGTCGAAGGCCGGTGCGGGCGTCGCGCCCAGCCGGTCGGCGAGGCTCGCGGCGGCGGACGGCGTGGCGTAGGGATGCGTCACCGTGGAGACGATCACGGCGCCGAGCTGGGAGGCCTCGATCCCGGCCTTCTGCAAGGCCTCGCGAGCGGCGCCTTCGGCCATGTCGATAACGCTGACGTCGGCCGGGGCGCGGTGCCGGGTGATGATGCCGGTGCGCTGGCGGATCCACTCATCCGAGGAATCGATCCATTCGCAAACATCCTCGTTGGTAACGATCACGCTGGGGCGGTAGGCGCCAACTCCCATGATGCGGGTGTTCTCCCGCAGCGGAGCCTGCTTCAAGGTGGGAACGCTCATGCCTGTCCTTCCAGTTCTGCGAATAGGGCCAGGGCGGCGGTGAGGTCGTCCGGGGTTTTGACAGTTACGGTCTTCACTCCCGGCATGCCGCGCTTGGCCAGTCCGGCAAGCGTTCCGGCCGGGGCCAGTTCAATCACACCAGTCACGCCGCGCCGGACCAAGGTCTCCATGCAGCGATCCCAGCGGACGGGACGGGACACCTGGGCGATCAGGCTGTCGACGGCGGCGGCGCCGTCGGTGACCTCTGCGCCGTCGTAGTTGGACAGGAGGGGAACCTGCGGCGTCCGCGGGTGGAGCGAAGGTCGGAGGGCCTGCAGGGCCGCCACAGCGGGGGACATGTGCGAGGTGTGGAAGGCGCCGGCCACCTTCAACGGAATGACGCGGGCTTTCGCCGGCGGGTTTTCCGCGAGGGCCTTGAGCTGGTCCAGGGTCCCGGCAGCGACAACCTGCCCGGCGCCGTTGACGTTGGCCGCGGTGGCGCCGCTCGCGTCGATGGCTGCCAGGACGTCGGCGGGGTCCCCGCCGACGACGGCGCTCATGCCGGTGGGGGTGGCAGCAGCGGCGGTGGCCATGCCGTTGGCGCGTTCGCGGACGAACGTCATGGCTTCCGTCTCGGTCAGGACGCCGGCCAGTGCCGAGGCCGTGATTTCGCCGACGGAGTGTCCGGCGAGGATCACCGGAAGGGTGCCGAGCTCGACGTCGAACAGGGACTTGGCGGCCACCAGTCCGGCAGCGACAATCAAGGGCTGCGCAACGGCGGTGTCCTTGATGGTCTCTTCATCTGAGGTGGTGCCGTGGGCGGTGAGGTCGATACCTGCTATCTCGCTAAGGGAGGCCAAATGGCCCGCGACGGGTGGCAGTTCCAGCCAAGGGGCCAGAAAACCAGGGGTCTGGGAGCCCTGTCCAGGGCAGACGATTGCAAGCACGTATCCAGCTTTCCAAATTACTGCGTGATCAATGGTGTTTTCATGCACCAAGCTCACACGGTCAGTTTGTAGGAAGTCTACAACGGGTTAGGAGTTGTTGCGGGATGGTTGGCGTTCCGTGGCGGGCTTCGGCGGGGCCGAGAGACGTCCGACGACGAGTGCCGTCTGCAGCACGAAGGCCTCCCGGGGCAGGAGCGGATCCCAGCCGGTGACGTCGCATACCCGCTTGAGCCGGTAGCGGACGGTGTTGGCATGGACGAAGAGTTCCCGGGCCGTGGCTTCGAGCGAGTGGCCCAGTTCGAGGTAGGCGCCCAGGGTCTCGACGAGCCCGTTGGAGGCCGCGAGCAGCGGGCGGTAGATGTTCTTGACGAGGGAGCGCCGGGCAGCGTCGTCGCCGGAGATCACGCGTTCCGGCAGGAGGTCGTCGGCCGCCACGGGACGCGGTGCGGACGGCCAGGCCCGGGCCGCGGTCAGCCCGGCGAAGGCGGACTGGGCGGAGCCGCTGGCCTCCAGCAGGGATCCCGCCTCGGCGCCGTACACCACGGGCCCCGGGGCGAAGAGTTCGCTGAGTTTCAGGTAGGCCGTCTCCCGGTCGTGGACTCCGCCGAGGATCAGGATCAGCCGGTCGCCCTGGATGCCCACGAGCGCGTCTTCCGCGAAGCGGCCGGCCGTGCGGCGGAGTTCGCTGACATAGCTGGCACTGGGCTCGGACGGCGAATTCCCCACCATGACGGTGAACCGCTCCTGCGCCTTCCAGCCCAGGGCGGCAATCCGGGACCGCAGGGCATCGGTGTTTTCGCCGCGCAGGATCGCATCGACAATGAGCGCTTCCAGCCGGGTGTCCCAGGAGCCGCGGGACTCCGCGGCGCGGGCGTAGACGTCCGCGGCGGCAAACGCGACCTCGCGGGAGTAGCGCAGCACGGCCTCGCGCAACGCGGACTGGTCCGCCTCCGGAGCGATCACAGGGACCTGGTCCTCGACCACTTCAACCACGATCCGGATGAGCTGGAGGGCCTTCTGCAGGCTGATGGAGCGGGTCAGTTCGGTGGGTGCGGTGCCGAAGACGTCGGAAAGGATCCACGACGGCGAGCTGGGACGCTCGTACCAGGTGACAAACGCGGCAATGCCGTTCTGGGCCACCATTCCCAGGGCTGAGCGCTCGTCGGAGTTCAGCCGGCTGTACCACGGCAGTGACTTCTCCAGCTGGCGCAGCGTCGTGGTGGACAGCTGGCCCACGTTTGCCCGGAGCTTCTTGAGCGTCTCGACCTTCTCCGGAGACATCGCCTTCGAGGCCGGCTTGCGTTTTGCGGGAGTGGTGATCGGCTCTGCCATGCATCGAGCATACGGTGCCCGCCGCCCAAGCTCCATTTGTGCAAAGGCTACAACGCGCCTTGGCGTAAATCACAGTCTTGGGTCGCGGTCCCATGTCACGGGCCAGGTCAAGCCGGGGAAACGACGACGGCGGCCCCCACCTTCCGGTGGGAACCGCCGTCGAACGTTCGCTCTTGCGCTGGAGCGCGGTTAGGAGTCGCCGCCCGCGTTGCCGGTGGTGCCGGCGTTGACGTTGTGCAGGCGGTACTTCTCGATGGCCTGGGCAGGCGCCTGGGCATCCACTTCGCCCCGGCGTGCCAGCATCTGAAGGGAACGGACCACAACCGAGTGGATGTCGTTCTTGAAGAAGCGGCGTGCCGCGGCGCGGGTGTCCGAGAAGCCGAACCCGTCAGCGCCGAGCGAGGCGAACTCGTTCGGCAGGAACTGGCGGATCTGGTCCGGTACGGCCTTCATGTAGTCCGTGACTGCCACGATCGGACCGGTGGCGCCGGCGAGCTGCTGGGTCACGAACGGGACGCGGGCGGGCTGGCCGGGGTTGAGGAAGGAGTCTTCCTCGGCGGCCATGGCGTCGCGGCGCAGTTCGGTCCAGGAGGTCACGGACCAGACATCGGCTGAGACGCCCCAGTCCTCGGCGAGGACCCGCTGGGCTTCGAGGGCCCAGGGGACGGACACCCCCGAGGCAAGGATCTGCGTGCGCGGGCCGTCGATCTTGGCCGGTGCGAGCAGGTAGATGCCCTTGATGATGCCCTCGACGTCGAGCTCCGCGGGTGCCGGCGGCTGAATGATCGGCTCGTTGTAGACCGTGATGTAGTACATCACGTTCCGCGACGGGTCGTTGTCGGCAGTGTCTGTTCCGGCTGCGCCGGGACCGTACATGCGGTTGAGGCCGTCGCGCATGATGACGCCGATCTCATAGCCGTATGCCGGGTCGTACGTGACGACGGCCGGGTTGGTTGCCGCCAGCATGGGGGAGTGCCCGTCCGCGTGCTGCAGGCCTTCGCCGGTCAGGGTGGTGCGGCCGGCGGTGGCGCCGATGATGAACCCGCGGGTCATCTGGTCCGCGGCGGCCCAGAAGGA